>JAFQWY010000147.1 GCA_017407225.1 Clostridia bacterium | reverse complement strand
GGATTGAAGAAATGCTTACTGCACCGTTCATGGGGGAAGTGCTTGCGGATGAACTGGTGCGGTTTGCCGGAGATTATGCCAAAGACCGCAGTCTGCTCCGGTTCCATCACGCAAATCCCTTGGATATGGTTCCCGCTTTCCGTGAACTGGCGGACATGACCTACGAATACACTACCGATATGACCGAGCTTCCGGAGGTACGGCAGTTTATATCCGAAGATGAGATTCGTGAATCTTTCGTCAGCCATGGCAGTGGAATTCATAACGGAAAATATCGGATTTACGAATATCTGACCGGAAACCATACCGACAAAGCGAAAATTGAATTTCTGAAAAACGAATACGGAACCGGCGGTCACAGTCATGCGCTTTCCGGAGCAGGCGGAAGCTGGGAAGATCATGACAGCAGAGGTATCCGGCTGAAGAAAAACGGCTGTGCTGATGTGGAAATGTCGTGGATGAATGTGCTGAAACGTCTGAATGAACTGATCCGGAACGACCGGTATCTGACGCAGGATGAGAAAGCGGCACGGGAAGCTGTACAGGAACCGGAAGAAGAAACACTGCCGGAGCAACCTGCCGAAACGGAAGAACAGCCACAAATTACGGTATCTGAAGAAGTAATACCGGATGAACCGAATCTGGAACAGACGGAATACACCACAAAAACGGTGGCTGTCTATCCGGCAGAAGAAAATCATATGCCGTTTGATGTGGTCATTCAGACTATCGGAACCAAGGAATCCGTAGAAATCCCTCCCGAAAACTACCGAATCACGGATGATGATCTCGGCGCAGGCGGTGCAAAGGCAAAATTCCGGATGAATATGGATGCCATAAATACCCTCAAGCAGATTGAATCCGAAAACCGCCATGCCACTCCGGAGGAACAGGAGATTCTTTCAAAATATGTCGGCTGGGGCGGTCTTGCTGATGCGTTCGATGATTCCAAAGAAAACTGGCAGAAGGAATACGCCGAACTGTCTTTCGCACTGACACCGGAGGAATATACCGCCGCACGTTCGTCCACATTGAACGCCCATTACACCTCTCCCACGGTTATCAAGGCAATCTATGAAGCTGTCGGCAACATGGGATTCCAGACTGGCAACATACTGGAACCGGCGATGGGTGTTGGGAATTTCTTCGGACTTTTGCCGGAGGAAATGTCCGGCTCCAAGCTGTACGGCGTGGAACTGGACAGTATTACCGGACGGATTGCAAAACAACTTTATCCGAATGCTGACATAACCGTAGCCGGATTTGAAACCACGGACAGACGGGATTTTTTCGACCTTGCTGTGGGTAATGTCCCTTTCGGCAATTACAAAGTCAATGACCGGGCTTATAACAAGCTCGGTTTTTCCATTCATGACTACTTCATAGCCAAAACACTCGATCAGGTGCGTCCGGGCGGTGTGATTGCGTTTGTGACCTCCCGCTATACAATGGATAAGCAGTCCCCGGAAGTCCGTAAGTATATCGCAGAACGTGCCGATTTGCTTGGTGCTATCCGTCTTCCGAACAATGCGTTCAAGAAAAACGCAGGAACCGAAGTCACCACCGACATCCTGTTCCTGCAGAAGCGTGACCGTCCACAAGTAATCGAACCGGATTGGGTACACCTCGGACAGACACCGGACGGAATTACCGTCAACAGCTATTTCGTCGAACATCCCGAAATGGTTCTTGGTACTCTGAAACTGGACGATATGATGTATGGTGGAGCAAAAGAAGTAACGTGTGAACCTCTGCCGGATGCCAGTCTTGCCGACCAGCTACATGATGCGGTCAAGCATATCGGTGGACAGTACAAGGAAGCGGAACTTCCCGACCTTGG
>JAFQWY010000146.1 GCA_017407225.1 Clostridia bacterium | reverse complement strand
GTAAAAACAGATTTTGGATTTGAAAAAAACGAAAAAATTCCACAAATGCTGATTGAATAAAAAACTTCCGATTTTCACCGGAAGTTTTCTCTTTATTCCCCGATCAGCTCCACGCCCGGGAAGGTGATGCCGTTCTGACGGCGTACTTCGTCCATGATTCGGATCGTGATGCGGGTCAGCTCCTGCCACCTCTTCGGATCCGCCGTTCCGCCGATGCAGTCCAGAAAATCCGCAATCTCGTACACCATATTGTTCTCCGGCTTTTCCGGCGTGATATCCTCAGCTTCACGGGATCTGGGGCAGAACTTCACATCCTCACCGGTGGACAGCTTGCCGATGGTAATGCTGCCTCCTTCGCCGGTGATGACGGTGGGCGTGCAGGACTGGGTGATCTTGGAGTAAACCACCTCTGCCTGATGGGTGCCGTAATCCAGGAAAATGGATCCCATGCCTTCCATGCCATTGTGAAGCTTCACGGATTTTGCGTACACGGATTCCGGTTCCCCGAAGAACAGTACACAGCACTGCAGGGCGTACACCCCGATATCCATCAGCGCCGCATTGCCGTAGGAGGGATTGAAGGCATTGAGAATCTCACCGGCCTTGAACTTGTCGTAACGGGAGGAATACTGGCAGTATTCAAACACCGATCTGCGGACGGGTGCGATCCCGTCCAGCTTTGCTTTTGCGCCGGTGATGGCGGGATCGTGGGACGGGCGCATTGCCTCCATGAGAACCACGCCGTTCTTCGCCGCACAGTCACACATTTCTGCCCACTGTGCCTCGTTGAGAGCACCGGGCTTCTCCACCAGAACGTGCTTGCCGTGATTCATGGCGTCCATGGCCTGCCCGAAGTGACAGAAATTGGGGCTGGCGATGTACACCGCATCGATATCGGAGGAAAGAAACGCCTCCATATCGGCGAAAACATTGGGAATATGGTGCTTCTGTGCGAATTCTGTGCCTTTTTCCATCGTCCGGGAGTACACTGCATGGTTCACGATGCCCTCGGACACATCCACGCTCTCGCACATCCAGTCGGAAACGAAATTGGAACCGATGATGCCAAATCTAATCATAACTGCCTCACTTGTTTTTTTCTTATTATATCACAGGATCGTAAAATTGTAAACAAAAAATCAACCGCCCAAAGAAATCAGGCGGTCGGTTATTCATCTTGCGGATGCGGGAACGCTGTTCTCTGCACTGCAGAATGTTTTAATGATGGTGCTTCGGGTTACAAGTCCGATAAAAGTTCCCCAGTCATCGGTAACGGGGATGTAATTCTGGCTTTCCGCGCTGTGAATCAGACTTTCCATGGACACATTCACGTTCACGGCAGGCATCCAGTTTTTCCGGACAATATCCTTGATTTTCGCACTTTCACGGAACTCACCGTTGTCAGCCAGATACCACAGAAAATCCCCTTCGCTGATACTGCCCATGTACAATCCGTCGCGGGACAGAACAGGCATGACTGTGTAGCCGCCGCTGCGCATCTTTTCCAGTCCTTTCCGCAGGGTCCAGTTATCGTATACATATTGCACTTCACTTTTGGGTCTCAGAAGCATCAGGACATTCATGATCTCTCTCCGGTAATATTTCGCGGCAGGATACATCCCCCGCTCTTTCTGATTTTATTATAGCATTTAATTATGATATTTTTATTAACACTGTATAAATCTTCCCGGAATTTTCTCACTCTTACTGTGATTTTTGTAATTCAATTGTGAATTACAGTTCATATTTTGCAAAGCAGAAAAACAGCGGACATCCGAAGATATCCGCTGCATGTGAATTACTTGTTGTCGATAGTAACGTTGAGATGGTTGTAAGGAATTTCGATGTTGAACTTATCGAATGCCTTCTTCACGTCTTCGTACATATCGAAATAGAGAGTCCAGTAGTTTTCTGCTGCAACCCATACGCGGAGCTTAACGGTCAGCGCGGATTCTGCGTGAGCGGCAACATAAACCTGAGGTGCGGGATCCTTCAGAGCCATGTCGTTCATGGAAGCGGAAGCGAGGAGTACCTTTCTCACCAGATCGATATCGGTGTCGTATGCTACGCTGAAATCGAAGTCAATACGGCGGGTGGATTCGGTGGAGAGATTGGAAATGGTGCTGTTGACCAGAGTGCCGTTGGGAACGTGGATGTCCTGATTGTCGGGAGTGGTTACAAGAGTGTAGTAAATACCGATATCCTTGACAACACCGCTTACATCACCTGCAATGATGAAGTCACCGACATGGAAGGGCTTGCAGAGAACGATAACCACACCGGAAGCGATGTTGGACAGACCGCCCTGAAGTGCCAGACCGATTGCCAGACCGCAGGAACCGAGAACGGCTACCACGGAGGATTCCGGTACGCCAAGGACGATGACAGCGGAGAGAATGACCACTGCCTTGAGCAGGATAGAAACGAAGTTAATGAGGAAGGACTGGGCGTTCACGTCGATTTTCTGGAAGCCCTTTGCCTTCTTGATGTTCTTGACCAGCGCCTTGATCACCGCAAAGCCGACAATGAGGATCAGTACGGCAAGTACGAGGTCAATGGCGAACTGGACAACGTAGGTGTTGACGAAGTTCATAAGCCATTCAGTCATGATTGTATGCTCCTTTATGTATAAAAAATTTGGGACGGATTAGAGTTCACCGGGATGTCGTGCAATCAGACGGTCGGCTTCCTCAGCACGGTCGGTCTTTCTCAGATGCTCGCAGTAGTATTTAAGCCAGCCGCGGGTGTGGTAGGGACCTCCCTCTCTCAGCACGGTCTGCATGGGATCCACGCCGGTTTCCGATTTCATCATCTGCTCATCGAACCAGTCCAGAAGCATATGGGATGCCCTGTCGCAGATGTCGGGATGCTCTGCTGCCACATTCTTTGTCTCATGGAAGTCTTCCTTTATATTAAAAAGCATTTCACGGGGGAAGTTGTGGTAGCCGTCGTGGTAGGTACGCATATAGATCCAGTCGCCGAAGCGGACACTTCGCTGGCAGACGTGCGCCATCTGGGAGAGAACCAGATAGTCTCTCGGCACGGATTCGCCGTTGGTGATGGTCTTCGCGTAGCTTTCGCCATCCCAGATCTTCGCCTTCTTCAGTCCGAACAGATCGGCCACGGTGGGCGCCAGGTCGATATTGTACCGGAGGGAGTCGTCGGAGATGCCCTTCTGACCGCCGTTCCACTTGATAATCATGGGAATCCGGCAGGTGATGTGGTCGGCTGTGGAGTGCTCGGCGTAGCTGTTCAGTTCCCCGATGTTCTCACCGTGATCAGAGGTGATGATGAAGGAAACGTCATCGTACACGCCTTCTTCCCGGAGTGCATCGAGGATGTACCCGATGTGCATATCCATGTAGGCAATGCCGCAGTCGTATCCGTCCATGAGCTTCCGATAGTCGTTCATGTCGAAGATTTCCATGGGCTGACGGGGGTATTCCGGCCACGGGGTGTTGTCGTACATCCCGATTTCCCGAACACCGTGGGGGGATGCTTCCTTCCGCTGTTCGTCGATGATTTCCTGGGTCATCCAGGTGTGATCGAAGAAATCGTCCCCTTCAAAGGGATTGCCGAACTCCTCGGGAGTACGGTATGCGGTGTGCGGATCCCACATATTGATGTGCAGGAACCAGTTGTCGTTCTTTGCGTTGCGCCTGATCCAGTCGATGGCGATGGGGGATACCTGATCCGCACGTTCACCGCCGCCCATGCCTACATTGTACATTTCCTTGAAGCCGCCGTAGTACCAGTAGGAGGTATGTCTTTCGGCGAAGGTGGAAATGCTCACGGTATGAAGACCGGCATCGCGGAACTGCTGGAACAGATTGGTGCGGGAAAACCGGCTGCGGAAACCTCTGTCCCTTCCCTGCAGTGTCTGGTCGCCTGCGGTTCCGCCGTGTCCCACAGCACCGTTGTGGATGCCGAACAGACCGGAGGACAGCGCACTTCTGGAAGGCAGGCAGGGCGCATCGGAGCAGTAGTAGTTGTCGAATCTTACTCCCTCTGCCGCGATGGAGTCGATATTTGGGGAGGTATTGCGGAAATAACCGTAACATCCCAGATGGTCGGGACGCAGGGTATCAAGGTCGAAGAATACAATTCTCATATACACATCCTCCTGTTCAGTGGATTGACAATCTATACGTATTATACTATAACTCCGGTATAATTTCAACTGCTTTTTTATGATTTCACCCGAAATTTCCGCACAGCAAAAGAGGCGTCCCGCAGGATCACCTCTTCCGTGATTATTCGTATATCATCTCGTGCCAGTGGGTGTCGATCACGTAGCTGAGCAGCTTGTCGCCGACAATGGTGTATTCCTTCTCCAGCGTGATCCGGTCAGTGGGTACTCTTGTGCCGAAGATCAGCATATCACCGTGTCTGCGCTTCCCCATCCGGTAGAACTCGAACCCGGGCATATTCTGCTTGATGAAAGCGTACTCCTCTTCAAAACATTCCACCTTCACCGGAATATCGTTGTAAACCAGATCCCTCGGCTTCATGTTTTTCAGTTCCGGATTGTCAATCTCAGTGTGCACCAGCATTACCACTCTCTCGAAATCCCGTGCCAGATTCTCAAGCAGTTCCTCATTTGTTTCAGCGTTGTAATAATGGGAAACCTTTGGACTGCATCCTCTGAAAGGCATCAGCATCATATTGTTCTCCGGAATCTCCAGCGGACAGGGATATTTGGATTTGATGTAGCGGATTCTGTCGACACCGCCTGTAAAGGACTGCATCACCTGATTCACATACTCCGGCTCAGTGTGGAAATTATCAAAATAATTGTGGAAAATATTGTCATCAATACCGGTGTAATGCATCCGGTCGTCGTACAGGAGGATCAGTCCCTGCAGATCCTCACGGCATCCGTAATCGAAAAAGTTTGTCACGCCAAGCAGTCTGCCCATGGTGAACATCCGCTCATACATACCGAACATCCACAATCTGAGCGTGTCATCCACCATGTTCTTCCGCTTGAAAATCTGGTAATCCGTCCAGTCGCCGTTTCCGCTGATATCGTCCCCGTTGCATCCTGCGTAAAAATCTGTGAAGCTGCAGGTGATTCCGCTGATCGACTTCATCTCATACCACAGCTTCCGCTGAAGAACGGCAAATTCCTCATCGGTCAGCTCATCCACATCCTCTTCCTTGAAATACCGGTAGATCAGCAGATTGGCGTGTCTCTTCTTTCTGCGGTCAACGGCAGGTTCCCCGTTCGGCTCGGGAGCTGCGGATGCCGCCCATCTCCGGCCAAAGTAAAGATCATCCACCTTTGTTCCGAATATCCCGGCAATCTTCGGCATCATCTCGGTGTCCGGCAGACTGACCCCATTCTCCCATTTGCTGACGGCCTGCGGACTGACATTCAGCAGCTTTGCCACCTGCTCCTGCGTCATGTGATCCCGCTTTCTCAGCTCGGCGATATTCTTCCCGATCCGGTTTTCTTCATAATTCATACGATACTCTCCTTCAAGATATTCAGAGCCGCGCGTCTTCTGTGACTTCAGTATACCATACCGGATGTGTTTTGTCAAAAACCTGTCCGGAAACCGTTCCCCCACCTTATCTTAACCGCCGGTTGAGTTTTCCACACAAAAAACGGAGAATCTCCGCAGAAATTCTCCGTTCAGTTGCGATTATTTCGCGCTGTCCTTCGCTCTCAGTTCCACTCTGCGGATCTTGCCGCTGATGGTCTTGGGAAGTTCATCCACGAAGTCAACGATTCTGGGGTACTTGTAGGGTGCGGTGTGTTCCTTGACGTAGGTCTGGATCTGCTTCTTCAGCTCGTCGGTGCCTTCAGTTCCCTTCACCAGAACGATGGTCGCCTTGACAACCTGGCCTCTGATGGGATCCGGAACGCCGGTGATGGCACATTCCAGAACGTAGGGCAGTTCCATGATAACGGATTCGATTTCAAAGGGCCCGATGCGGTAGCCGGAAGACTTGATAACGTCATCCACACGGCCGACATACCAGAAGTATCCGTCTTCATCACGCCATGCAGTGTCGCCGGTGTGGTAGTAGCCGTCGTGCCATGCTTCCTTTGTAGCTTCTTCGTTCATGTAGTAGCCCTTGAACAGACCGGCGGGAACGCCGTCCTTGGTGCTGATGACGATTTCACCGGTTTCACCCACTTCACAGGACTTGCCTTCGGGAGTGATGATGTCAACGTCGTACATGGGAGAAGGTCTGCCCATGGAGCCGGGCTTGGGAGTGTCACCCACAAAGTTTGCGATGGCCAGCGTGGTTTCCGTCTGACCGAAGCCTTCCATGAGGGACAGGCCGGTGTATTCCTTGAACTTGTGGAATACTTCCGGGTTCAGTGCTTCGCCTGCGATGGTGCAGTGCTTGAGGGAGGACAGATCGTAGTTTTCGACGCCCGCCTTGATGAAGAACCGGAACATGGTGGGCGGTGCACAGAAGGTGGTGATATTGTACTTCTTGAACAGAGGCAGGATGTCGGCTGCGTCGAACTTTTCAAAGTCGTAGGCAAATACGCAGCTTTCACACAGCCACTGACCGTAGAGCTTGCCCCAGAGAGCCTTGCCCCAGCCGGTGTCGGAGATGGTGAAGTGGATGCCTTCGGGATCGGCGTTGTGCCAGTATCTTGCGGTGATGTAGTGACCCAGCGCGTACTTGTAGCTGTGAGCCGCGATCTTGGGATAGCCGGTGGTGCCGGAGGTGAAGAGCATATACATGGTCTCACTGCCGCAGGCCTTTTCACGGCGTTCGAATTCGTTGGTGAACATCTTGAATTCGCGGTCGAAGGAGTGCCAGCCGGGACGGGTACCGTTTGCGATGATCTTGATGATATCCTGGGGTACGTTCTTTTCGGCGTTTTCTGCGTGCATTGCGGTGTCGCCGTCAGCGGTACATACGATTGCTTTTACATTTGCAGCCTTGTAACGGTAGTCGAAGTCGTGTTCCACCAGCATATGGGTTGCGGGAATTGCCACAGCACCCAGCTTGTGCAGTGCGATGGATGCAATCCAGAACTGCCAGTGACGCTTGAGAACCAGCATAACGGTGTCGCCATGACCGATTCCCAGGAAATCGAAGTAGTTCGCCGCCTGATTGGACAGCAGAGAGATATCCTTGTAGGTGAAGCGGCGCTCATTCTTGTTGACATCCAGATGGAGCAGAGCCACCTTATCGGGAGTCTTCGCAGCAATGGCGTCAACGGTATCGTATGCGAAGTTGTACTGTTCTTCGTTCTTGAACTGAATCCTGGTCAGCTTGCCGTTTTCTTCGGTGCAGTCAATGAAGTTTGCCGCAACGGGATTTTCGGGCAGAGGAGAGAGAACATCCTGCAGATCAACGGGCTTCACTTCATGGTCTTCCGCCATAACACTCTTGGTATCGTATGCGGTTTCGCCGTTGGAAATGATGATGGCGAGGAATTCGCAGTCGCCCTCGTAAGCGATATTGGCGTGGGGCTTGGAGGAGTCGTAGTAGATGGAGTCGCCGGGGCCGAGAATTTCGGTATGACCGTCCACGGAAACCAGAAGCTTACCGGAGATGATGTAGTCATATTCCTGACCTTCGTGCTGGCTCATCTTCATCTGCTGGGCACGTTCCTCGGGATTGTACTTGGCAACGGTGTAGAAAGGTTCCACGATCTTGTTCTTGAACATGGGAGCAAGATTGTAGTATTCAAAGCCGCCTCTGCGGGCAATGGGAAGCCCTTCGCCGGCGCGGGTTACGGTGTATTCATGCAGTGTGGGAGATTCACCCTTGAGAAGGTCGGTGGTATCCACGCCGAATCTCGCCGCACATTTATAAATGAAAGTAAAGGTAAAGTCGTTCTTGCCGGCTTCGTAGTCTCTGTACTGCTCTACTGTCAGACCGGTACACTGGGCCATTTCTTCTTCGGAGATCTCACAGGTAAGACGGGTCTCACGGACTCTGGCCGCCACTTTTTCGATGATGTTTTCCATTTGGGGTTCCTCCGTATAATAATCTTGGGGCAGACGGACTACCGAAACAATAAAAAAGTCCGTCTCAATTCTCTTTGAGACGAACTTGAAATTCAAATTCGCGGTACCACTCAAATTGCATACAATGTATGCCCCTCAGCAGGCTCAGACAAGCCCTGTGCAGTCACGCAGCACGTACGGGGAATCATTACTCAGCGTTTCCGCCTTTCCTTTCCCGACTCGGAAGTGATAGGATTTCATGCCCGCCATATCCGCATTCCACCCCTGCGGACTCTCTGTGATGGTTGATGACCGAAATCAGTCTTCGTCATAGTCTTTTGTGTATTTATTCGGTTGATGTGTTGTATTATAGCACCGGACGTCGGATTTGTCAACCGGTTTTTCAAATTTTTCCGGGTTTTTTTATTGTTTTTTACGGAGCTCGATTTCCCTCGTCCTCGGAATTGGGCAAATCACCTTGATTTCTTTGTATATTTATGCTATACTGTACGTGCTGAATTTTACTTCAACGAAAGGAATCCGTATGAACAATCACAATTATATCGAACGTACCTACCGGAAGTTCGACAATGTGCTGGACCTCTATGCAGCCCGGATCTTCAAGACCGTTGACAGAGCGGCAGCCGTATACGGCATGGAGACTCCCGAGCATCTGAGAAAGGTTCCGGATGCTTCCCTGCTCACGGAAATCTCCGCCGGAACAGACTGGGGCAAGGAATACTCCAATCTCTGGCTGGTAACGGAATACACCGTTCCCGCCGAGCTGGACGGACAGATTCTCTGCGCCATCCCCGATGCCAATGCGGTAGAAATCCTCTGCTTCCGCAACGGCAAGCCCGCAGGCATCATCAACTCCAAAAACCGTTTCATCGGCGGCGAGCACAGTGCCATGTTCGTGTCCCCCTCTGCAAAAGCGGGCGAAACGATTCAGCTTGGCTTCGAGTGCTATGCCGGCCACACCTGTCTGGAATGCACTCCCTATTCCCACTACAACGACGACGGCTGGAACCCCGGGTTCACTCACCGCTACAACGGCATCCGGATCTGTGTGGTTGATGCCCTGATGCGGGACTTCGTGTTCGACCTGTCCACCGTTCTGCAGATTGCACGTCTGCCCGGCGAAAACTTCACTGCCATGAAGGCTCACGAATGCCTCATGAACGCCTTCCCCTACCTGCTGCAGGATCCCGCCTCCGCTGACGAGGAAGAAATCCGCTATTCCTGCGAAAAGGTGAGAGAATGCATTGCTCCCGCTCTGGAAAAGACCGGCAGTGACCGTTCCCGCGGCAAGATCGGCGTCATCGGACACTCCCACATGGATACCGCATGGTTGTGGCCCGTATCCGAAACCATCCGCAAGTGCGCCCGTACCTACTCCCAGACCCTGAATCTGATGGAAATGTACCCGGACTACACCTTCATGCAGTCCTCCGCCCTCCATCTGGACTGGATGCGGGAATACTACCCCGACATCTTTGAAGGCATCCGCGAAAAGGTTGCCGAAGGCAGATACGAACCCAACGGCGGCGTTTGGGTGGAATGCGACTGCAACGTGACCGGCGGCGAATCCATGGTCCGTCAGTTCCTCTACGGTCAGCGGTTCACCGAAAAGTATCTGGGCTACCGCTCCGATTCCTTCTGGCTCCCCGATACCTTCGGCTACAACGCAGCCATTCCCCAGATCATGCAGGGCTCCGGCGTAAAGTATTTCTACACCACAAAAATGTCCTGGAACGACCTGAACCAGTTCCCGGCCGACACCTTTGTATGGCGCGGCATCGACGGTTCCGAGGTCATCACCCATCTGAACCGGATGCATCTGATTCCCGATGTACGCACCCTTATGGGCACCGTGACCGAAATCCGCGACAAGCGCTCCAACGATATGCGTCTGTCCGCATACGGCTTCGGTGACGGCGGCGGCGGTCCCACCTACGGTATGCTGGAATACCTCAAGCGCGTGAAGGAACTGCCCGGCATGCCCGAAATCGAACCCACCACCGCAAGTGCATATATGCAGAATCTGGAAGAACGCCGTGACAGTCTGCCCCTGTATGACGGTGAGCTGTATCTGGAATTCCACCGCGGTACCCTCACCCAGATGCACGATGTAAAGCAGAACAACCGCAAGGGTGAAATCGCCCTGCACAACATGGAACTGGCAGGCGTTCTGGCAAACGATGCGAATACCGAACAGCGGGACGAGCTGTACAAGATCCTTCTGAAGAACCAGTTCCACGATATTCTCCCCGGCACCTCCATCCCGAAGGTTTACGAAGTGGCTGTTCCCGAAATGCGGAAGATGATCGCCGATGCCGGTCTTACCACCGCTTCCTCCCTCGCAAAGATGCAGGAAGAAGCCGACGGCAATGTTTCCGTGCTCAATCCCCTCTCCTTCGAGCGTCAGTCCGCTGTGGAAATGCCCGGCGCGTTCGGTCTGGAAAACAAGGCAACCCAGACTTATCAGAACCAGGACAACGAAACTGTGACCGTATTCCGTGCGGAAATTCCCGCCATGGGTGTTGTCAACTACAGAAAGACTCCCGTCACCGAACAGGCAAGCCGCTTCACCGCCGACGGAAACAAGCTGGAAACTCCCTACTACACCGTCACCTTCAATGAAAACGGCTACATTTCCTCCCTCATCGACAAGCAGAAGGACCGCGAAGTTGCCAACCTGAACGGCGCTCCTCTCGGCACTCTCTGGTTCGGGGAAGATATGCCCACCGCATACGACAACTGGGAAGTGGAAGACGACATTTTCAGAAAGCTGAAGCCCGTCACCGCTCTGCAGTCCCGCGAAGTGGTTTCCGACGGTGCTGTACAGTACCGCATCCGCTCCGTTTACAAGGTAGGACGCAAATCGACCGCCACCGTTGACACCGTATTCCATGCGGGCAGCCGCCAGATCGACTTTGAACTGAAGCTGGACTGGCAGGATCGTCACTCCCTCCTGAAGGCAGGATTCGATGTGAACATCCGCTCCGCATTCGTGAAGAACGAAATCCAGTTCGGTCATGTGGATCGTCCCACCACCAGAAACACTTCCCTGGAATGCGCGAAGTTTGAAATCTGCAACCACAAGTGGTCCGATCTGTCCGAAACCAACTACGGCGTGGCAGTTCTCAACGACTGCAAGTACGGCATCTCCGCAGAAGGCAGCGATCTCCGTCTGACCCTCCAGAGAGGCGGCTGCCGTCCCGACCCCGTTACTGATTTCGGCGTTCACTACATGAAGTACGCCCTCCTGCCCCACGTCGGTCCCTTCTCCGCAGAAACCGTTGTCCGTCCGGCATACGAATTCAACTACGATGCCCTTACCGGCGACGGTGTGAAGTACAATGTTCCAAAGCTGTTCAGCCTGAGCGCATCCAACATCATCTGCGAATCCGTCAAGACCGCCGAAGATGTACCGAGTGCATACGTTCTCCGTCTGTACGAAGCGGAAAGAAGCACCACGGGCTGCACTCTCACCCTGACCGGTGCAAAATCCGTCAGACTGACCAATATGCTGGAAGAAACCATCGAAGAGCTGCCCATGGAAAAGGGCAAGGTCAAGCTGAACTTCAGACCTTTTGAGATCAAGACCATTCTTGTGGAGAGAGAATAAATCATGGCAAAATACAAGACCGAGCTTCACTGCCACAGCAAGGACGCCAGCGGCTGTTCCCACGAATCCGTGGAAGGCATTGTGGAAAAATACCTTGCTGCGGGATACACCACCATCGTTCTGACCAATCACTTCTGCCCCGACTCCATGGATAACGACTGGATGGCAAAGGTCAAGCAGAAATACGACGCCTACGACAAGCTGGTAGCTGCCGCTGACGGGCGACTGAACATCCTGATGGGACTGGAATTCCGCTTCACCACCAATTTCAATGACTATCTGGTGTACGGCTTTGAACGGAAGTATCTGGAAGACCGTCCCGATATTCTCAAGCAGTCCATCCGGGATTTCATCAAGACCGCACGGGAGGACGGTTTCCTGACCATTCAGGCCCATCCCTTCCGCTGGGGCATGACCACGGTGAATCCCAACGACGTGGACGGCATTGAGGTGTTCAACGGACACTCCAGCCACAATTCCAACAACGACATCGCGGAAATGTGGGCGAAGAAGTACAACAAAATCATGACATCCGGCACCGACCATCACGATCCCCATCACATCCCCGACGGCGGCATCCTGACCGATGAGCCTATCACCTCTATTCCCCAGCTGATCGAAATCATCCGCTCGGGCAATTACGAGCTGATCAAGGATCCCATCCCGCCGAAGCCTGTGAGAAAATAAACCAAACAAAAGAACCGCTCGGTCCTCAGAAATGAGAACGGAGCGGTTTCGTTTTGCTTATGGGAGTCAGATTCTGTCGGCGATGGCGCGGAGGAAGTCAAGGGTGTTGACCTTCTTCTTGTTTTCCAGCTTGGACAGGGTGTACAGGTCGCCGGTCATGATGCCGTCTTCGATGGTCTTCACGCAGGCGTTTTCAAGTCTGTCGGCGAAATCGCACAGATCGGGCAGGTTGTCCAGTTCCCCGCGCTTTCTGAGGGCGCCGGTCCACGCAAAAATGGTGGCAACGCTGTTGGTGGAGGTTTCCTCGCCCTTCAGATGCTTATAGTAGTGGCGCTGAACGGTACCGTGAGCCGCTTCGTATTCGTATACACCGTCGGGAGATACCAGAACGGAGGTCATCATGGCAAGGCTGCCGAATGCGGTGGCAAGCATATCACTCATCACGTCGCCGTCGTAGTTCTTGCACGCCCAGATGTAGCCGCCTTCGCTGCGGATCACACGGGCAACAGCATCGTCGATGAGAGTGTAGAAGTAGGTGATGCCGGCTTCTTCGAACTTTTCCTTGTATTCGTTGTCGTAGATTTCCTGCCATACATCCTTGAAGTGGTGGTCGTAGGTCTTGGAAATGGTGTCCTTTGCCGCAAACCATACGTCCTGCTTCTGATCGAGGGCATAGTTGAAGGAGGAACGTGCGAAGGATGCGATGGAGGAATCCAGATTGTGCACGCCCTGCACGATACCGGCGGACTTTGTGAATTCGTGGATCACCTTGCGGGTTTCGTTGCCGTTTTCATCGGTGCAGACCAGTTCAGCCTTGCATCCCGCGGGAACAGCCATTTCGGTGTTTTTGTAGATATCGCCGTATGCGTGACGTGCGATGGTGATGGGCTTGGTCCAGGTGGGGATGTAGGGAGTGATGCCCTTGACGATGATGGGAGCGCGGAACACGGTGCCGTCCAGAATGGCGCGGATGGTTCCGTTGGGGGACTTCCACATTTCGGTCAGGTTGTACTCAGTCATGCGGGCCGCGTTGGGAGTGATGGTGGCGCACTTGACCGCAACACCGTACTTCTTGGTAGCCTCAGCAGAATCAATGGTCACCTGGTCGCCAGTGGCATTGCGGTATTCCAGACCCAGATCATAGTATTCGGTCTTCAGATCCACATAGGGTTCAATGAGAATTTCCTTGATCCATTTCCAGATCACTCTGGTCATTTCGTCCCCGTCCATCTCAACGAGGGGAGTTGTCATTTTAATCTTAGCCATGGTTATATCTCCGGATTGATTATTTCAGGTTGTTTCTGGTGTATTCCAGCAGACCGCCGCAGAGGATGATGTCCTTCATTCTTGCACTCAGTTCGCACTTGACAGCGAAGGAGGTGCCGCGGGTGGTGTTCTTTACGGTGATTTCGCCGTCCCCGATATTTTCCAGCAGACCTTCGATCACCAGGCTGTCGCCCTGTTCGATGGTTTCGTAGTCTGCTTCGTTTACAAATTCAAGGGGCAGGATGCCGGCGTTGATGAGATTCTGGCGGTGGATTCTTGCGAAGGACTTGACGATAACTGCCTTTACACCCAGATACAGGGGTGCCAGAGCCGCGTGCTCACGGGAGGAGCCCTGTCCGTAGTTGGTACCGCCAACGATAATGCTCCTGCCCAGGCTCAGCGCGCGTTCCGGGAACTTTTCATCGCATACAGCGAAGCAGTGTTTGGAAATAGCAGGAATGTTGGAGCGGAGGGGCAGAATCTTGGCACCGGCGGGCATGATGTGGTCGGTGGTGATGTTGTCGCCGACCTTGAGGGAACAGTCAGCCGCGATGGTATCGGTGAGAGGCTCGGTCCTGGGATACTCGCCGATATTGGGACCGCGGAGAATTTCCACATCCTTTGCACAGTCGGCGGGTGCGGGAAGGGTGATCATATTGTCGTTGACGGTGAACGTTTCGGGCATCACGAATTCGGGCATATTGCCAAGCTCACGGGGATCACAAAGATAACCTGCTACAGCGGAAGCCGCCGCAACTTCGGGGGATACCAGATAGATCTGACCGTCCTTGGTACCGCTTCTGCCTTCAAAGTTCCGGTTGAAAGTACGGAGGGAGATACCCTTGGAGTTGGGGGACTGACCCATACCGATACAGGGACCGCATGCGGATTCCAGTACTCTTGCGCCTGCCGCAATGATCTTGGAGAGCGCACCGTTTTCCGCCATCATGCCCAGAACCTGCTTGGATCCGGGAGAAACCGCCAGAGAAACGTCGGGATGCACGGTCTTGCCGTCGAGGATATACGCAACCTTCAGCATATCCATCAGGGAGGAGTTGGTGCAGGAACCGATGCAGACCTGGTCGATCTTCATCTGACCGATTTCCTTGATGGACTTTACGTTGTCGGGAGAATGGGGACAAGCCGCCATGGGTTCCAGCTCGGAGAGATTGATCCTGATATATTCATCGTAAACCGCGCCTTCGTCAGCCGCCAGAGGAGTGTAAACTTCTTCTCTGCCCTGCGCCTTGAGGAAAGCGAGGGTATTCTCATCGGAGGGGAAAATGGAGGTGGTCGCCCCCAGCTCAGCGCCCATGTTGGTGATAGTTGCACGTTCGGGAACGGACAGAGTCTTTACGCCCTCGCCAGTGTATTCAATGATCTTGCCCACGCCGCCCTTGACAGACATGATCTTCAGGAGAGTGAGAATCATGTCCTTTGCGGCTACCCAGGGCTGAAGCTTTCCGGTCAGTTCCACATTGACGATCTTCGGGCAGGTGATATAGTATGCGCCGCCGCCCATGGCAACCGCAACGTCCAGACCGCCCGCACCGATTGCCAACATACCGATACCGCCGCCGGTGGGAGTATGGCTGTCGGAGCCGATGAGGGTCTTGCCGGGTACGCCGAACCGTTCCAGATGTACCTGATGGCAGATGCCGTTGCCGGGACGGGAGTAGTAAATGCCGTGCTTCTTGGCACAGGACGCGATGAATCTGTGGTCATCGGCATTTTCAAAGCCGGACTGGAGGGTGTTGTGGTCGATGTACGCCACGCTTCTCTCGGTTCTGACCTGATCGATACCCATTGCTTCGAATTCTATATAAGCCATCGTGCCGGTCGCGTCCTGGGTCAGGGTCTGGTCGATTTTCAGACCGATTTCGGTACCCTTCACCAGTTCGCCGTCCACGATGTGGTTTTTCAGTATTTTTTCTGCGAGTGTGAGTGCCATGGATGCCTCCAAAATGAAATTTCTGTCGTCTGATGATTCAATATTCAGGCTGTATGCTGATTATTATACACCGTTTTTGAATAATTGTCAACAGCAAATTGCAGATTATGCAAGTTTAATCATGCGTTTTGTATATTCTGACGCTCAAGCCGTGCGAGAAAGCCCTCGATGCGCCATGTGCAGTCGGCAATTCTTGTTTCCGCCTTCCGCCACGAATCGGACAGCGGGAAGTATACCTTGTCAGCCGAATTCTTTCCCATGTCCCATGTTCCGTCCTCCCTGCGGTTTTCCTGAAGCCAGTCGGTGAAAAACTTCAGTTTCCGCCCGGCACAGTGATAATACGCAAGCAGTTCCATAGCCGCCATATACCGGCTCGCCGCTCTGCTCTCAAAGGATTCCGGCAGTTCGGTCAGCGGATGCTCGTAAATATAGTAGATCCCGCCGGCGAGAATGTTGCCGAAATACGCCTCCTCGGTTCCATCCGCGAGACATCCGGCAAGCAGGGATACATGATAGAAATTCCCGAATCCCAGCAGTGTGCCGTGGGTGGGTCTGATGATATCCCGGTAAGCCTCTTCGTACCGCTTCTGATTGAATCCGGCACGCCTGTAAATCCCGTGAAGTCCCTGATTCTCCTCGGACACGTCCTCACAGTCCTCAAATCCCGCAGACACCACAGCCGACCAGTTTTCAGCCACACGGTTGGCGTCACCGTTCTCCATGGTAAACCGCCGGATCCAAGTGGACAGCATCAGGCTGGTGAAAACATCCCAGTCGTGGAATTTCTCACGGTAATCGGGGATCTCTTTTTCGCCCGCAAGACAGTCCGCCATATATTTCACGGCACGCCGGATGCATTCGTCCTCCATGGTAAACCCAAGCCGTTCTAATCTCCGCAGTGCCTGTTCCGTGGTCATGGTGGCGCCATAGGACTGCGCCAGGGAGTGAAAGCATCCCCACTTCCCGTCTTCTTCCTGCAGAGCTATAATTTCCTTCGCCCATTTTCCTTCTCTATACATAGTCCCTCCAAAGGAAAAGCGGCAGATTTCTCCGCCGCTCATTCGTTTGATTTACGCCGCTTTCAGATCCGGGGCGGAACCGGCTTTCTTCTGTATGATCTGCCATACGATAACCAGAGCGATGATGGCAACGCCGATCACGTCGGTCAGAGGACTGGGGTCGATGAGAAGAATGCCTGCTGCCGCAGAGATAATTCTCTGGAGCGGATTCATAGTTGTGAGAATCCAGCCTTCCAGTCCCGCCGATACCCCGAAGATACCGATCAGGGAGGTTGCCGCAATCAGGATCACCTGGAACACGCCGGGATTGCCTTCAAACAGCATGACAGGGTTCAGTGCGAACACATAAGGAACGACGAACGCCGCAATGGCCAGCTTGGTTGCCTGCAGTGCGGTCTTCATGGGATTCGCCTGTGCAATTGCCGCACCTGCATATGCCGCAAGCGCAACGGGAGGAGTCAGATCGGCAACAATGCCGAAGTAGAATACGAAGAAGTGAGCCGCGATCATGGGAACGCCCATACGAACCAGAATGGGAGCACAGGTTGCCGCCATGATGCAGTAGTTTGCGGTGGTGGGAACGCCCATACCCAGAATGATGCAGCAGATCATGGTGAAGAACAGGGCGATGATAACCTGACCGTTGGCTACGGTTACGATACCGTTGATCATCAGGTTTGCAAGACCGGTCATGGTGATGGTACCGCCGATGATGCCCGCAATACCGCAGGCTGCAGCAACGGCGATGGTACCCTGACCGCCGGCACCCAGTGCTTCAAAGAAACTGAGGAGAGTCTTGCCCAGATCCTTCAGGGTATTCCGGTCGAACTTTCTGCTGCCGATGGTGCGGAACACAAAGCTGAGCAGGCTTACGCCGATTGCCGCAAGAATCGCAATGGCAGCCGCAGTCTGGATGGTCTTGGAGTTGGTTGTAACCAGAACGATGAGAACGCCCAGAGGAATAAGCAGATAAATCTGACGGATGAGGAATTTCCACTTGGGAAGCTCGCTCTTGTCGATGCCGCGCAAACCCAGCTTCTTCGCTTCCAGATGCACCGCGATGAAGATACCCGCGAAGTACAGGAGAGCGGGAAGAATCGCGCTCTTGATGATATTGCTGTAAGAAATACCGATATTGTCCGCCATCAGGAATGCCGCGGCACCCATGATGGGAGGCATGATCTGACCGCCGGTGGATGCAGCAGCTTCGGCCGCACCTGCAAATTCACCCTTGTAGCCGGTTTTCTTCATGAGCGGGATGGTGATGGAGCCGCTTCCCACGGTATTGGCAACTGAGGAACCGGATACCATGCCTTCCAGTGCGCTGGCAACTACGGCTACCTTCGCGGGACCGCCGGAGAAGCCGCCCACAACAGCGTTAGCCGCCTGAATGAAGAAGTCCGCAATACCGGTTCTTTCCAGGAATGCACCGAAGATGATGAACACGACAATGTACTTGGAACAGGTGTTGATGGGAGTGGAGAGGATCCCTTCCTTGGAATAGAACAGGGAGCGCACCACGTAGTTCAGTCTTCCGGAGAAGGTGGGGTTTGCCAAGCCCACGGTCAGTGCATAGATAATGAAGCACGCCGCCACGATGAGGATGGGCAGACCGACCGCCCGGCGGCACACTTCCGCCAGAGCGAGAATGCCCACCACGCCGATAAGAATCTGATAAGTCTGGAACTTTGCGCCCTGCTGGATGATGCTAAGCGCATTGGCGGTAAAGTACAGGAATGCCGCCGGGCCGATGATGGCCATAACGATGTCATACCACGGCATATAGTTGACCCGCTGAACGCCCTTCTTCGCCGGGAATACCAGGAATCCCATGAATACGATGAGCGCAACGAAGGAGGTCAGGCGGATTTCTTCCAGCCATGTGGTAAACAGGGTCACATAGATGCAGAACAGGGAGAACGCCGCCAGAATGCAGGTCACAACGATCTTCGGCACACCCTGCCAGATCCGCACATTGGACTCCTGGTCATATTTTTTCATGACGGAGTCAAGGTCGGTTGGCTCTGCCGTCATGGTTTTATCTTTTTTCTGAAACAGTTTCAATGCCATTGGTTTTCTCCAGTTTGGTTAGGATAAAGCAAAATGGGACTGCGATCTCAAACCACAGTCCCGTGAATTGCGGTGCCGTTTATTCAGCGGTAACGGTAATGCCCTTTTCAGCGAAGTACTTTGCAGCACCCTTGTGGAAAGGAGCAGTCATGCCGGAGGTTGCGTTTTCGAGAGAGAGTTCAGCGCCCTTGACGTGTTCTGCAGCGATTGCGGAAGCGTTGTCGAAGATTGCCTTGGTGATTTCGTAAACGGTGTTTTCGTCAGCGGATGCGGAAACGATCAGAGTAGCCTTAACGGTAACGGTCTGAACGTCTGCTTCCTGCTTGGGATAAGTACCTGCAGGAATGGTAACAACGGTGTAGTAGGGGCAGTTTGCCATAACAGCAGCTGCGATATCGCCGTCGATGGGAACCAGATATGCATCAGTAGTGGTTGCAAGTTCGGTGATCGCGGGAGTGGGAGCGCCTGCTACGATGAACGCTGCGTCGATCTTGCCGTCCTTGAGTGCTTCAGTGCTGTCGCCGAAGCTCTGGTACTGAGCGTTGATGTCTTCTTCGGTCAGGCCTGCTGCAGCCAGAACGTCGATTGCGTTGAAGTAAACGCCGGAGCCGGGAGCGCCGATGGATACGTTCTTACCCTTGAGGTCAGCCACGCTCTTGATTGCGGGATCCATGGTTACAAGCTGAACAGCTTCTGCATAGAGACCGCCTATGACGCGGAAGGACTGGATAGCGCCCTCATCCGCGAAGGAGTTGGTGCCTGCCCATGCGTATGCCATAACGTCGGACTGAACGGTTGCCAGCTGATAGTCGCCGATGTCGATGCCCTGGATGTTGGCCTTGGAGCCGTCGGTGGAAACAACGTTCACTTCCACGCCGGCATTGTTCTTGATGTACTGACCCAGTACGCCGCCAAATGCGTAATAAGTACCCTGTACGCCGCCGGTACCCATGGTCATCTTTGCAGTACCGCCGCAGGATGTGAGAATGAGTCCTGCCATCATAACGAGAGCAAGAATAAGGGATAATTTCTTTTTCATGATTTCCTCCAGAAATGTATGAATTTCGTTTGATTAAGTATACATGATTTCCATGGAAATTGCAATAGCAAAACGGGAAATTCTTCAACTTTTTTCATCAAAATTTCAGTTTTTCGCAATTTCAGCCCGAATTTAAGGTGCATTTTGCCGAATTATGATTTATGGGATGGTTTTTCCTGCATTTCGATTCCGCCGTCATATGTTTTTGCTGTTGCATAATTATCGTTTTTCCGTATACCGGATGTTCACATTCAGCGGATGATTTTCGCCCGGGAGCAGGTTTCGCAGTACCGGATCTCCCCGATGGAACGGATATGGCGGAAGGTTTTCTCCTCCCCTTCTTCGGCAAGCATGGTCAGCCATTTTTCCATGATGCAGGCAGTGCAGGGATGCATCAGCTGTTCCGCCGGCCGGCTTCTGAAATAGTCCAGCGCATCGGAGTTTTTGTAATTCTCTCCTTTGTACACCTTTGTTGCGGCAACCCGGTCGCAGAAGGATTCCTTGAGAAACTCCAGCGGCATGGGAACCGGTTCATAGGTACGGGAAACTACGCTGACATCGTACCAGTATTCGTAGTGGTGACGGTTTCTGCCCTTGTGATGGAGCCATGCAGAAGAATAGCCCTTCTCTTCCCGTTCATGTTCGTTGGGGCTGCGTTTGCCGGCTTCGTAGTACATGGCACCGGGGATGAATTCGGCCGGAGAGAATTTCGACAGATCGTGCACCAGTCCCCTGAACGGGATTCCGCACTTGATGCAGTGGAGCAGTACCAAATTCCGGTGGCGGGTGACGGTTTTCAGGTGTCCGAGAATATCCATTTTGTTTTCTTCCTTATTATTCTGTATTATCCCCTATTATCTCACAACTGCCGTAATTTTGCAAGAGCAGCGGCACACTTTCTTTTTTTGTAAAATTTAGTCCAATTACATTGACACAAGACAAAGATCATGGTATACTATATTCAGCAAACACAGTAGTAAGGAGGATATATGAAGAATCATTCCTTCGCCGTGCAGTACGCTCTGCGTGAACTGAAGGTGCGGAAGCGGGCATTCCTGCCGGTTTTCTGCATCGCGTTCGGGGTAGTTCTGCTGATGAATTCGCTGATGATCTTCATCGAATCGGAGTACCGTTCGGATCTGGCGTATTACAAGGTACGCACACAGTTTGTCATGGAAAATCTGGATTCCGATGATACCGCGAGGCTCCGGCAGCTGGAATATGTGAAATCCGTGGAAGAGGCGGAAAACGGTAATACATACATCTGCTTTGTGGAGCTTGAGGACGAATACTGCTCCGACTACGGCACCTACACCCGGACAGGCGTGCGGATCATGGAGGATATGCATCTGAAAAACCGGGAACCGTACGCGGGCTATTGGTTCCGGTACGAGGAGTTCGGACTGTCCTCCTCGCAGTTTCAGCACTGCGGTCTGTTCAATGATTATTATATGCGCAGACTTGCGGCAAACCCCATGGCGTCAGGGTCCATGCTGTTTGTCATCTTCTTGTCATTCCTGATGCATCTTGCTTCCATGACACTGGTATTCGGCATGAAAATCCGCAGAAGCCGTCAGGAATATGCCGCCATGCGCGGGATGGGTGCGCCGATGCGGATCCTGCGGCAGATCAACCAGATGGAAGCTGTCGGAATTACTCTCGCCATGTATGCCCCGGCGTTTCTGCTCTCTCTCGGAGGAATGCGGCTGGTATGCCGGCTCAGTGAATACATATACGCCGATTACGGACTGAATTCCATCCTGCACTTCCATGTGCCGTGGACAGGTGTGGGGATCGCTCTGATTTCCTACATACTGGCGGCATATCTGGCAATTTTCTTCTGTACAAAATCCATGAAAAAGCGCTCGGTTGCCGAGATGACAAAGGGATCCGATGAAAAGGTTCCATATGTGGCGCAAACCTCGGAAAAGTACGTCAACTGTTCGGATTTCTCCCTGTACGGCAGAATAGAATCCCGCAGAAACCGAAAAAATCTGCTGCCCACACGGGTGCTGTTCGCCGCCCTGACCGGATTCCCCATCATGATGTTCACGTTCTGTGTTGCCGCATGGCTCTCCACGGGCGGCGGACGGCAGACGGACATTCCGGGAACGCTGGTCTACTCCTTCAGATCGGATATCACCAGTGCGGGAAGCTGGGCTGTTCCCCAGTCCCTTGCCGATCTGATTCTGACCCTGGACGGCATCACCGGGGTGGAAGATTTCAGGGAAACGGGATCCGCGCCGTTCCATAATGCCAAAGCATCCGGACTCCCTCAGACATACAACGAAAAGAGCCTGCATCCGGAGTTTCACTACCGCTCGGTTCTCTCGAAGGATGAGGACATTCCGCCCCTCGGCACCTGCATCGCACCGGCTGAATACTATCAGGTCGGTGACACCTTCACTCTCACCGTAGACGGCAGAAAATATCCGCTGACCGTTTCAGCCCTGTCGGACAACGGAATCCGGGAAGTAAAAATCAGAGATTACAGCTATTACGAAGCCGACTTCATTCTGTCCGAAGAAACCGTCGCTGAGATCATGGGCTGGGAGGAAATGCGGTACTCCCGGCTGAACATCTACTGCGAAAAAGGACGGGAGGAGGAGATGACTTCCCTGATCGAGAAAACAGCAGGCCTGTCCGGCAATTACATCAACGACTATGACCGGCAGCTGCACCAGCTCCGTCTCATTGATTTCACCGGATCAGCATGGTTTCTGGAAAACCGCATCACAGATATCCGTGATACTTTTCTGATCCTGTTCCTGCTGACGGAAGCCGGATATCTGCTGATCTGCGCCGGTGCGGTGATCTATTCGGTGACTTCCTATGAGGTGGACGGACGCAAGCGTGAATTTTCCATTCTCCGGGCACTGGGTCTGGACAGCGAGTCCCTCCGAACCATGGCAGTCCGGCGTCAGGTCGTTGGAATTGCAGTCATGTCGGGCATCACCTATGTCGGTCTGACTGTCATGGCGGCGCTGGCGGACGAGAGCATCCGGTTTTACAAAGTGCCCGGAACCGGAAAGTGGGTGTTTGAAGGAATGGATACCCTCCTCTCCTACTTCATCTGCATCGGAATCAGCTGTATTCTCGCCATGATCGGATACGGTATCTGTGCATGGCGCGCCGCGTTAAACACCGTTGAAGAAGTCGTCCGGGAACCCATCGCCGAAAACGTAAAGCATACCGAAAATTAGGAGGAATCATGGAAAACGACATCATACTGAAATGCGAGTCCGTTGTCAAGCTGTACCGGCAGGGTGAAAACTCCATCTACGCCCTGCGCGATGTGAATCTGGAAGTAAAGCGCGGTCAGTTCGTCATGATCTGCGGCAAATCGGGCAGCGGCAAGTCCACCCTTCTGAATATGCTGTCAGGCTTCGATACGCCCACATCGGGAAGAGTTTTCATCGACGGTGTTGACATCAACGATGCTCCTGAAAAGGAAAGATGCCGGATCCGGAACGAGAAAATCGGCTTTGTGTTCCAGAATTACAACCTTCTGCCCATTCTGACGGCGTTCGAGAACATCATAGCCCCCATGCAGATCGGAAAACGGCAGTGGAGCGAAGCCTATTTCCGTCAGATCTGCGACCGGCTGGGGATCACAGACCGGCTGAATCATCTGCCTGCCGAGCTGTCGGGCGGTGAATGTCAGAGAGTTGCGGTGGCGCGCTCCCTCATCGGTCAGCCATCGGTGCTGTTCGCCGATGAACCCACGGGAAATCTTGACCGGAAATCCTCGGACGAGCTGATTGAGCTTCTGAAAATGACCAACCGGGAGTTCGGTCAGACCATTGTGATGGTCACACACGACGAATCCCTTCTGTCCATCGCAGACACGGTTTACCGCATGACGGACGGGACTGCAAAAAACATCACCGGTAATCTGTAAACGAAAAACGCAGACAATCCTACGCGGAAAGTCTGCGTTTTGTGTTTCGGTTTGATTTACGGCATATAGGGATTACCGTTCCAGGTGTAGTCCTCGGGCATGATGTAGGGCTTGATGAAGTTGATGGTGAAATCAACACCCCACTGACCGCGGACGCCCATCCACTTACCGGAATGGGGTTCGATGGAGATCATGCCGTTGTAGCCCTTGGTGTACAGTAAATTCATGACCGCACCCCAGTTTACGTCATCCAGACCTGCCGGAGGATCGTCGTAATGTCTGCCGTTGATGTACTGGGATCCCTTGAGATGGAAGTGCGCAATTCTTTCGCCCCACTTGTGCATTTCCGCGATGTAGTCACCGCTTCTGCCGAGACAGTGGGAAGTGTCGTACTTGATCCACAGCTCCGGCAGTGCGCCGAGAACCACTTCCCATGCGGGATCGTTCACAACAAAGTTGGACCAGCTGCAGTTGTAAACCGCGATCTTCACGTTCTTTCCCGCTGCGTATTCGATGAGGGTACGGAAGTAGTTGATTGCGATTTCGCAGTTTTCCTCAAAGGATTTGCCTTCCACAGCGTTGCATCCGGTGTTGAACACGGGACAGCCGAGAGCGGATGCGGCGTCGATGAGGTTCTTGTCATGCTGAAGAGCCGAGGGAATGATTTCTCCGTTTGCATCGATGCGTTCCTGTCCCCAGCGTCCGATGGAGCCTACAGACACATCGTATTTCGCCATCCGTTCCCGGATTTCGTCGATGTGTCCCGCCACTTCCATGCTGTCATAGTTGTGGTTGCAGCAGAATTCCACGGCGTGCAGTCCCTTCTGTGCCACATAGGCGAAGCTGTTTTCGTCCCATCCGTTGATAATGCCAAGTTTCATGGAATACCTCCCAGAAAAATAATTTTCGTTCCGATTGTGTCAGTCTTCCCGGTCCAGAAGATCGTAGAGATCTCCGTTTTCATAGATCAGAAGCTGACACAGTTTTCCTCCTGCCGCTCTGACAGACCGGTAGAGCACAGCACTCCGCTCCGGATCCGTCAGTTCTGCAAGGATTGTCACAGCAGCGAATTCCAGACCGGCCGCTGCATCCGCGATGTTCCGCGCAGTTTCGGTCAATGCAATTCCGGCATCGGGATTTCTGACCGCTTCCGGCAGATCAACTCTCAGGAAATTTCCAAGCTCGTCAAATACCGCCAGCAGGATCCGGTCTCTGTTTCTGTCACTCAGCAGAATACTTGCCAGAAACGCCAGATTTGCACTGTCAAAATGTCCGCTCCCGCGATATTCGGCAATTACGCACTCTGCAAAACGCATCCTGACGGAAGCCAGATATTCCGCTGCTTTTATGCCGATTCCGGGTATCTCCGTCAGCTCCGCCGGCTCTGCATCCAGCACATTTTCCAGTGATCCGAACCGATCCAGAAGAGCGTGAGCCGTTTCGTTGGTGTTGGCTCTGGGAATCACATGAAACAGCAGCTGTTCCAGAACTTCGTGAGGTCTGTAATTCTCAAAACCGTTTTCCGCGAACCTTTGCCGCATCCGTTCGCGGTGTCCGTCATGAGGCTTTTTCGTACTCAATTCACACCTACCGCTGCAAGATACATATTCGCCCACTGTGCGGAGTTTGCGGCCTGAACATTGTTCATGAAAACAATGTCGGTCAGACCGTAGTCCTTCAGCAGGTCGTAAATGTTGAAGCTGGAGTGCCGTACATCCACAACAATGATGTTGCCGAAGTGTTCACACAGGAACGGCACAAAGGCATTGCCGAAGGAATCCTTGAGAACAAGCACATTCTTGTCCTGAGGATTTTCGGGCACATTGATAACGGTATAGGGGTTGTCGCCGGCAATGAAAGTCACATAGGTTTTGTTGGTATTGACAATACAGGTATCGTAATTAATGGTGGCACCGTTTGCCGTGGTGATCGTCATGGTAAGATCCTTCCGCGGCTTGAAGGCTTCAATAATATCCACAAAGTTCTTCACACGGGCATCATAGGTATAGGTATACATGGATCCGCTGTAGGCGTCGTTCCGGATTTCATAATCGAAATCATCCAGTTCCGCCGGAGTCAGACCGATGGACTGAGCGAATGCCCGGTAAGCGTAGTACGCGCCTCTCTGTGTCCAGTGATGGTCGCTCTTGAAGTAGAGGTACTCATCCCGGTTGTCGTACATTTCGCTGTACACATCCACAAAGTTGATGCTGTCGTCCATGAGAGCTTCCATCTTTGTGAAAATACTCTTCTGATCGGGGATCTTCTGCTGGATTTCCTCGTTGTCCACCACAATGGAGGACACAGGCGCAACCACCACGCTGACATTTACGTCTTCCCCGAACAGCTGCTTGTAGTACAGCGCGGTCTTGGCGTAAAGCTCCGCTCCGGTCTGGGAGAAGAAGCCCTGGGTATACACCGCATCGCCGTAGATGAACATACCGTTCAGGAGGAAGTCCGCATTGTCCGCGCCGGGGTTGGAAACGGTGGTATTGATCTCCGTCACCTTGACCTCACAGGATTCCTTCAGTTTGTCACCGTAGGAACAGGTGAGTGTACAGGTACCGGTTGCCACAGCCTTCACGTCAATGCCGCCCTTGGGATTGAGGGAAATGGATGCCACATTCTTATCGGAAATGGACCAGCTCACCGTTGCACCGTCGGGAGAATCGGATTCAACGGTAGCGTATACCACAGCGCCGCTGCCCACAGTCAGATTCAGATTCTTCTTGGAAAGATGGATGGCGGTAACGGTAATAACAGGTTCGGGTTCCGTCTCCTCAGGTTCACTTTCAGCCGGCTCGGTCTCCCCGGAAATGATTTCTTCGGACTCCGTTTCGGGAGTTTCGGTCCCGCCGATGGTTTCACCGGTATCGTCGTCGGTAATGATGAATCCTTCATCCGGATCGGTTGCTTCCGTCTCGGGATGATCGGTATCCTCAACGATTTCACCCATGGGAGGTGCATCGGTGGTTTCTTCGGGGACGGTTTCGTCGGGAGCAGAATCAGCCGGTTCGGTTTCTTCGGTCTTTCCGGCATTCAGAAGAGAATCCAGTGCCGCATTGACCTTGTCCATCCCCGCACTCGCCGCGTCTTCATCACCGCTCACGCTGTCCGATGTGCCGATGAGAGCAAAATTGTCCCCTACGGAATAGTCCAGCCCTTTGAGCGTGTCAATCTCTTTTGAAATTCCCACCAGCTTATCCCGGTACAGGAATGTATCGGAGAAGAACAGCGACAGATCATTGAAATAACTGCCATCGGTGAGAGATTCCATGGAAAACTCCGGCATCTTCGCCAGATTGCGCTGTTCGATTTCGGAAACGGTAGGTCTGTCGGTCTGAAGGATATTCAGGAGTGCAACCGCACCGAACAGTGCCGCCGCCGCACACAGACTGACAATATCAATAATCTTATTCTTCAAGGTAATCGCCTCTTTTTAGAGTAAAAATCTCAGAATCGGAAATACAGGAAGGGATTGTGGCTGTTGCCGACCAGACGTACAGTGCAGACGGAAATCAATCCAATCAGAATCACGGTCTTCAGAATCCGCTGTGCACCGTAGGGCAGTCTGCACTTTTCCGTCAGGAATTTCCAGAAAGCCGGGAACACGGGCATTGCCAGAATCAGTGCGGCAGCCAGCAGGATAATATTCTCCATCACAACGGAGGTGGCGAAGATATTAGTGACGCCGCTCACGCCGATGCCGAACAGGTACCCCAGATTCTTCCACAGTCCCTTATCAAAATAGAAGATGGCAAAGCCGAACACGGTGATGAACAGTGTGTAGGCATGGGACAGGACGAAAGACACCGGTTTTGCCATTTTTTCGAGAGCGGAGAGAAAATACTTCTTCTCCCACATCAGCAGAACGCCGTAGTAGACGCCCCACAGAATGAAGTTCCAGGATGCGCCGTGCCACATACCGGTCAGGAACCATACGACCATGATGTTTCTCTGCTGATCGTGACGGTTGCCGCCCAGGGGGATATAGACATAGTCGCGGAAGAAGGTTCCCAGGGACATATGCCATCTGCGCCAGAATTCGGTGGCACTGCGGGAAATCAGGGGATAATTGAAGTTTTCGAGAAAGCTGAATCCAAACATCTTCCCGAGGCCGATAGCCATATCGGAGTATCCTGAGAAGTCGAAATACAGCTGCAGGGTGAAGAACAATGCACCTGCCCAGCGTCCGGCCAATGTCACTTCCGACAGGGAGTAAAGCTGGGTGACTGCCAGGTCGCAGCTGTTGGCGATGAGAACTTTCTTGCCAAGCCCCAGTGCAAACCGGAACAGACCGTCGTTGAACTGGGGAATAGTGATCTGACGGTCGTCAAGCTGGGCTTCGATGTCCTTGTACCGCACGATGGGTCCCGCAATCAGCTGTGGGAAGAAGGACACATACAGAAGAAGCCGGAAGAACGATTTCTGCACATCCGCGTCTTCCCGGTACACATCAATCACATAGGACATGGTCTGGAACGTGAAGAAGCTGATGCCGATGGGCATGACAAACTCTGTCACCGGAATGGTTACGTTGAAAACCGCATTGACGGTTTCCGTAAAAAAGCCAAGGTATTTATACAAGCCGAGAACTGTCAGATTGGTAATTACCGCCAGCACCAGCCAGAACGATTTCCATGTTACGGAGATGCATTTGTCGATCAGCAGACCGAATATGTAGTCCGCAAGCACCATGCCGATCATGAGGAATACATAGACCGGCTCCCCCCATGCATAGAACAAAAGCGAAAAAGCGACGAGAACAGCCCGTCGGTATGCGTTATTTTTTATGATGAAATATGCCAGAAACAGCACCGGCATAAAAATATACAGAAAAAACAGATTGGAAAATACCATGAATAACCTCTCCGGGTACCGTACCGCAATGATGACCGGCGGCAGGCACTACCCGATGCTATTATACCACTTTCCGGATGCTTTGTAAATGATATTTCGACATTCTTCCCGGTAAAGTCACAGCAATTTTACAATTACATCCGCAAAAAAACAGCGGATCTCTCCGCCGCTTTTTATTGTGTAAAATCTATTCGGCGATCAGCCGGAACACCTCGTCAGCCGTCAGAGCAAAGCGGGATGCGCCTTTCCTCTCCAGCTCGTCACGGTCACGGAATCCCCACAGAACCGTGATGCAGTCCATGGAGGCATTCTTCGCCGTCAGCACGTCCACCTCGGAGTCACCGATGTACACGCAGTCCGAGGGAGTCAGTCCCATCTCCTCAACCGCACGGCATACCATGTCGGGGTAGGGTTTCCGTCTCACCCCTTCCGCTTCCCTTTCACCGCCGACCACGCTGATCCGCGGGAAATATTTCGCGCACAGCTTCACGGTGGCGCCGTTGGGCTTGTTGGATACCACCGCAGTCTTCACACCTGCGGACTCCAGCCGGTCGATCAGATCCAGAACCCCGTCATAGGGTGCGGTCTTCACTTCCGAGTGCGCGGCGTAGTAACTGCGGTAATAGGCAGCAATTTTGTCAAAATCCGGTGTATCAAGCCCGTCCGGGAGGCTCAGGGCGATCAGTCTCTCCACGCCGTTTCCCACAGAAGCACGGACCTCCGCAAGAGTGCGGCGGGGATAACCGTAGTGATCCATGGTTGCGTTGACCGCATCGCACAGGTCATCGAGGGTATTCAGGAGAGTTCCGTCCAGATCGAATATGGCAGCTTTGTATTTCATATGGTTGCTCCGTAAAGTTCAGTTTACCGTTATATTATATACCCAATCTTCTGTTTTGTCAATTTCCACGGAATTTTTTCGTTCTGCCGCCCTTGACGGAACTGCAAATTTTTTATATAATGAAGAAAAAACATCGCGGAGGTACTTATGGCACTGACGAAAATTCATCACACCTGTGATTTCTGCGTGGTTGGCGGCGGTCTGGCGGGGCTTTGTGCGGCAATTGCGGCAGCGCGCGGCGGATCCAAGGTCGTCATCATGCAGGACCGCCCCATGTTCGGCGGCAATGCATCGTCCGAGATCCGGATGTGGGTCTGCGGCTCCGACGGATCGAATAACCGTGAAACCGGCCTGATCGAGGAAATCCAGCTGGAATCCCTTTACAAGAATCCCGACAAGGTATACGCCATCTGGGACGGCATCCTCTACGGCAAGGCGCGGGATGAAAAGAATATCACCATGCTCCTCAACTGCTCCTGCTGCGATGCGGAAATGGACGGCAGCCGCATCGTCAGCATCACCGGCTGGCAGACCACTACCCAGCAGTGGCATACCGTGGAGGCAAAATACTTCGCGGACTGTTCCGGCGACAGCATCCTTGCGCCCCTGACCGGTGCGGAATACCGTGTGGGACGGGAAGCGGCATCGGAATTCGGCGAAAAGACATCCCAGACCGAAGAAGACCGTCAGACCATGGGCATGAGCTGTCTGATCCAGTGCCGGAAAACCGACCGGAAATCCGTCTTCATCGCCCCCGACTGGGCAAAAAAGATGACTCCCGAGGTAATCGCGCTCCGCAAGCCCCACATGGTGAGTTCTTCCGAAAACTTCTGGTATCTGGAGCTGGGAGGAAACCGTGATTCCATCGCCGATACGGAAGAGGTGCGGGACGAGCTGGTTTCCCTGGCTTACGGTATGTTTGACTACATCAAGAACAGCGGGGATGTGCCGGATGCGGACTACTGGCATCTGGATTTTCTCGGCTTCCTCCCCGGAAAACGGGAATCCCGGCGCATGGTGGGTGACTACATCATGCATCAGGGGGATGTTCTCTCCGGTGGTCATTTTGACGACATCATCGCGTTCGGCGGATGGCCCCTTGACGACCACCATCCCGACGGATTCTACCATGCGGGCAACCCCAATGTGTGGGGCAAGACTCCCGCTCCCTACGGAATTCCCTACCGGTGTGTGTACTCGAAAAATATCGAAAATCTCTTCTTCGCAGGACGGAATATCTCCCTCAGCCACGCGGCCATGAGCAGTGCGAGAGTCATGGCAACCTGTGCCACCCTCGGCGAAGCGGTGGGTACGGCGGCTGATCTGGCAAGAGAATACGGACTGACTCCCCGGGGCGTTTATGAGCAGAAAATCTCCGAGCTGCAGCAGAGACTCATGGAAAACGGATGCTTCCTGCCCTACAACAAGCGGAATGCGGCAGACTTCATCCGGAATGCACAGCTGACTTCCGGATGCGAAAACCTCAGAAACGGCATCGACCGCACCAACCACACCTACGGTGACGGGGATATGGGTGTGACGATTCCTCTCGGCAAGACCGTAGTTTACACCTTCGCATCTCCTGCCGATGTAACTCAGGTGCACCTTGTGTTCGACTCCGACCTTGACCGCGCCACCCTTCCCGGCGACTGGTGCGAAAAACGGCATTCCATGCGCGCCAACATCGTTCCCGAATCCCCGACCATGACCATGCCGAAGACGCTGGCAAAAGCATACACCGTCACGGGCATCACGGAATCCGGCGAAGAAATCACCCTGTTCACGGATGACTGCAATATCCGCCACTGCGTGAACATTCCCGTGAACCGTACGCTGACTTCCCTGACCCTGCGGATCGACTCCCTTTGGGATGCGGAAGCCAAGGAAGTACATCTCTTCTCCTTTGATGCAAGATAAAACCGCATAATAAACGTCAAAAACGGACTCTGACTGTGTTTCTTTACAAGTTAAAGCCCGTTTTTTTGTTCAGTTTACCGTATTGACCACGCCGGTGAACATCGGAAGATTATCGTTCCCCAGCACCGCGAAGAGGAACGGACGGTCGCAGATGAAATCCACCACTTCCTCGGGCGGCGGCGGTGCACCGTAATACCGCATTTTCGTATATGCGGCGGCGGTGATTCCTTCCTCGTCGATTTCCACCGTCACCGCCTGCTTTGCCTGATCCAGCCATACAGGTTCAGTGAAGTCCACGGTCAGCGGCGAAAAATCCGCGTTTCCGGCTGAAAAAATGTCCGTCACGCCGAGCTCTTCCAGCCCATCCGTCAGATCCAGCTCCGACTGTACCCTGAATTTCGGGACAGCCAGATTGATCTTGATGTAGATTTTGTTCTCCCACTCCGCATCCCGGGTATTGATAGGATCGAAAATCAGCCGGTAAAAGTCTTCCCCTGCCAGCACCTCATCGGGCGAAACATCTTCATCGGGCAGAATGAACCATACGCCACCCGTGTTTTCCAGATCCATGTAATACGCCGCGAAATCCTCCGCCCAGTAGTAATTGTCGTCCATCTCATGGAACTTCATAAACTGCGCGCTCTCATCCCCCTGTGCACCGTGGAAGGTACCAGCTTCCGTGTTCGACGGATTGAATTCCCCCATCCATCTGGCTGAGAAATTCACAGCGGAGATCAGCGACAGCACGGTGTCCTCGGTCATGGTTTCCGACTGCACGGCATCGGTGAGAAGTCCCCCGGTCTGCTCATTCAGCCAGCTTTGCAGAGCCTTGTCGTATTCATCCGATCCCATTTTCCCACTGAAGGAGGAGGCGTAATAGTTCTCCGCCAGCGTCTGCAGGGTATCGGCGTTGTACTTCACCCCGACGTTCAGCCACAGGGAGTTGGCAAGAACGCTCACGGATGCGCCGTCGTCGGTGTAATTGGCTTCCCACACGGATTTTGCCTTCTGCCGCAGCTCCTCCATATCGGCATACCCCAGCAAAGCCAGAATCTGATCCCGGCTTGCTCCGTCGGCAGTCTCCGCAGTCATGGCGAGAGCGGAATACAGACTCAGGGGAGAAAATACCCGGTTCTGTCCGTCCGTGTCCGCCATGAATTCCCGGATCACCGATGTGCAGTATTCCGCCATTCCGTTACGGTATCCCTCCGGCTGGCTGTGCAGTGCTTTCCGGGATTCCCGCCATGTTTCAAATCTTGCTTCATGCCCCGGCAGTGCTTCATCTCCCGGATAGGGTGCCATCTTCGGGTAATCCGCAGAGGCAATCTCACGGACTCCGGCACCGCCTGCCGTGCATCCCGTGAAAAGCAATGCGGCGGCAAGCAGGACTCCGCCGATTCTCATTCGATTGTTCTTCATGTTCAGTCTCCTTTCGGGATAATATCGGTCGTTCTGTTAAATAAGACGTATTTTCCGGCGGAATGTTCCGTCAGATCCTGAAAATTTCCCAGAAAACGCAGAAAACGGCCGCCGGAGATGCTCTGACAGCCGTTTGATTCGCATTATACCATTTCCTTTTCCAGCAGACGATCCATGGCATCCTGCTTTTTCAGCTTGTGCAGGCGGATGGCGTAGAAGGTGGAATGGGCAATTGTCGTGACCGTCCACGAAATGGGGTAGGAGATGTACAGCATGGGCAGGGTGGGATTTGCCGCGAATACGGTGAAAATCCACACGATCCGCAGGGCACAGGATCCCAGCAGAGAGTTGATCATGGGCAGAATGGACATACCCATGCCACGCTGACCGCCCACCATGACTTCCATCATGCCGCAGATAAAATAGGGCAGAATGACATAGGTCAGTCTGGTCTGGCCGAAGGGGATGGCATCGGGATCGTCAGGCAGATACAGACCGAGAAGGGGCTCGGAAAAGATGAAGGTAAGTGCCCCCATCACAATACCGATCACCATTACGGTAATCAGGCAGGTGAAGATCACCCGGTTGATCCGGTCGTACCGTCTTGCCCCCACGTTCTGACCGACGAAGGTCAGTGCCGCGTGGTAAACGGAGTTCATTGCCGTATAGGTGAAGCCTTCCAGACCGCCCGCCGCGCCGTTTGCCGCTACTACGAGGGAGCCGAAGGAGTTGACGGAGGACTGAATCAGCACGTTGGAAATGGAGAACACCGCTCCCTGGAAGCCTGCGGGAAGACCTACCGTAACGATCTTGACCATTTTGTCCTTGTGGAACCGGAGCTTGCGCAGATCCAGACGGATGCACTCATCAGTACGCATCATGTGAACGATGACAAAGATTGCGGACAGATACTGGGATGCAATGGTCGCAATGGCAACACCGGCCACCCCCATATGGAACACCGCCACCAGAATCAGGTTCAGAACCACATTGACGATCCCGGAGATGGTGAGGAAGTAGAGGGGACGTTTGGTATCTCCGACGGACCGGAGCACCGATGCGCCGAAGTTATATGCCATGTTGGCGGGAGTTCCGGCAAAATAAATCCGCAGATAGATCGTAGACAGAGGCAGAACGTCGGCTGGGGAATCCATCCATGTCAGGAAGGTACGGGCAAAGATCATGCCGACCGCGCCCACCGCGATACCGCCGATGACGGAGAGAAGCATGGAGGTATGTACAATCCGTTCCACGCCGTTGTAGTCCTTGGCGCCGTAGTCATGGGCAACCGCAACGGATGCCCCCACCGCCAGTCCCATGAACACGTTCAGAATCAGGTTGATAAGAGCACCGACCGAGCTTACCGCCGCCAGTGCATTGGATCCTTCCCAGCGTCCGACGATGATACTGTCCGCCATATTGTACAGCAGCTGCAGAATCCCCGTCAGCATCAGGGGCAGGATAAACTGTATGATTCTCGGCACAAGGGGGCCGTCGGTCAGGGATTTCTTCTTGGTGTCCGTCATGTCTTTCTCCGTTTTATGTCTCGATAACGCAAATTCTTACAACTATATTATAGCATTGCCCCCCGTCAAATACAATGGCAGAATCCACAGTTTTTCGACTGTCCGAATGGACGGATGTTTCACAAACGAACCAATCCGGAGAAAAGAAAACACGGCATCTCCCGTAGGAGGTACCGTGCTGAACTCTTATTCGGACAGCCAGCCCATGAAGATGAGCCAGTTCTTCATCAAACCCGCCCACTGAGCCACGTGGGGATGGTTCGGGGCCAGTCCCAGACCGTGGGGGCCGTTGGGGAATACGTGCATTTCGTGGGGAATTCTGTGAGCCCGGAGAGCGGATGCGTACAGGTAGGAATTCCGTACATCCACGCCGCCGTCATCGGAGGTATGCCAGATGAATGCCGGAGGAGTTTCGTCCACAACCAGCAGATCGGGAGAATACTTTTCCACATCCTCGGGAACGCCGCCCAGAAGATTCTTATAACTGCCCACATGGGTTACGTTCATCTCGTCGGGCTTGTGAACCACGGGATAGCACAGAATGGTGGCGTTGGGAATGGGGCAGAGCTTGTCGATTTCGTCGATATCTTCAAAATCGATGGGATCCCGGTAGGTGGAAACCAGTGCGGACAGATGACCGCCCGCAGAGGAACCCATAACGGCTACCTTGTCGGGATTCACGCCGTATTCGGCAGCATGAGCGCGCACATAACGGACAGCGCGTCTTGCATCCAGCAGCGGCAGGGGGAATCTGTGAGGGGATACCCGGTATTCGCAGACGAATGCGTCCATGCCGATGGAATTGAAGTATTCCGCGTAGCCCTTGCCTTCGTGAGGAGCCCGCGCACCGTATCCTCCGCCGGGGAAGATCACACACGTCGCATCGGTTTTCTTGTTTTCCGCCGGATAATACTCCAGAACGGGAACCTCTTCGCACATTCCAGGGACTTTATCCCACATCTGAATGATAGTCATAATGGTGTTTCTCCTTTGTTCTGACAGAAATATTGTTGGCTTGATTATAGCAGATTTTTCCGGCACAGTCAAGATGTGCGTAAATATCGAATTTTCAAAGATAACTCAGGAGAATTTTCCGGCAGGGAAATTCCCGGGAACCGGTTGGTATTCCTCCGGGTACAACTGAAATATGTACCGGTTCAATGGTGATACCCCGTCATTTTCACGGAATACTCGGTATACATCACGGAAAAACGTTTGTAATCCTTCTCCTTCAGCTTCCCTTCCGCATTCAGCTCGTCCAGCCGCCGCTTCAGCTTTTCCCGGGCAGCCTGCGCCGCATCCTTGTAGTTGTTTTCCAGATTGGCCTGCAGATCCGCCGCGATTTCTTCCAGCTCACGGACTGCGGGATTCTTGAACAGTTTCAGCATAATTCCTCCTGTGTCGGATACCAAAAAATCCGGCAGAAAATACCGGATTTGATGGATCTATTGAAATTATTCTTCTTCGGCAGACGCAACAACAGCAATGCCCAGTTCGGCCAGTGCCTTGGGGTCAGCAGCAGCGGGGCACTTGGAGAGGAGTTCGGATGCGTTCTGTACCTTGGGGAATGCGATAACATCGCGGATATCTTCCAGACCCAGAAGCAGGGTAACAACACGGTCCAGACCGAATGCAAGGCCGCCGTGCGGAGGTACGCCGTACTTGAAGGCTTCCAGGAGGAATCCGAACTTTTCGTCCGCTTCTTCTTCGCCGATGCCCAGAACTTCAAACATCTTGGTCTGCAGCTCGGTGGTGTGGATACGGATGGAGCCGCCGCCCAGTTCGGTACCGTTGAGTACGCAGTCGTATGCTCTTGCGCGGACCGCACCGGGATCGGTGTCAAGGAGAGGCAGGTCCTCTTCCATGGGCATGGTGAAGGGATGGTGCTTTGCATAGAAGCGGCCGTCGTCTTCGCTGTACTCAAGGAGAGGGAATTCCGTTACCCACAGGAAGTTGAACTTACTCTTGTCGATGATGCCCATGCGCTTTGCAGCCTCACAGCGGAGAGCACCCAGGGAG
>JAFQWY010000145.1 GCA_017407225.1 Clostridia bacterium | reverse complement strand
GGTCGGCGCGGCAGTGCGTCTGGGCTATATGGATGTACCCAACAACGCCCTGATCGACATCTCCGAAATCGGACGGTATCCTCAGGAAATGATTACCATCGTCACCACCGGTTCTCAGGGTGAACCCATGTCCGCGCTGTACCGGATGGCATTCTCCGATCACTCCCAGGTGGAACTGACCCCCAACGATCTGGTAGTCCTCTCCTCCCACGCGATCCCCGGCAACGAAAAGCTGGTTTCCCGGATCATCAACGAACTGTACAAGCGCGGCGTCAGCGTATACCACGACGAAGCGGCGGTTCATGTATCCGGTCACGCCTGCCAGGAAGAACTGAAGCTGATCCACGCCCTTACCAAGCCCAAATTCTTCATGCCCATTCACGGTGAATATCATCACCTGATGCAGCACAAGGAACTGGCGGAATATATGGGCATGGATCCCAAGAATATTTTCGTCATGGACATCGGTCAGGTGCTGGAGCTTGACAATGAACACGCAAAGCGCAACGGCACCGTTCCCGCAGGACGTATGCTCGTAGACGGCTACGGCGTGGGCGATGTGGGCAATATCGTCCTCCGCGACAGACGCCATCTCGCTCAGGACGGTCTGATCGTTGTGGTTGCCACCGTGGATGCGGACGAAGCTACCATCGTATCCGGTCCCGACCTGATCTCCCGCGGTTTCGTATATGTCCGTGAAAGCGAAGAGCTCATGGATGAAGTACGGGAACTGGTTCGCGACGTTCTCTGCGATACGCTGGATTCCGGTATCACCGAATGGACACAGATGAAGAACAACGTAAAGGATGCGCTGTCCAAGCATCTGTACGCAAAAACCAAGCGTAAGCCCATGATCCTACCCATCATCATGAACGTATAATCATCGAAAGGAACTCACCATGGTTAAACATATCATTCTCTGGAAACTGAAGGAATCCCTCACGGAAGAGGAAAAGACCGCCGCACGTGCGGAAGCAAAGCGTCGTCTGGAAGCGCTCAATGGTAAAATCGACGGCATGATCTCCCTGAAGGTTGTCACCGACCGTCTGCCCTCCTCCAACGCCGACATGATGCTGGACTCCGAATTTGAAACCGTCGAAGCCCTTGCCGGCTACCAGACCAATCCCCTCCACGTGGAAGCCGCAACCTATGTAAGAAGCGTTGTGGAAGCACGTCTCTGTCTGGATTTCTGAAATGGCATATCACAAAAAGGCGGAACTGCTTTCCCCCGCCGGCAATTATGAAAAAATGAAAGCTGCCGTAAATTACGGTGCGGATGCGGTGTATCTTGCCGGAAAAAACTTCGGTATGCGCGCCGCTTCCACCAATTTCGGCAAGGAAGAGCTGATCGCCGCCGTTTATTACTGCCACAAGCACGGCGTGAAGCTGTATGTGACCGTCAATGTCATGCCCCATACCCACGAATACGAGGAACTGCGGGAGTACATCCGCTTCCTTGATGCCATCCGTGTGGACGCTGTCATCGTGTCCGACATCGGTGTGGTGATGACCGTGCGGGAAGTGGCTCCGAAGATGGAGATTCACATTTCCACCCAGGCCAGTGCCGTATCCGCTCAGGCGTGCATTGCGTGGCACAAGCTGGGAGCCTCCCGGATCGTACTGGCACGGGAGCTGACTCTGGCTGACATCCGTGAAATCCGTGCAAACATCCCCGATACGCTGGAACTGGAAGCCTTCGTTCACGGCGCCATGTGCATTGCCTACAGCGGACGCTGCCTGCTGTCCAATTACTTCACCGGACGGGATGCCAATCACGGCGCCTGCGCTCAGTCCTGCAGATGGAAGTATTCACCCACTGCCATGGATCTGGCGGAAGCAAACCGTCCCGACATTCCCTCCGTTGCGGCAGCGGAACAGGACGAAAACGGCGAAACTTTCTTCATGAGCTCCCGGGATATGTGTATGCTGGAGCACATCCCCGAGCTGGAAGAATCCGGCATCACCAGTTACAAGATCGAAGGCCGTGTGAAGAGCGCGTACTACACCGCCGTGGTCACCAATACCTACCGCCTTGCCATTGACTCCTACCGCCGCGATCCGCTGAACTATACTCTGGATCCTGCGTGGGTCAGCGAGCTGGAAGGCGTCAGTCATCGGGAATACTCCACCGGCTTCTTCTTCACGCCTCCTCATGAGAACGCCAACACCGTCACCACCCTCGGCTACATAAGGGAAAAAGCGTACCTCGCCACCTGTGTGACAGATTCCGTGAAGCCCGATGCCGACGGACTGTACGACACCCTGTTCATCCAGCGCAACAAGCTGAAGTGCACCGATCGGGTGGAAATCATCTCTCCCGGCAGGACCGGACAGGGATTCATGGCGGATTCCCTCACCAATCTGAAAGGCGAACCCATTGAATCCGCGCCCCATCCCAATATGTATTTCCGTCTGAAGGTTCCCTTCCCCGTCCATACGGGTGACATCATGCGATTAGGTTAATTATGGAACTCTTATTTGAAATTCTGAAGGCATTCTTTCTCGGCGTGGTACAGGGAATCACCGAATGGCTCCCCGTTTCCTCAACCGGACATATGATTCTCTTCGACGAATTCGTGAAGCTGAACGTATCCGAGCAGTTCAAGGAAATGTTCTTCGTGGTCATCCAGTTCGGCTCCATCCTGGCGGTGCTGATTCTGTACTGGAACCGCCTGTTTCCGTGGGCGAAAGGTAAAACTGCGGAAGAACAGAAGCAGACATGGAATCTATGGCTGAAAATCGTCATTGCGGCAGTACCGGCAGCAATCATCGGTCTGCTGTTTGATGATCTGCTGGATCAGTACCTGTACAACTACGTAGTGGTTGCGGCGACTCTGATCCTCTACGGCATTGTGTTCATCGTCATCGAGCGGAAGTTCAAAAACCGCGCCTATGTGGTCAATTCCGCCGAGGAATTCACGCCGAAAAACGCACTGAAGGTGGGATGCTTCCAGCTTCTCTCCCTGATCCCCGGTACATCCCGTTCCGGCTCCACCATCATCGGCGGGATGCTGACAGGTGTGTCCCGGACTGCGGCGGCAGAATTTTCCTTCTTCCTGGCGATCCCGGTAATGCTGGGCGCAAGCCTTCTGAAAATCGTCAAATACATCGCAGAGTTTGGTCTGAACTTCACCGGTGTGGAAATCCTCACCATGATCGTCGGCACCGCTACCGCATTCGGCGTCTCCCTTGCGGCAATCCGATTCCTTGTGGGATTTGTCCGCCGCCACAGCTTTGAATCCTTCGGCTGGTACCGGATTATTCTTGGCAGTGTGGTATTGGGATATTTCCTGCTGACTTCTATCTGACATAACAAAAACAGCGATACTCCCCTTTCATGGGCTGCACCGCTGTTTTTCGTTTGTTTACAGTTTCTGAATCATCATGCCGCCATCCACGCCGATAACCTGACCGGTGGTGTATCTGAGATATCCGTCCGCCAGTGCCAGCACGGTTCTGCCCACATCCTCGGGCTGACCGATTCTCGGAATGGGACACAGCCCTTCTGCGATCAGACGGTCGTATTTTTCACGCACACCTGCGGTCATATCCGTTGCGATGATACCCGGACGTACTTCGTATACCCGGATGCCGTATTCCGCCAGACGGTCCGCATACAGAGTCGCTGTCATGGAAAGGCCCGCTTTGGAGATGCAGTATTCCCCACGGTTCACGCTGGACACTTCCGCAGAGATGGAAGTAATGAAAATCACCGCACGCATGGCATCGGTTTTCACTTCCGCCATCCGCTTTGCGATCTGCTGGGTCAGGAAGAATGTCCCGCGAAGATTGATGCCGAGAACTCTGTCAAAGCTCTCCTCGCTCATCTCAAGCATATCCGCACGGACACTGGGAGCCACGCCGGCATTGTTCACCAGCACATCAACCTCGCCCAGTCCCGCGAAGGCTTCCTCCGTGATTCTTGCCCGGTCGTCCGCCGAGGAAATATCTCCGCTGACATAAAAGGACTCGGGGGACACCGCCGTCAGCTCAGCCAGATATTCCCGGACGGCATCGGCGGATCTGGTTCCCACCGCACATACCGTATATCCGTTTTTCGCCAGTTCCATGGAGATTCCCCGTCCGATTCCCCGGGCGGCTCCCGTCACAATGGCACATCGTTTTCCGTTTTTCATGCCGCAGTCCTCACTTTCCCAGAATCACTCTGTTATAGATGGGCATAAACTGCTCCTTATCCCGGATGGGACAGCCCGTGCAGGACATGGCGCGCATCAGCTGGGTACACTTGGAACAGGTCAGGCAGACCTTGTGGTCGTCCAGACAGCCATTTTCCAGAATATCTCTGGCAAAATCCGGGTAGGCAAACGCCATACGTCCGAATCCTGCCGCATCGATGCCGCCCTGCTCAATAGCACCTGCCGCTACACCGGGAGCGAATTTTCTCAGCCATGAATAGCCTGTTCCGATAAGTGTGATCTCAGGACAGGTCTTTTTCATGTGCGCCGCCGCATCGATCAGACGCTTCACGCCGGTCAGCCGTTCTTCCGGAGGTTCATAGCCGCCGTTGTCGTAGGGACGGTTGACATGAGGATTGTAGTACGGCGTGCCGAGAGTCATATCTACAAGCCTTACGCCGTTTTCGTACATCAGGTGGTACAGCCGATCCGGTTCCTCCCAGTCGATCTTCAGGTAATCCTCCCTGTCCGCCGCAAATCCCCAGGGATAGGGAATGCAGTCGTAGGGTCCGAACCGGGATGCAATGATGAAATCCCGGGATTTATACTGAGCCGCCGCCTTGATGGAATCCACGAACACGCGGACACGGTTTTCAAAGGATCCGCCGTAGCGCCCGGGACGGTTGTAAGCCGAAAGAAGTTCGCTGAACAGATACTTGTGACAGCACTTCACGTCCGCGCCGTCAAATCCCGCTTCCTTGGCCATGGATGCCGCTTCCCCGAATTTTTCCGGAAGTGCATCCAGATACTCGTCCGTCACCACCGGATAATCGGGATCGATCATGAACTTTTCGTTCATCACCGGATTGTGATAGGAGATCACCGGCCGAGGGGTATTGTCGGGCTTGGAAAAACGCCCGGAATGGGTCAGCTGCAGAATCACGGGCGCACCGCCGGATTTTTCGTGCATCATCTCCGCCATCCGCTTGTAGGAATCCAGGTTTTCCCGATGGATCCACAGCTGGGCGTTGTTGGTGCGTCCGTCCTCGGTTACGGATGTTGCCTCCACCCAGATCAGACCGGCGCCGCCCGATGCCATCCGTTCCGCACGGCGCAGAGTCAGCTCCCCGGGTGCCCCGTCGGGCAGAGAGTCAAATCCCTCCATGGGGTGCACGGTCAGAGAATTTTTCAGCGTCACGTCTGAGTCCGCTATGGTTTTCGGCTGAGCCAGTACACCGAGATCCTCCGACCAGGGCAGACGGGCATCGAATTTTTCCTGCGCCTCAAAGAACGCTTCTTTGGTTTTGTATGTAAATTTTTCCATGATTTCAGTTTATGCCATGGTTTCCAGCATCTGCATGGTCACATGGTATTTTGTGGGTTCACCCGCGTCAAAGGCACGGTATTCGTCGTACATATATTCCGCCATCCGGTGCACCTCATTGCCGAGAGAGCCGGCGATATGGGGAGTGAGGAAGACGTTATCGAGCGTATACAGAGGGCTGTCCGCTTCGGGAGGCTCGGGGAAGGTCACATCCAGCACAGCCGCACGGGTCGGAACCTCGCGCAGAGCCTCGATCATGTCGTTTTCCACCACCTGCGCTCCACGTCCGGTATTGATGAACACAGCGTGAGGCTTCATGGCACCGAAGTGACGCTTGTTCATCATGCCCACGGTCTGAGGATTGTTGGCAGTATGATTGGAAATCACGTCGCATTCCGCAAACACAGTATCCAGATCGCACTTGGTGACACCCATTGCCGCCGCTTTTTCATCGGGCAGGAAGGGATCGGACACCAGAATCTGTACTTTATCCAGAGTCTTCAGTCTCTCGATCACCATCCGTCCGATCATGCCGGCACCGATGATGCCAACCTTAATTTCATAATTGCCCGGGAAGGATACCGCGGGATGCTTGTTTGCCCATTCTGCACCGTCACACTGACGATGGAGCCGCTGGAAGAATCCCTTGGAAGCCAGAATAATCTGTGCGAAGGTGTATTCCGCTACGGGAACACCGTTTGCCGCCCACGCACTGAATACAGCCACACCTTCTTCGATAAAGGGACGCGCGAAATGCTGAACCGATCCGGCACCGTAGAACACCGCTTTCACGTTCGGCAGGTATTCCCGGATTTCCTCCCTCGTAAAAGCGGGCATTCCCCAGGTGGAGAACACATAGTCCGTACGGGACAGAATTTCACGGTATTCCTCCAGTTCACGCTTGCCGAGAACACGGTCGGTTTCGAAAAACAGCTCGTTATGCAGACGGTCAAGCACATCCTGTGCGTATACATAATTGACACGTTCCTGGGATCCGAGAAAAACTGCGTGTTTCATAATCTGTCACCTCGCTGAAATAAGCAAAAATTTTATCGTCAAATCATCAGCTGCCGAAATAGATCCGTCCGAAGTCCTCAAATTCCAGCAAATCGGACAGGATGTAGTTGGAAATGAACATTCCGGAAGGAGTCAGTGCATAAACGCCTTTTTTGGCAGTCATAAAACCGTTTTGAATAAACTTCTGACATTTTTCTGCATACAGCGTCTCAAAGGACAGTCCGAACCGATGGAAAAATTCTCTCTCATCCAGTCCGGCAGTCAGACGGAGACGGAGCATGATGTATTCTCCCATACGCTCACGCTCTTCCACAATGTCGCACTCGTCCGTGATGCGGACCCGGGAATCCTTCACCGTCACGCCCTGCATATACCGATCCACATCCGCAGTAAAAGAGAACCGGCTTCCGTTGAAATAGGAATGTGCGGATACTCCGAAGCCAAGATATTCGTCGCAGTTCCAGTATTTCAGATTGTGGGCGCACATATGTCCGGGACGTGCGAAATTGGAGATCTCGTACTGGAGATATCCGCAGTTCCGCAGCATCTCGATGGCGCTGATGTACATATCCGCTTCGGTATCGTCATCGGGCAGATAGGGCGCAATCTCGCTGTAATTTCTGTAGAAAGGCGTTCCCGGCTCAATCTTCAGATCGTACAGGGAGATATGGTCGGGCTGTACTCTTGTCAGATATCGGATGGTATGCAGCAGAGAGTCGGTAGTCTGATAGGGAATCCCGAACATGAGATCCACATTGATGTTGTCAAACTTCGCATCCCGCGCCATTTTGAAGGATCGTGCAAAATCCTTACGGGTGTGGGTGCGTGACAGTGCCTGCAGTTCGTTTTCGTGTGCGCTCTGCAGCCCCATACTCAGACGGTTGACCCCCATCCGCCGCAGTTTCACCAGTGTGGCATAGGAAACCGTTGCAGGATTGGCCTCAATGGTGAATTCCGCGTTTTTTGTCAGTTTGAAATTGTGCTTCACTGCCTTCACGATCCGGAACAGTTCCTCCGGAGGCAGTGCCGTGGGAGTTCCGCCGCCGATGAACACCGTATTGGGCTCGTAATTCTGGGCAGCCGCACGGTAGCTTTCCATATGCGCCACCAGTGCGTCCACATAGGCCGTCATCCGCTCCGCCGACTGGCACACGGACGAGTTGAAGTCGCAGTAAGCGCACTTGGATTTGCAGAACGGCACATGAATGTAAATTCCAAGCCGTTTTTTATCGAATGAATTGGTCTGCATGAAAATCATGCCTTTCGTGAATTGAATTCGTTAATCAATTATCGTCATCCAGCTTCAGGACGGCCATGAACGCCTCGGGAGACACCTGTACGGAGCCCAGCTGACGCATCTTCTTCTTACCTTCCTTCTGCTTTTCCAGCAGCTTCTTCTTTCTGGTGATGTCACCGCCGTAGCACTTGGCAAGAACGTCCTTACGAAGTGCCTTTACCGTTTCTCTTGCGATGATCTTGGAACCGATGGCCGCCTGAATCGGAACTTCAAACAGCTGTCTCGGAATGTTGTCCTTCAGCTTTTCCGCAATCTTGCGGGCACGGCCGTACGCCTTTTCCTGATGGACAATGAAGGTCAGTGCATCCACCATTTCCCCGTTGAGAAGGAAGTCCAGCTTCACAAGATCCGACGGCTCATAGCCTTCCAGCTCGTAGTCAAGGGAAGCGTAACCTCTGGAACGGGATTTCAGTGCATCGAAGAAGTCGTAGATGATTTCGTTCAGGGGCAATTTGTAGTGCAGTTCCACGCGTTCGGTGTCGATATACTTCATGTCGATGAACACACCGCGGCGGTCCTGACAAAGATCCATGATACCGCCGGTGTAATCGGTGGGCGTAATGATGGAAGCCGCCACAATGGGCTCCGCCGCCACTTCGATTTCATCGGGGGACGGATAGTTGGTGGGGTTGTCGATGCGTATCACTTCCCCGCCGCGCTTGGTGATTTCATAAATTACGCTGGGAGCGGTGGTGATCAGATCAAGGTTGAATTCACGCTCCAGACGTTCCTCGATGATCTCCATGTGGAGAAGACCCAGGAAGCCGCATCGGAAACCGAAGCCCAGTGCAATGGAGGTTTCCGGTTCAAAGGTGAATGCCGCGTCGTTGAGCTGCAGCTTTTCCAGCGCATCCTTGGTTTCGTTGTACCTGGCACCGTCAGCCGGGTAAATACCGGCGTAAACCATGGAGGGAACCTTCTTGAAGCCAGGGAGAGGCTCATCTGCAGGTGCATCACGGTGCGTTACAGTATCGCCTACACGGGTATCGGACACGTTCTTGATGGATGCTGTGAAATATCCAACTTCGCCTGCTGACAGCTCTCCTGTGGGACGAAGACCGAAGGGATCCATTACACCCACTTCCACAACGTCAAATTCCGCGCCGGTGTGCATCAGTCTGATGGAATCCCCTGCACGGAGAGTACCTTCCATCACACGGATGTAAACCACAACGCCCAGATAACTGTTGTAGACGGAGTCGAAGATCAGACACTGGAGAGGTGCATTTGCATCCCCTTCCGGCGGAGGAACGTCACGGATGATTGCAGTCATAACATCGGCAATGTTCAGACCGGTTTTGGCGGAAACTACGGGTGCATCCTCTGCGGGAATACCGATGATGTCCTCGATTTCTTCCTTGCACTTGTCGGGCATCGCGGAGGGCAGGTCGATTTTGTTGATAACCGGGACGATTTCCAGATTGGCGTCCACGGCAAGATATGCGTTTGCAAGAGTCTGCGCTTCGATGCCCTGGGTAGCGTCAACCACCAGCAGTGCCCCTTCGCAGGCGTTGAGGGAACGTGAAACTTCGTAGTTGAAGTCCACATGACCGGGGGTGTCGATCATATTCAGAGCGTACTGTTCCCCGTCGGGTGCGGTATAGTCGATCCGGACGGCACGGGCTTTGATGGTAATGCCGCGCTCTTTTTCCAGATCCATGTTGTCAAGGAGCTGTTCCTCCATGTCACGTGCTTCGACTGTGTTGGAAAACTCCAGAATACGGTCAGCCAGTGTGGATTTGCCGTGGTCGATGTGAGCAATGATGGAAAAGTTCCGGATATGCTTCTGCTTCTCTGTGAGAGCCATAAAAAATCTCCTGATGTATATGGGTATGATTATTCATATTATTATACCAGATTTATGGCAGAAAAATCAAGTATCTTTGCAGAACAATTGACGGACTCCGGAAAATGTGCTACAATACTGACGGATATTTCATGACAATCTGTCATAACAGGAGGTACCATGTATACCAACCGAATCAGACACGGCGAAGATACCTATACCGTTCACGAGCAGATGCAGGTGC
>JAFQWY010000021.1 GCA_017407225.1 Clostridia bacterium | reverse complement strand
CCGCCTCCGAAAGTTCGAAGAGCTTGGCGGCATGGTCGCAGCTGCGGAACCGGTAGGCGGCCGTGGGGAAGATACCCACGCCGCGCGACCCGTTCTCCATCCAGCGGGGTTCGTCGTGGGTGGTGTAGGTGGAGTTGCATCCGGATGCATCGTGCATGACGGTCATGCCGCCCAGTTCAAACAGCGCGGAGCACACACCGAACACGTCGGCAGAGTAGGTGGAAATAATTCCGGAAGTCTGTTTCATACGCAGGAGCACCCCATTCCTTTCACCGCGATCAGCTCGCGCATCGGTTTTGTGTGATTGTGGGCATCGATCATGTCGTCACAGAGGGCGAGAACCGCTTCGTAGCCCCAGTGTCCGCCGCCTTCCACCATGTTGACAAAGTGTTCCGTACCGCAGAAGTAAGCTGCCTTCTGACCGATTGCCAGACAGGGAACCTCGGATATATGGAACCGCATGGATGCGTGTACGGTGGGATGAACGGTGAGTCTGTCGGATTCCTTCGCCCATGTCGCCTGAAGCCTGTCGAAATCCGGCTTGTCAAATCCCGTGAAGCTGTCGGCGTAAATCCGGGTTACACTGAAATCGTGATCCAGCAGGAGCCGCGCCAGTCCCAGCGGACGGGGGCAGGCGGTGTAGTCAATGGTGATATCTTCCCCGATGAGTTCCCGGGTTTCGCGGAGTTTGCTCTCACATTCGCGGCGTTTTTCCGTCATGTCGGGAGCAGGTACTCCCAGAACTTCCGCCAGACGTGCCAGATTGGCATCGGTTTCATCGAAATCCAGTGTGTAGGGCAGGTGAATGTGGGTTCCGCCAAGGCGTTCGGCAAGAGCATCCCCACCGGCTTTCGCAGACGGATAGGTGGTGATGTACACCGATGCCTCCGCGATCTTCTGGTATTCTTCGTAGGTTCTGCAGTTCTGGATTTCGTACAGGGTGTATCCCGCATCCCGGATCAGCTTCACCAGCTCGGAGTTTTCGTTAATTGCAAAGTCGTTTCCGAGAATCGCTGCGGCTTTCGGATTCTTCTCGCAGGGCTTCAGCAGGCTGTACAGCTGTTTCCGCATGATCTGATCGGGAGTCAGACCGCTTTTCCGCATGATGGGATTCATGTAGCAGTCGGTGAAATCCACATCAGGGAACCGCTCTCTCAGCTCCCGGTAGACCATGTCAAGGTCGCATCCCGCGAAGTGGTGGACACAGCTTGTGTAGACCAGCACAGCGGGCGGCATTTCCGGCAGCTTCGCAAGCACATCCGATACCCCGTCGATGATGAGGTCTTCCATGTCGCCGTTCAGGAGGTTTTCTTCTTTTACCTCAACGGTGGAGAAGCGGTGGGCGGCTCCCATCTCGGCGGCAGTCAGTACAACACCCCTGAGACAGCCGGCGGCACATACGAAAATCTCGTGAGCTTCGGGAATCAGCATACCCACATGAACGATGTTCCAGGTTCCCCGTGCGGGAGCGGCATATTCCAGACCCGATGCAAAGGGAGCGGGGAATTTCGCATCCCGGAGCAGGACTTTCACATCCGTACGGGGGGATTCGTTTACTTTTTTCAGCATAATTTTATCCTCGGCAAATCTCAAGCATGGTTTGTGCGATGGTGCGGTATTCCTTTGCCATATCGCTGTCGGGGAAGGCTTCCACTACGGTTTTGCCAAGCTCTTCCGCATCGGTGACAACCTGACTTCGGGAGATGGTTCCCACAACGGAAGTTCCCACATCCTTGGCAAGTTCGGCGGTTTTCTCATCTTCGTTCTTCACGTTGCGGCGGTTGAGAATAATGCCGCCCAGACCGGCGTAGCCCCGTTCACCGAAGCCGTTGACCGCCATGGCGATGTTGGCTGCCGCGTAGATTGCCATATTCTCGCCTGAGGTGATCACGAAGACCCGGTCGGCATAGCCTGCACGCATGGGCATGGAGAACCCGCCGCAGACCACGTCGCCCAGTACGTCATAGATCACCACATCGGGCCGGTAGACATCATAAGCGCCTTTTTCCTTCAGCTTTTCCAGAGCGGCGATGATGCCACGTCCGGCACAGCCAAGCCCGGGAGTGGGACCGCCGGCTTCCACGCAGATCACGCCTTTGTAGCCGATTGTAACCATGTCGTCAAGGGTGAAATCGTTCTTCTTTTCCCGTACCAGCTCCAGCACGGTGGGGATTCTGCCCTTGCCGTGGAGGGATACGGTGGAGTCCGCTTTGGGGTCGCATCCGATCTGCATGACCTTCAGACCCATATCCGCAAGAGCCGCGGACACATTGGAAACCGTGGTGGATTTTCCGATGCCGCCCTTGCCGTAAACTGCGATTTTTATCATAATAATCTCCTGAATGTCGGTTACGCCTGAAAATCGCCTCTGCCGACGATGACGCTGTAACCGATTTCCTTCATCTGACCGGTCAGCATCTCAATCCCCTGTGCAGCGGTGAGATCCGTACCGGATTTGTTGTCGTAAAGCATATATTTCTTCCGCACATCCGCGGGGGAGAGATTGGGCATAACCACGTTGCATCCTGCAAGAACGCCCAGCTTCCGTCCGTCGGACTGAGCGGTGCCCAGAGCGGTGGTGGAGGGAAGCAGAACCTTCGGAAGCATGATTCTGCACAGACTGATCATAAACAGAGTCAGTTCCACCGATCCCGCGGGCTGATCCCGGAAGGGGGTATCGCTGTGGGGAAGAAAGGGACCGACGCCGATCATCTGGGGTCTGAACTCGCTCATGAACATCATGTCCTTTGCGATGTGAGCCGGAGTCTGATGGGGAGAGCCGATCATCATGCCGCATCCGGTCTGGAACCCGAGGGATTTGAGATCTCTCAGGCAACGGATCCGGTTTTCCAGTGTCAGATTGGCAGGATGAAGCAGGCTGTAGTGATGGGAATCGGCTGTTTCATGACGGAGCAGGAACCGGTCAGCACCTGCGTCGCGGAGCTTCTGATAGGATTCACGGCTCCGTTCCCCGATGGAGAGAGTTACCGCACAGTCAGGGTAGCTTTCCTTGATCCGGCGGATCAGATTCACGAACCGCTCGTCGGTGAATACGGGATCCTCGCCGCCCTGGAGGACGAATGTGCGGAATCCGCAGCCGTAGCCTTCTTCACAGCAGCGGAGAATGTCCTCGTCGGTCAGCCGGTACCGGGAAACATTGGTATTGCCTGCCCGGATGCCGCAGTAGTAGCAGTTGTTCCTGCAGT
>JAFQWY010000020.1 GCA_017407225.1 Clostridia bacterium | reverse complement strand
GGGATACTGTCGAAATCAATGTAACCGGGTTCAAAAACCTTACCGGGATCCACATATTGACTCTTAGGCATGGTAGGTACTCCTTATATGTAATAGAAAATGTAGTTTTGATTTATTTGATGGAGAACATCGCTTCTCGGATGACTTCACAGACGGTGGGATGGGGGAATACGATCTTCTGTACGTCCGCAACTCTCTGGCACTTGGCAACCATAGCCGCTGCACCGTAGATGATTTCGGATGCGTAGGAACCGATCATGTGTACGCCGAGAATTTCGTGGTGTTTCTTGCCGTAAACGATCTTGACGATGCCGTCGCCGCCTTCATTTTCCGCGATGTATCTGCCGCTGTAGCGGAGGGACATGGTGATTTCGTCCGCGTCAATGCCCGCCTTCTTCGCGGATTCCACGGTTTCACCCACACAGCCCACTTCGGGATTGGTGTAAATTACGGACGGAATGGCACGGTAGTCCACCTTGTCCTTCCTGCCGAGCATATCGTTGACAGCCGCTTCGCCTTCACGGTATGCGGTGTGAGCCAGCATGATCTTACCGTTGACATCGCCTGCCGCCCATACGCCGGGGACGGAGGTTCTGCAGGTGTCATCAGTAATAATCGCGCCGCGGTTCATCTGCACGCCGATCTCTTCCAGGCCGATGCCCACGGTTCTTGCGCGTCGTCCGGTGGATACCAGAACCAGATCGCAGTTCACGGTTTCGGTCTTGCCGTCCTTTTCGTAAGCAACGGTGCCGCTGCCGGGCTTGCCGTTCACGGATGCAACCTTGGCGCCGAGGATGAACTTCACGCCCTTCTTGGCGTAGTTCTTTTCCAGAATGGCGGAGATATCACGATCGGTGGGACCTGCGATTTTGTCGAGCATTTCGATGACGGTGACTTCGCTTCCCACGGAATTGAAGTAGGATGCCATTTCCAGACCGATTACGCCGCCGCCGACTACCACAACGCGCTTGGGAAGCACGCGGATGTCGAGAATTTCACGGTTGGTCACAGCCAGACCGCCTTCATAGGATTCACGCAGACCGGGAATGGGGGGAACAACCGCTTCGGAACCGGTGCAGACCAGGAGTCTTGCGGTTTCGTAGGTTTCGCCCGCACATTCCACAGTGAAGCCGGATGCGGTTTTGCCGGTGATCTTAGCGGTGCCGTTTACGACGGTGACACCCGCGCCCTTCATCTTGGCACCGACACCGGACACGAGAGTCTTTACAACCTTGTCCTTACGGTCAACAACCTTGGCGTGGTCGATTTTCGCGCCTTCTACGGTAACGCTGTACTTTTCGCCGTGATTGGCATAGTCGTAAATCTTTGCGGAATAGAGCAGGGTCTTTGTGGGAATGCAGCCTTCGTTGAGGCATACGCCGCCGAGAGCACGTTCTTCGCAGACCATGGTCTTCAGTCCGCCGTGAGCAGCACGTTCCGCCGCATTGTAGCCTGCGGGACCGCCGCCCAGAATGATTAAGTCAAATTTGTTTTCAGCCATGGGTTCCACCTCTTACTTCGCCAGAAGAAGGTCAAAGTTTTCCAGAGCATCGCAGACATCCTTGAGGAATCTTGCTGCGGGAGCGCCGTCAACCGCACGGTGGTCGAAGGTGAGGGACAGACCCATTGCGGGATATACCTTGCCGTCAGCGTTCAGCTTGTTGGTGGTGCAGCATACGCCGAGGATTGCGGTCTGGGGAGGATTGATAACGGGAGTGAAGCTTTCCACGCCGAGGGATCCCAGATTGGATACGGTGAAGCTGCCGCCGGACATTTCGTCGGGAGAGCACTTGCCTTCGCGGGCCTTTGCAGCCAGGGATTTCGCCTGAGCGGATACTTCAGCCAGGGACATCTTCTCAGCGCCGAAGATTACGGGAACCAGCAGACCGCGGTCGGTGTCAACTGCCATGCCTACGTTGGCGTGCTTGAACTTGCGGAAGGTATTGTCAACGAGATTTGCGTTGATTTCGGGATAGTTGGGCAGAACCCGTGCGACCGCGTAGAGAACCATGTCGTTGATGGAGATTTTGGACAGACCCAGGGCTTCTCCGGACGCCTTCAGCTTAGCACGGTACGCCAGAAGATTGGTGGCATCGAAGGAGGAATTGAGGGTGAGCTGAGCCATTTCGGACAGGGAAGCGTGCATTGCCTTTGCGATAACCTTGCGGACGTTGGACAGGGGTTCTTCGTCGTATGCGCGGAGATCGTCGGCTGCAGCAGCTGCAGGAACGGTGATTTCTTCTTTGACTGCGGGAGCGGCGATGACGGGAGCTTCTTCTGCAGCGGGTTCTTCCACGGGCATGGGCTTGCCGGCCAGGAAGGATTCAACCGCTTCGGTGGATGCCAGATAGCCTGCGTCCAGTGCCTTGTCGATGTCTCTTTCGATGATTCTGCCGTGAGGGCCGGTGGAGACAACCTTGGTCATATCCACACCGGTCTTGAGAGCCAGCAGACGTGCTCTGGGAGAGATGAAGACTCTCTCTCCGGCGGATTCGGAAACGGTAGCCGCAGCTTCGGCGGGCTTGGTTTCTTCCGCAGCAGTTTCAGCGGGAGCTTCTTCAGCTTCAGCGGCTGCACCGGGGATCAGTGCGGAGATATCTTCGCCGACGTCACCGATAATGCAGACCGGATCCAGACAGGGAACCACGTCGCCTTCGGAAACCAGCACTTCGAGGATGGTTCCGGCGAACTGTGAGGGTTCATCGAAGGCGCTCTTGTCGGTTTCGTAGGAGAACAGGATATCACCTACGCTGACGGTGTCGCCTTTCTTCTTCTGCCACGCCGTGATGATGCAGGACTCAACGCTCTGACCCTGACGGGGCATAATGACGGTGTTTGCCATAGAAATGGATTCCTTTCGTATGTATGGTAGAGTTTGTTTATGATTTATCGTCCGATTCACCGCAGAGGATGACGCGGACATTCTTTTCTTCCGCAAGCCGGTTCAGCTCGTCGGGAAGAGGGGCGCTTGTGATGAGAATATCGGCTTCGTCGAAGGTAGCGAAGGTGTAGGGCAGGGATTTGTCAACCTTGGAGGAGTCCATGAGGATGACCACCAACCGTGCTTTTTCCGCCACGATCCGCTTCAGCTCGCATTCGCTGTAGTTGCCCACGGTGAAGCCGCTTCGTGCGGACAGCCCTGATGGGGAGAGAAGTGCGATGTCGATGTTGATGTCTGCCAGAAAATGGGTTGCCTGCAGACCTGTGACTGTCTGGTTGTCGCGGTCCAGTCTGCCGCCCACGATATTTACAATGGGAAGTCCGATTTTGCACAGTTCCAGTGCCGCCGCCGGGTCGGTGGTGGTGAAGGTGAAACGATCGTTTGGGACGTACTGCACCAGCTTCTGCAGGGTGGACCCGGAGTCGATGAAGATGGAACGGCCGGTTTCCAGAAACTCAGCAGCCTTCTGGGCAATGCAGGCTTTTGATTCTACGTTTTCGTGAAGACGTGCTGTGATGGAACCGTCGGTCTGTGTTGTGATGAATTTCATGGATCTGGCACCGCCCCGCACCTTGATTGCCTCGTGTTCGCTTTCAAAATATTCAATGTCGCGGCGAAGGGTCATGCCGGATACGTCGGGAAACATTTCCTCCAGTTCCTTCAGGGAAATAAAGGGCTTCACCTGCAGAAGTGCACGGATCTGTTCCCGTCTTTCGTTGTACATAATTATCTCCGATACAGTTTGGTCATGATCAAATATAAAATCACATAATTCTGATCTATTTTAACACATTTGATGTGAAAAAGTCAACACAGATCCGTGAAAAAACGAAAATCAGGCGAACATTTCCGCGGAAAAACATAAAACCGGACGTTTTTCAGTCCGGTTTCACTGTCAGATATGATTCATTTGTTTCAGCCATTGAACGGATTCGGCAAGGGCCGCCGCTGTTTTAGTCTCAAGAACGACGGTGCAGTCGCTGCTGCGCGCAAGTGCCAGAATCTGCAGCTTATCCACATCTCCCGTACCGAGAGCGAGGTGATTGCCGTGTTCCGGATCCGCATCGTGAAAGTGGATGTGATGCAGACGATTTCTGTGTGCGAAAATCAGCGTCTCGTCAATGTGACCGGCGGTATAACTGTGTCCCGCATCCAAGGTCAGACCGAACAGAGAGCTTTCCAGAAGAAGCTCCAGTGCCGCTTTCTGAAAATCCGTGTACCCGCTGCAGTTTTCAATGAGAATTTTAACATCGGATCCGTCGGCTGTCCGTTTACATTCCTCACGGAACCTGAGAACGAGAGAAAGATACTCCTCCCGGTACCGGTCATAGAGATTCACTTTCCGGTCGGGCAGAGTGAAGGTATCCCCTTTGGACAGATGCATATTCAGCAGGGGGATTGAACAGGAGCCGGCGATTTTCAGAGTTTCCGTGACAGTTTTGCGGGCAGCCTCAGCGATGTACGGGTTGAAATCGAAGGGATTGAGGAAGCCGTCCGTATGGATTGTCCAGAAGATACCGTATTCTGCGGCAGTCTCCTGCAGTTCGGCTGGATTCAGCTTGCCGGGCTGATACGCAGGAAGTCCCATGTTCAGTTCCACGAAATCCAGTCCTAGGGACCGGCACAGCGCGGCGGATTCTCTCATCCCGTCACACTCCAGCAGAACCGGCATTCCGAATCTGAGTTTCTTCATGGTCTTACAGATCCGCCAGGTAATCGGCGGTTTTGATTACATCTCCGGCACCCATGACGATGATCAGATCACCGTTTCCTGCGATGCGGCTTGCTTTTTCGGCGGCATCGGCAAAATCAGCGGCGGTGCAGGAGGCAAGACCGCGGGAGGTGATGGCGTCGGACAGCTTTTCGGAAGATACCCCGTAGATATTGGTTTCCCGGGCGGGATAAATGTCACAGAGAATCAGACTGTCGATACCGCTGTCAGCGAAGGCAGTGGTGAAGTCATCGAACAGTTCGTGGGTACGGGAGAACGTGTGGGGCTGGAAAATCACATGCAGTTTGCCCCGGCAGATTTTCTTTGCACCCGCCAGTGTGGTGGCGATCTCGGTGGGATGGTGTGCGTAGTCGGAGTAAACCACAGCCCCCGCCTTGGTTACGGACATCTTTTCCATCCGCCGGCAGATTCCTTCGTAAGCTCCCAGACCTGCGGCGATTTTCTCAGCGGGGATTCCCACCGCATCACAGGCTGCATAAGCGGCAACGGCGTCGGCAATACTGTGTTCACCGGGTACTGCCAGCTTGATGTGCGCCGCGAATTTACCGTTTTTCATCACATCGAATGCGGCAAATCCGTCGGAGAGATCCTCGTTTGCGGAGGTGTAGACGGCATCGGGATTGTTCCGGCCGAAGGTCAGCAGATTTCCACGGTATCCCGCCATGGCCAGACGGCAGTTTTCGTCGTCCAGATTCACCACGGCATATCCGTTCTC
>JAFQWY010000144.1 GCA_017407225.1 Clostridia bacterium | reverse complement strand
TCCTTCACGCTCATGAGGGTCGCTTTATACATCTGCTCGGCATCCGCTTCTTCCGGCTTCACACCGAAATACCGTGCCAGTTTCTGTTTCAGGGCTTCACCGATTTCCGCTTCGGTGATGGGAGTAACGTATTCCATATATCGTACTTTCCTTCCGTTTGTATAAATTCCGTCCGGCATCGCGCACAGGGGTACCCGGACAGAAAAACGGAAAAGGCAGAGTCCTCTGCTTGTCAGATTCTGCCGTCTCCATGATGTTATTTGTGAATCGAATCCTACAAATCACACCTATTATATTTTACTGCAATTTGGTATAAATATCAATATATTTTTTTGCTGAAACACTCCATGAAAAATCCACTTTCATGACGTTTTTCACCAAATCCGTCCATACTTCCGGTCTTTCCATGTACAGACGGTTGGCGTTTTCCACGGTATCCTTCATTTCATGGGCATTGTAGTTGGTAAAGGAGAAGCCGTTTCCGGAACCGTCGTGTTCGTTGTAGGCATGGATGGTATCGAACAGCCCGCCGGTTTCCCGTACAATCGGAACCGTGCCGTACCGGGAAGCGATCATCTGGGCCAGGCCGCAGGGTTCGCTCTTGGAGGGCATCAGGAACATATCCGCCCCTGCATAGAACTGCTTGGACAGGGACTTGTTGTATTCCAGCTTCACGCAGACTCTGCCCGGGAACCGTTCTTCCAGCCGGGTGAAGAAATCTTCCAGTTCAAATTCGCCGGTACCCAGCAGAGCAAAACGGATGTTTGTTTCTGTCAGAATTTCCTCAATGACTCTGGTCACCAGATCAAAGCCCTTGTGGGATGCCAGACGGGAAACCATGGCCACAATCGGCACATCGGGCGCATGGGTGAATCCGCAGACTTCTTCCAGCTGTGCTTTGCAGGCCGCCTTGCCGGAAAGATCCTCTTCCGTGAAGTTTTCCGCAATTTCCGGATCCTTTTCGGCGCTGTAATAGTCCACGTCGATCCCGTTTACGATGCCGCAGAGCTTATCCTGGTTGGCACGGAGGATGTGGTGCAGACCGCTGGCGTAGTATTCGGTGAGGATCTCATCGGCATACCGGCCGCTTACGGTGCTGACCATATCGGAACATACGATGGCGCCCTTCAGCAGGTTGATGCAGCCGTTGTATTCCACGGTGCTTCTGTCCCATTCCGCCAGCTCGAAAATATCGCCCAGAATGGAGAAATCGTAGATCCCCTGATAGTCGATATTGTGGATGGTGAACAGGGTTCTGATGTTCTGGTAAGCCGTCAGATGGGCGTACTTGCGCTTCAGGTAGATTACCGCAGGAGCTGTCTGCCAGTCGTTGGCATGGAGTACATCCGGATAGAATCCCACTGCGGTCATCAGTTCCAGAACGGCCTTTCCGAAATAGGCAAACCGTTCGGCATCGTCGAAACTGCCGTACAGAGCGGCTCTGTTGAAGTAATATTCGTTGTCAATGAAGTAGAAGGTCACGCCGTTTGCCTGGGTCTGCCAGATCCCGCAGTACTGGTTCCGCCAGGCCAGCTTGACATTCATTTCACATACCATTTCGATCTCTTCCGCATACTTCCGGCGGACAGAGGGATACAGAGGGATCACCACACGGACGTCCGCTCCTTCTCCCAGTTCCTTTTTCACGGCTGCCGGCAGAGATCCGACCACGTCTGCCAGTCCCCCGGTGGAGGCATACGGCAGCGCTTCGGATGCGGCATATAAGATTTTCATATGATTCTTTCCTTTCTTCCGGGATGTCCGGTCAGATCATCTTCCCTTTGGTGATGTAGAAGGGCTGTACATCCGCACCGGCCAGCATACGGTTATCCCGTACCACGGCGTTCTTGTCGGAAATCACATGGTTCAGGAATGCGCCGTCGCCCACAATGGTGTCCTGCATGAGGATACAGTTCTTTACCGTTGCGTTCCGGCCGATCTTTACGCCGCGGAACAGAATGGAGTTTTCCACAGTCCCCTGGATATCGCAACCGTCGGCGATCATGGAATTCTTCACGGTGGCATTCTGGCCATAGTTGGCGGGCACGGAATTGCGCACCTTGGTGTAGATGGGACGGTTCTTTACGTTGAACAGTGCAGCCCGGGCAGCAGGGTCGTTCAGCAGAGTCATGCTGTGGGCATAATATTCCGCAAAGGAGGTGATGGTGGCAAAATAGCCGTCATACTTGTACACACGGTAGTTGCGGTGCTTCAGGTTCCGGGACATGATATCTCTGGTCATGCTGACGTAGTTGTGCGCCACGGAGTCCAGCACCACTTCCTGTAAGTATTCGGTCTTCATCACCACGATATTCAGCGCCACATCCGCTCTTCCGGAGAAGTTGGTGGGATAGGACAGAATATCGGTGATCCGGCCTTCTGCATCGGCGGTGTACAGCACATTGATCTTGGCCTGTTCCGGGGTCAGATCCATGGTCTTGACAGCCGCAGTGATGTCGGCGTCGGTTTTGATATGGTAGTCGATGATGTCGTTCAGATCCACGTTGCAGATCACATCGCAGTCAGAGAGAACCACATACTCGTCGGTGATCTTCTGGATGGAGTAGCTTACCCCCTTGAGCGCTTCCAGTCTGGTCTGATACTGGATGTTGGGGTTGCTGGCATAGGCGGTGATATAGGGAGGAAGCAGCTTGATACCGCCGGAACGTCTCGCCAGATCCCAGTCCTTACCGGAACCGATATGATCCATCAGGGACTGATA
>JAFQWY010000143.1 GCA_017407225.1 Clostridia bacterium | reverse complement strand
CGCACAAGTTCATCCAGACTGACGCCGAACAGGTCGCACATCTTCACCAGTTTGTCAAGTTCGGGGACGGATGCGTCGGTTTCCCATTTGGAGACGGACTGCCGGGATACGTCAAGAGCGTCCGCAAGATCCCCCTGGGACATCCCTTTTTCAGACCGGACAGTGCGGATGGTTTCGCCAAGTGTCATGATAAATACTCCGTTTTCTGTTTGATTTCTGACGGAATTATAGCAGAAAATCGCCCGACAGTCAACCAATCCGGCTTGAAATGGTGTCAACCGGCAGTTGCACGGGCGATTTTTCGCTGATTTATGGCTTATTTTGCGAGATTTTTCTTGAATTCCTCGTATTCATCCACGTTTCCGCGCCATGTGAAGAACTGGCTGTCCGAGAGGGTGTAATTGCCGTTCATGCCGGAGAGGATTCTGTAATCCCGGCGGGCGATGTAGTTTTCCGCGGTCAGATACTGTTCCTCGTAGCGCCAGTGGTTGCCGATGTGGATGGGCATCATCTCACCGGGAGCAGCAACGGTGCGGTATTGGGTCAGGAGACAGTCGGAGTCCAGATGCTTGCCCCATGAACACTTGAACCGTACCACGCCCACACCGGGAGCGAACCAGTATTCCTTCACGCCGCAGTCGGTGTTGTCGTAAAAATAGTAGCCGTAGTTGTCGGGATTGCCGGGAGCTTCGCAGTTGATGATGAGGTGTACGGTGTTCTCAAATCTGCCGGCAGGAGTTTCGATGGTGCTGCCTTCCTCCACGCTCAGCTTCACGGTGCCGCCTTCCTTCCAGTCGTGAGGATATTCCGCTGTGTAGCCGGGAACCCATTTGTCATCCCAGAGGGTGTGGCACAGGGACTGCAGATAGCGGAAGGGCTTTGCGCCGAAGATGCGGTTTTCTTCCCCCCGGGAGCCCCAGGGACCCATGTCGAAGAATTCCATGGCGCATTCGTTGTAGGCGATTTTGTTGTCTCCGGTGCGGATGGCGGAAATGTTCGCGGAGGACGGGCAGAAACGCCATCCCAGTGCATCGTAGGGGATCTTTTCGTCCAGGAATTCCAGAATTGCATTGGCGTAGTCCACGGATTCGCGGCTGCGGTTCGCCATCACGATCTGACGGAGCTTTTCGGCGGCCTCCGGATATCTGTGTTCGTTGCACAGGTGGTCAACCAGCGTAAAGGCAAGGACGTGATCGGTGCTGCTTTCTTCCCAGTCGTGCTCCAGTGCGATGTAGTTCAGCGCGGAGATGGAAATGCATTCCTGTCCCTCAAAATCCGGGCCCATCTGCTCGATGACGTATTCGTTTCTTTCGTACAGGGCATCGGGCTTCACGGGATTCTCGTACCGCCAGGTGTTGCCCACCGAGCAGGGGAAGTATCCGTCCCCTCCTTTGATTTCGTAAGATGCCAGAACTTTGTCGGATACGGTGTCCCCGTCGGTGATCTTCACCAGACCCACGCCGTCCGCGTACCATGCGTGAACATTGTACCCGTCGTTGTCGGTTTTCTCAATGTGCAGGCAGTTTTCAAAACGTCCTGCGGGAGTGGTTACGGTTTCGTCCACGGCGATGACGCGGCGGACACCCTGATCCGTACCTTTATCATCGATCATTCTTTCTTCGGCACCGTGGGCAATTTCCGCGGTTCTGGGGAAGAAGTAACCGTCACCGGTGTTGCCTGCGTTCATATTCACATAGTTGTGGAACTTGTGCAGCCCGCTGTCGCCGTACCAGCATCCGGGTTCGCTGCGCATCTTCAGATTGCCGTTTTCCAGACCCCATTTTTCGCCGGTGACCAGAATCATCTGCTGTATCCGTCCGTCCTCCATTACGTCCATGCCTTTCAGCGCGGCGATGGTGTTGGCATAGGAAGCATCGGTGAATGTCACGGATCGGTATTCCTTCATGGCACGGTTCAGCCATTCACGGGCTTTCGCTTTGCCCTCGGCGGTGGATTTATCGGTGTATTCCGCCATCCAGAACATATGGTAGCCGAGCTCGTTGTGCTTCTGTTCGCTTTCGGGATAGGATTCCAGCGCGGGGAGGATGGTGTTCAGCGTGTAGTCAATTTTCTGTTCAGCCGATCCCAGCTTCCAGCAAAGATCCAGATACAGCCAGGATGCCTTCTGAACCTGATTGAATTTTCTGTATACCGCAAGAGATTCTTCGGCGTATTTTGTCATGTCCGTCTGTGCGGCGATTTCGGCACCCCTGACGGAGTAGGTTTTTACGTTTTCGGTATCGGACAGATTTGCGATCAGCTCCTTCACATTGGTGTAGGCGGAATCAAATCCCGTGGAGCCATAGGTCTGGGTGTAGGTTTCCAGTTCCCGGATTTTCTTCGCCAGAGCCTCGGCAAAGGAATCGGGAAGGGTATTGGTATGTTCGTTCATGTTGTTCTCCTTTTTCAGCTTTTCTCTCGCATCGTGGATACGTCGTTTTACCGTTCCCAGAGGCACATCGGTGCGCCGGGCAATCTCTTCCATGGGCAGATGATGCCAGAAGTAGAGGATTGCGGTGGTTCTGAGAGCGGGGGAGAGGGCGTTCAGCTTTGCCTGCCATTCCCGCATAGATTCGGAGGTCACGGCGAGTATTTCCGGCGTCCGTTTGTCGGCAATTCCAAGGAGGGCATCCTCGGATTCGGTGAAGCGGGTGCGGGTCAGGTAGTTGAGTGCTTTGTTTTTCAGGATCCGCATGAGCCATCCTTCGATTTTCTCGGGTTCTCTGAGCCGTGAAAGATTCAGATATCCGTCGATGAGCGTTTCCTGCACCAGATCCTCTGCCTGAGCATCGCTTCCGCACAGGGAACGGGCGGTGTAGTACAGCTTCTGCATATATGTGGTTACGATGACTGTGTAGGCATCCGTGTTGCCCCGTACAGTTTCGTGAACGGCGCGGACAACACGGTCGATGTCGTTCTGTTCCATGGGATCCCTCCTTTCCTGTTGATCTTTGAACCGGTTCTGTAATATAAGACACACTTCCGCTGAAAAAGGTTCGGTGGTTCGGAAAAATTACGGAAAAAGTTCTTGATGAAGAAAACAGCCCGGTATTTCACAGGCTGTGTGGGGATTTATTCGAAATCAAACCGGATCAGCTGACCGCGTGCATCGGAATAATACAGCACACCGTCCAGGACATTGACAAACTCCGGTTCGATTGTCAGTCCCATGGCATAGAGATCGATGACGGCGCGGAGCTTCTGCTGTCTCAGATCCACAATCTGCATTTTTGCGGGATTGGGGTGATCCGAGAAGCCTTCCACGGAATACACACTGCCATTGTGATAACACGCGCCCTGGATGTACCGGGAATAGGGTGCATCGAACTGTGCTTTTATGTCGTCTTTTGAGAGAGTCACAACGGGTACGCCGTATGTATCGGAAAATTCACCGTCAGCGGCTTTGGGCAGATCGAAGGTAAAATACCGCGTGACCTGATCCCTGTCCCGCATGGTGAAGGCAGCCAGCTGATTCTCATCCGTGTCCACCACGAAATTGCCGTAGGGGCGGACATCATTTCCGTCGCTCCAGAGGGGATCGTGTACGAAGCCCACCCGGATGACCTGCACCAGATCGGCAGAGAAGTCCGTGCCGTCACGGGTCAGGTGATAGACGCAGACAGTGCCTTCCAGACGGTCATCGGATTTTGCGTAATTGTTGTAAATATTGGAATACAGCAGGGGGAATTCGTCACCGGGGCACAGGTATTCGGAGCCGAAAACCACAGCATTGGCATGGGGCACGATCTTGTCCGCGGATCCCAGACGGAAGGTGCAGACTTCCTTTTCTTCGGAAATCCGGAACACATGGCCGTTGCCTTTGGCGTCAAAGCGGATGATCCAGTCGCCGAACATGGCGCCGTCCTGTCCTCCGAAGGTCTGCCACAGCCTGGTGAAGCGGAGCTTGTGGGTGGTGTTCAGGGTGTTTCCTTCGTAAGTATAAGGATAATCTGTCATGGTGAGCCTCCGATTTTGTTTTTCTTTCATTATATCATAAGAACCGCACTTTGAAAACCCCCGGATAACAAAAATCAGCCCGCCTGTGTGAACAAGCGAGCTGAAAATTTCGATTACTTCTTGGGAACGAGAACTTCCTGACCGCCCATGTAAGGACGGAGAGCTTCGGGAATCTTAACGGTGCCGTCAGCCTGCAGGTTGTTTTCCAGGAACGCGATGAGCATTCTCGGCGGAGCAACAACGGTATTGTTGAGGGTGTGAGCCAGATACTTCTTCTTGTCGGCGGATACACGGATGCGGAGACGTCTTGCCTGAGCATCGCCAAGGTTGGAGCAGGAGCCTACTTCGAAGTACTTCTGCTGTCTGGGAGACCATGCTTCCACGTCGCAGGACTTGACCTTCAGGTCAGCCAGGTCACCGGAGCAGCATTCCAGAGTACGAACGGGAATGTCGAGGGATCTGAACAGATCAACGGTGTTCTGCCACAGCTTGTCGTACCACATCATGGAATCCTCGGGCTTGCAGACAACGATCATTTCCTGCTTTTCAAACTGGTGAATTCTGTAAACACCGCGTTCTTCGATGCCGTGCGCACCCTTTTCCTTGCGGAAGCAGGGGGAGTAGCTGGTGAGGGTATAGGGCAGTTCTTCTTCGGGAACGATCTGGTCGATGAACTTACCGATCATGGAGTGTTCGGAGGTGCCGATGAGATAGAGGTCTTCACCTTCGATCTTGTACATCATGGCTTCCATTTCCGCGAAGGACATAACGCCGGTCACAACATCGGAGCGGATCATGAAGGGGGGAACACAGTAGGTGAAGCCGCGGTTGATCATGAAGTCACGCGCGTAGGAGATGACAGCGGAGTGGAGGCGTGCGATGTCGCCCATCAGGTAGTAGAAACCGTTGCCGGCAACACGGCGAGCAGCATCGAGATCGATACCGTCGAAGCGTTCCATGATTTCGGTGTGGTAGGGAATTTCGAAATCGGGGGTAACGGGTTCGCCGTACTTCTGGATTTCAACATTTTCACTGTCGTCCTTGCCGATCGGAACGGAGGGATCGATGATGTTGGGGATGATCATCATGATCTTCTTGATCTTTTCCGCCAGTTCTTCTTCCAGCTTTTCGCATTCAGCCAGACGTGCGGACTGTTCTGCAACCTGAGCTTTAATCTTTTCGGCTTCTTCCTTCTGACCCTTGCCCATGAGAGCGCCGATCTGCTTGGACAGCTTGTTGCGGTTGCCGCGGAGAGTATCGGCTTCCTGCATGATGGCACGGTTCTGAGCGTCCAGTGCGATCACTTCGTCAACCAGCCCCAGCTTGTGATCCTGGAACTTGTTTCTGATGTTCTGCTTTACGATTTCCGGATTGTCCCGGAGAAACTTAATGTCAAGCATTTTGTTTACCTCGTTATAGTTAGTTGAATTTGTTTGTGAAAAAATAAAGATCCCTCATCCGGACTTGGGACGAAAGGATCGTGGTGCCACCCAAATTTACTGAAAAATCAGCCTCATTGACGCGCGGTAAAGGGCGCGGACCTCCCGGCTCGGAAAGTGGATACCGCACCGTCAGTCACCGGATTCCAGCATCCCGGCTCTCTTGGGGCTGACTCTCGTACGGATAGTTTTCGTCATCGCTGAGTTATCTATCAATTCAGTATTGTACCATGTCTGTGCGGAAAAATCAAGTACCCGGAGTAATTTTCTTGGAAAAAACGTGCAGTCTGCGGAAATAGGCGAAAAAATCCCGGGTGTTTTTCTGAAAAAGGACTTTACAAGCCGTGGAAAGTGTGGTATAATAATCAGGTAAGCGAGATCCGCCCTTAGCTCAGCCTGGATAGAGTACCGGATTCCGATTCCGATGGTCGTGGGTTCGAATCCCTCAGGGCGGGGAGTTTATAAGAAAAGCACTTGTCAGATGACAGGTGCTTTTTGCTTTTACAGTGTTTCGATGGCGGCGGAAATGTCGATCTCCCGTCCGATGTACTCATCCGCAAGATCCGACGACAGCTCGTGCAGATCGCCGGGATGACGGTACCGGAAGGTCAGTTCCTCCGGTGCGATGGGCAGGGGAACCACATCCGACAGGCGGATCAGCTTTCCATTCAGATCCAGCCGTTCCCGGGATTCCGCGATGGAGGCACGGATTTTCGGCTTGTCGATTTCTTCAATGTGATCCAGCAGATTCTCAAGGGTACCGAATTTTGTGAGAAGTGCCGCTGCGGTTTTCGGACCCACTCCGGGAACACCGGTGATATTATCGCTGTTGTCTCCTACGAGGCATTTGTAATCGGCAATCTGACCGGGCGTTACGCCGAACTTTTTCATGACGGTGGGCGGCGTGATGAGGGAGCTGTTTGCACCGTGGTAATCCAGAATGGACACGTGTTCGCCTATCAGCTGCCAGTAGTCCCGGTCGGTGGAGAAGATAATCACATCGAACCGGTCGCGGCAGGCGATGGCGTAGGATGCGATCACGTCGTCCGCTTCACAGCCGTGAATTTCCCTGCGGGGAATTTTCATTTCATCCAGCATGGCGTAAATGGCGGGAAGCTGGGTGAAGGGACAGTCGTCGGGGGTCATTTCCGAATAATCGGGGCGGTTGGCCTTGTAGGCATCATCCAGCTGCCGGCGGTCACCGCAGTCCTGGGAATCGAACAGCACCAGCATATGGGAAGGGCGGAGAAGACTCTGCACCTTGTGAATGGCGGAAGCAAAGCCGTAAACGGCATTGAATTTGATCCGGCGGGCGGAGTAGAAGTTGTCCGGCATACCGAAGAACATCCGGAACAGCAGATTGTGGCCGTCTACCAGAAGAAGTCGGGGATTCATAGGGGTACTCCGTATAAAAATGATGATAGTTCATTTATTATACCACAGATTCCGGTGGGATTGCAAGATATTGCCGGCTGAAAAATCATGCAGAGCCGAAATACAATGCTCCGTTGTATTCGTCTCAGATTTGCATCGCTTTACATTCTGCGTACGATCTGTTATACTGTAGCCAACGGTACCGGAATCAACAGAAAGGTGTGTGACAGAATGGAAATGAATATGGGACGGATGATCCGAAAACTTCGTAAAGAGCGGAATCTCACACAGGAGGAGCTTGCCGAACAGCTCAACATCACTCCTCAGGCAGTCAGCCGCTGGGAGAGCGGTGCGGGATTGCCGGATATTTCGCAGATTGTGCCGCTGGCGAATGTGTTCGGCGTGACGACGGATGTGCTGTTCGGCAGGGACGGCATGGATGGAGAAGAAGTGATAAAATCATTTATCCGTGATACTGAAAAGAAAATCTGTAATCTTCCGGAAGGCATCAGCAGTTTTGCCTGGCAGAAAGAATGCTGTGAGGATGTGCAGAAGATGCTAGAGGTATATCCGAATAATTATGAGCTTCTGGCGTATTCACTGGGACACATCGACGGTCTTCTGGATGAATATAAGGAAAGCGACGAAATGAAGGACAAAACCGAAGAGATACAAAAGTGGGAAAATGAATTATTCCGTCAGGCGAATGTGATTCTTAATCATTGTACGGACAGCCGGTATCTCAATTCTGCAAATATGTGGATGGCTAACCATTTCAGAAGAGCACGAAACTTTCGGAAAATGCTGGAATATGCGGAAAAATTAACGGTATTTAATCCGTATGCAGAAGGCGGATATTGGAAAGCACTGGCGTATGAGTCTCTCGGCAGAGAAGAAGACAGCCGCAGACAACACGCAGAAAATATTATAAACGCACTTGATTACCTGGAGAGTGAGCTCCTCCTCATCGGTAATTCATGGGAAAAAGAGGGGAAATTTGAGGAAGCCTATTCCTGTTATCGGCTTTACCCGGACATTTATGATCTCATGGTGGGAGAGCGGGAGGATGAAATAAATTTCAGCATTCTATGGTATGACCAGTGTGCGCTGAGCAGCATGAGATTGAACCGTCCAGATGAAGCTATGGACTGGCTTGAAAAGATGGTCAGACATGAACGAATTGCTGATAGAAACCACAATGTAATCACAGAAACCAAACTGCCGTATCTGTATGGCCAGACCAGGCATTATTGGTCGACTTCGCCCCGCAGAACTGACACACTTCTGCCGATTCTCGCATGGGACATCTTCGACTCTATCCGGGAAACCGACCGCTTCAGGGCAATCCTCGCCGATGCCGAAGCATTTGAGAAAGGCGAATAACCGAAACATCCGCTCAGGACAGCTCCCGGGCGGATGTTTTTTTATCCAGAGGAAGCATCCGCGCGTTTTTCACCAGTTAAATCTCCGGTTTATGCAAAAAAATTGACAAAACTTCCCCCGAAACCTGCAAAAAAGATTTGAAAACCCGTTTGATTTATGGTATAATGTGTTTATATTATATGGTAGAAAATACAATGGCATCTGCCGTGTTTTCACCTGACACACAAGAGGTATGAATATGCTTACAGATATCCAGATCGCTCAGCAGGCGACCCTCAAGCCCATCACCGAAATTGCGGAAGGACTGGGCATTCTCCCCGATGAAATCGAACAGTACGGCAAATCCAAGGCGAAGATTTCCGATGACTGCATCAAGAGACTGGCTGACAAGCCCGACGGCAAGCTGATTCTCGTTACCGCCATCAACCCCACTCCCGCAGGCGAAGGCAAGAGTACCACCACCATCGGTCTCGGCATGGCCATGAACAAGATCGGCAAGAAGACCTGTATCGCGCTCCGTGAACCCTCCCTCGGTCCCGTATTCGGTGTCAAGGGCGGTGCTACCGGCGGCGGCTACGCTCAGGTTCTCCCCATGGAAGACATCAACCTCCACTTTACCGGCGATTTCCACGCCATCACTGCGGCAAACAATCTCCTCTGCGCCATGATCGACAACCACATCCAGCAGGGCAACGATCTCGATATCGACACCCGCCGGATTCTCTTTGCCCGCGTAACCGATACCAACGACCGTGCGCTCCGCAACATTGTGGTAGGCATGGGCGGCAAGGTGGACGGTGTTCCGAGAGAAGACCATTTCATGATTACCGTTGCTTCCGAAGTTATGGCAATCCTCTGCCTTGCGGAAGATATCGCTGACCTGAAGAGACGTCTGGGCGACATTCTCATCGCATACACCCGCAGCGGCAAGCCCGTTTACTGCCGTGACGTAAAGGCTGACGGCTCCATGGCGGCTCTGCTGAAGGATGCAATCAAGCCCAATCTGGTTCAGACTCTGGAACACACTCCTGCGATCATCCACGGCGGTCCCTTCGCCAATATCGCACACGGATGCAACTCTGTACGTGCTACCAAGCTGTCCCTGAAGCTGGCCGACTACACCATTACCGAAGCCGGATTCGGCGCAGACCTGGGTGCTGAAAAGTTCCTTGACATCAAGTGCCGTTTCGCAGGTCTGAAGCCTTCCGCGATCGTTCTGGTTGCAACCGTCCGTGCGCTCAAGTACAACGGCGGCGTTGCTAAGACCGAGCTGAAGGCTGAAAACGTTGATGCTCTCGTAAAGGGCAGCGTGAACCTTGAAAAGCACATCGAAAACCTCCACAAGTACGGCGTTCCTGTTGTAGTTGCCATCAACCGCTTCGACACCGATACCGATGCCGAACTGGAAGCACTGCGCGCAATCTGCGAAAAGAACGGCGCGGACTTCTCCCTGTCTGAAGTATTCGCAAAGGGCGGCGACGGCGGTATCGAACTGGCGGAAAAGGTAGTGGCTGCCTGCGAAAAGGAATCTGAATTCAAGGTTCTCTATCCCGACGAAATGCCTGTAAAGGAAAAGATCGAAACCATCGCAAGAGAAATCTACGGTGCGGACGGCGTGAATTTCGAGCCTGCCGCTCTTAAGTCCCTTGCCGAAATCGAATCCCTCAATGAAAAGTACAAGAGCTTCCCCGTATGCATGGCGAAGACCCAGTACTCCTTCTCCGACGACCAGACCAAGCTGGGACGTCCCACCGGATTCCGCATCACTGTACGCGAAATCAAGCTTTCCGCAGGTGCGGGCTTCATCGTTGTGCTCACCGGCGCCATCATGACCATGCCCGGTCTGCCCAAGGTTCCCGCAGCAAACAATATTGACATCGACGCGGACGGCAAGATCACCGGCCTGTTCTAAGCCGCTTATACTAAGCCAACCGATTCTAACGAAATTAACTGTATAACAGGATAGACTCATGGAAATCATCACTCACAGCACATCGGAAACGGAAGCGCTGGGCATCCGTCTGGCGCAGATCATCCGTGACAGGGAAGAACCCGTCTTTGTTGCCATGTACGGGGATCTGGGTGCCGGCAAAACCGTATTTGTACGGGGACTGGCATCGGTTCTCTCACCGGGCAGCCGGGTGAAAAGTCCCACCTATACCATTGTAAACGAATACCGGAAGGGAAATCGTCCCCTGTTCCACTTCGATCTGTACCGGATCGGGGATACCTCGGAGCTGGACGGATTCGGATTTGAGGAATATGTTGCCGGAGGGGACTGCATTGCCGAATGGAGCGAGCACATCGGGGACTATCTGCCGGATGATGCTGTGATTGTGAAGATTGAGAAGCTGGGCGAGGAAGAACGGCGGATCACCGTTACCGGATGCCCGGAACTGGAGGAGGACGCATGAAAATTCTCGCACTTGACACTACCGCAAAGACTGCTTCGGCGGCTCTTGTGGAAGTGAAGAAGGATGTGCCCGAACTGATCGCGGAATACTCCATGAAAACTTCCGGACACAGCACCACGCTTCTTCCCATGATCAAATCCATCCTGAAAAATACCGGAAACACGGCGGCTGACATTGATCTGTACGCGGTTTCCACCGGTCCCGGTTCTTTCACCGGCATCCGGATCGGTGTATCTGCCGTGAAGGGATTGGCGTTCGTACACGATACTCCCTGTGTGGGCGTGTCCTCTCTGGATGCGCTTGCCATGGGATTCGGCGCACTCCGCGGCATCATTGTCCCGGCCGTGGATGCAAGACGGAACACGGCATATTCGGCAGTTTACACCTCCGACGGAGCGGGAACCGTAACCCGGCTTACCCCCGACGGACAGTGGGATATGGCGGATCTGGAAGCGAACGTGAAGAAATTCGCGGAGGATCTCGGTGTCACCGATATCTATGTGCCCGGGGATGCGGTCTGCACACTTTCGAAGCCCGTTCCCGCACAGCTGAAATTCCCCACCGGATTCGGCACCGCGATTGCCGCATATAATAAATGGAAGGAAACCGAGGATAAATCCGGCTTCACCCATGCCGCACTTGCCCCGGTTTATCTCAAAAAATCACAGGCAGAACGGGAGAGAGAAGAATCCCTTGCCGCAAAAAACAACTGACAACGGAGTTATCTGAAAATATGGAAAAAAGAAGAATTGTTATTGCCGCAGACCATGCAGGCTACCCCCTCAAGCAGGCTCTGATCGGACTCCTCACCGCGGAAGGCTACCCCGTTGCCGATATGGGCACCGATTCCACCGCAAGCTGCGACTATCCGGTATATGCCGAAAAAGCCTGCAAATACCTGACCGAAGGAAACGCGGATCTGTGTATTCTCTGCTGCGGTACCGGCATTGGCATGAGCATGGCTGCCAACAAGATCAAGGGCATCCGCGCAGCCTGCTGCACCGATATTTTCTCCACCAAGTTCACCCGTCTCCACAATGATGCCAATGTTCTTTGTCTTGGCGCGCGTGTTCTGGGCGAAGGTCTGGCGTGGGAACTGGTTCAGGCGTTTGTCACCACCGATTTCGAAGGCGGCAAGCATGCACGCCGTGTGGCAATGATCACTGAAATCGAAAACCGCAGATAATCCCCAAAAGAGTTTCTGTCATTTCTGAGAAAAATAATTATGATACAGGAGGATATTGTATGAGTAATTTTATTGTAACAATCGCAAGACAGTACGGCAGCGGCGGACGCGAGGTCGGTCAGAAACTTTCCGAGCTGATCGGATACAAGTTCTATGACAAGGATCTGATCACACTGGCTGCACAGAAGAGCGGGCTTTCCCAGGATGCGCTGCACCATGTGGATGAAAAAGCCGCAAACAGCCTCCTGTACACCCTTGCGCTGGGTTCTTCCGTGTACAGCCACGGTGTGGAACGGGTAAATCTGCCCATCAATGACCGGCTTTTCGTTGTGCAGTCCGAGATTATCAAGGATCTTGCTGCCAGCGGTGACGGTGCCATCATTGTCGGACGCTGTGCGGACTATGTTCTGTCCGGCAAAAAGAATCTGGTGCGCGTTTATATTACTTCCGAATTTGATACCCGTGTCAAGACTGTCATGAAGAGACACGAGCTGTCCGAATCCCAGGCAAAGGATCTGATTGTCAAGACCGACAAGCGCCGTGCCAACTACTACAGCTATTACACCGGCGAAAAATGGGGTAAGGCTGACAAGTATGATCTGGTGATTGCGACGGATCGTCTGGGCGTGGAAGGGGCAGCAAAGATGGTTGCCGACTATATCAAGATGCTGGACGAGATGAACATCGCCGACTGATGGGATTTGTACAGTATCCGGAAAATCCGCATTGAAACTGAATCAGAAATCCACTGTCTGAAAAACAGCAGTGGATTTTTTGTTTTTGTTCATAAATCCCGGGGGCGGTGCATAGAATATACCATCAAGGACGGAGGATGGATATGGAAGACGTGGAAAAGAGGGCGCTGAGCTGCCTGCCGGAGCATCTGAAGAATGCGGTAATCCGGACAAGCCGCGGAACAGGTCTGAAACAGGTGGATGAGATCAGGCTTCGGGTGAATCGGGAGCTGTCCGTAACCGCGGAGGGGGCAAATCTTTTGTGCGGAATCCGGTGCAGCGGAACGGATCTGGAGTATACGGTGGAAAAGCTGTGTCAGGGGTCGCTGTATTCCCATGCTGACAGCATACGGGAAGGCGTGATCACTTCGGACTGCGGAATCCGGGCAGGTGTTGCCGGGCGTGCAGTGGTCATGAACGGACGGGTGGAGTGTGTCCGGGATATCGGGTCTGTGTGCATCCGCATTCCTCACAGAATCACCGGTGCAGCGGATGAGTTGCTTGAGCGGATCGGGCATGGGGGTGTGCTGGTATGGTCACCTCCGGGCTGCGGAAAAACCACGGTGCTGAGGGAGCTGATCCCATGTCTTGCGAGAAACAGAAGGGTGGCGGTGATTGACACGCGGTATGAACTGTGCGTGGATGAGGCCGGGGAACTGGTGGACTGGTTTGCGGGATATCCGCGAAGCTTCGGAATCCGTTCTGCGATCCGAACGATGTCCCCCGAGGTAATCGTCTGTGACGAGATTTCCGGAGAAGAAGATGCACATTCTCTGATGGAAGCACACAATGCCGGGGTGATGATCTGCGCGTCGGCTCACGGTCGGAGTGTGCAGGAGGTATTCCGTGAAAAGCATATGGCGATTCTCGGACAATCGGGTGTGTTTTCGCTGATATACGGAAGAACGGGAAGGGTGCAGAAATGGGAAATGATTGAACAAAATTCTCCTGGGATCAGCGGAGCGGATGCGGTATGATACCCGGAATTTTAATGACAAAAGCAGCAGGAGCCGTGGTGCTTCTTGCCGCATCCCTGGTATACGGCAGGAGCCGTATTTCGGAAGAACGGCAGAAGCTTCGGGAGGCGGAAGCATTGATTGCTTTGGTGAGACATACTGCCGAAACTATTGAACACACCATGAAGCCTCTGCCGGAGATATTCGGGGAATACCGGAATGAAGTGCTGCAGAAGAACGGGTTTCTGGCAGAAGTAAGGAGCGCGGGGCTTCGTAATGCATGGGAGAACAAGGAAGAGACATTTGTATTGCAAGATAAAGATTTGAAGAACTGCTTTTCGGTATTCTGCCGGGAAATCGGACGGGGATACCGTAAAGAGGAACTGGAATTGTGCAGTCTGACGCTGAAACGCATGAATGAAGCGGTAGGAAAGCTGAGGCAAGAGCTGTCAAACAGAGAAAAGCTGTACCGGACGATTCCGCCGCTGATGGTGATGTCGCTGGTACTGATTCTGATGTAGAGGGTATTATGGATGTTACACTGATTCTGAAAATTGCCGGTGTGGGGATGATTGTTGCGGTAAGCTACCAGATTCTGCAGCGCACCGGACGGGAAGACCAGGCCCTGATGCTGTCGCTGACCGGGATCGTGCTGGTACTGTTGGTGATCATCGGTAAGGTGGGAGAGTTGTTTTCAGCCATCAGGAGTATATTTGGGATATGAACAATATTAACCTGGACGAGCTGATGCGGATCTGCGGAACGGGACTTCTGGCGGCATTTGCCATGATGGTCCTGAGGGAGCTGAGGAAGGAATACACGGCTGCGGTCTTTCTGGGAATGAGCGTGCTGACGATGCTGGTGATTCTTCCGAAGATCGGAGAAGTGCTGGGTTTTATACGCGAACTGGGACAATATACAGATGCCGGATATCTTGGGGTGATTATCCGCGGAGTGGGGATTACATACCTGATCGGAGCTGCCTGTGAAATCTGCCGGTCGGTGGGCGAAAACGGGATCGCAGGAACCATTGAGACGGTAGGTCGTGCGGAATTGCTTCTGATGTGTCTGCCTTTGTTCCGGGATCTGATCTCCATTGCGCTGGTGTCATGAAGCGAATTGCATATTTATGCGCTATTCTTCTGTTTCTGTTCCGAACTCCCGTCATAACCGATGCGGCTGAATTTACATATGAGAAAGAGCGCGATGCAGAGAAGGTAATGACAGAGGGATGGGAGAGCATTCTGGAGTATCTTCCGGAAGAGATCGGACAGGAAGCTTCTGAAATGAATCTGACGAACGGTGGCGGAATCCGCGATAAAGTAAGCCTGCGGTACTGGGCAGGTCAAATAATGACCGGAATCCGGGAAAATCTGAGTGAGATAATTCCCGGAATTCTGCCGTTGTTTTCCATGATACTGATTCTTTCGGCAGTGGAATTGTCCATACAGAATTCACCGTCGCAGAATCTGCAGAAGGCCTTTTCCGTTCTGTCATCCCTTACATCGGCAGTTGTGGTTTTCGGGATGACGGACAGAATCATGTCCTCGGCACAGCTTTATCTGAACCGGCTCTGCGGAATCATGAATCTTCTGACACCCGTTATGGAGGGCTTGTACCTGGCAGGCGGAGATCTGACCCAGAAAGCGGTTACGACGGAAGCGGTTATGCTGGGGGTAACATTGGTGGGAAATTTTTCGGGTCAGCTTCTTGCTCCTATGACCAATCTGCTGTTTACACTGTCCTGTGTCGGAGGAGTCTGCGGAGATGTGAAAATCTCCGGCTTCACAGCCGGGCTCAGAAAACTCATCATGCGATTATGGCAGTTCGGAACCCTTTTGTTTTCATTTTTGCTGAGTGTGCAGTCGATTCTGGCAAAATCAGCCGATTCCCTTGCTGCAAAAACCGCGAGATTTGCAATCGGATCCTTTATCCCTGTGGCCGGCGGTGTGATAGCCGAAGCATATTCTACCTTGAAAGAAGGGATTTCGGTACTCCGGAGCACGGCGGGAATCGGAGGCATCGTCGTGATTCTTCTTCTGCTGATTCCGGGGATCGTGCCGTTGGTCCTGTATAAGTGTGTGCTGTCCGTTGCGGAAACCGTATCGGAAGCACTGAATCTGAACGGATTGCGCGGAATGCTGGGGGAGGTACATGGGATTGCTGACATGCTGTTTGCGTTCGTTTTGTATACCTCGCTGATGTTCGTTCTTGCGGTTATGATATTTGCAAAGTCCCGGGCAGGTTTATGAAAGAATATCTGAATGCAGTTATCGTCACTGTAATCGTATGCCAGACCGCGCAGATGATGACCCATGATACGGAATCCTGCAAGCGGTTTATCCGTATGATCTGTGCGGCAGTGATGCTGCTGACCATTGCAGCTCCCGTACGGTATGTGACAGCAAATATTGACCGGTTCATCATGATGGCAGAAGAATGGACAATGCAGGAAGAATCTGCGGAGTCGGATGATCCCATGGAGCAGACCGCACAGGCAATCATGCAGCATGCCTGTGATTTATGTTCACTGGATAGTGACGGAATGCGGATCACGCTTGTGACGGACGAGGAAGGTACTATTGTCGAAATTCAGCTGTTTGCCGAACGGTGTTCCTATTCGGACAGGGTATCGGCCGAAGAAAAATTGAGAAAAATATACGGAATTCCCGTATATATTTACAGCAAACGGGAGTGAAACATGGAGAGAATCAAATGGCCGGACAGGAAGAAACTGACTGTGATTCTGATGGCCGCTGCAGGAATTGCTCTGATTCTGCTGGGGAATCTGGGCGGAAAGAAAGAGACAACGGAGTATACGGATGTAAAATTTTATACAGAATATCTGGAAGAACGGGTGAGGAAGCTGTGTGTATCGGTGGAAGGGATTGAGGAGGCCGCGGTATTTCTGACTCTTGATTGTTCCAGCGAATATGTATACAGCGAAACCGGCGCTTCCGATGTCCTGATTCTGACCGGCAGCAGCGGAGAGGAAGCGGTTCTTCTGCAGGAGATCTATCCGAGAGTACGCGGTGTTGCTGTTGTCTGCACCGGAGGAGATCTGCCGCGGATCCGGGAGACTGTGACGGAACTTCTTTCCGCTGCCCTGGATCTGCCAAGCCACAGAATTAAAGTCGCGGGAAGCTGAACGATGGCAGTCATAAACTGTAAACGGAGAGCATAGGATAGAGCACATGAACAGGGAGGTAACTGAAATGAAACCAAGCGAGATTTTCGGACGGATCAAAGGAATCTGCAAACGTATGGGGATGAAGACAATCATAGCCGGATGTGCGGTTCTTGTACTGTGCGGTGCGATTGCTTTGAATCTGATTCTGCAGGATGAACCGGAAGATGCAACTGCCAATAAACTTGCCGTGGATCTGACGGAAGACACCGTTCAGCCCACACTGGCTGCGGATGAGGTGCAGGACTATTTTGCATCAATCTCCGTCCAGAGAAAACAGGCAAGGGATGAGGCGATTGAGGTGCTTGCGTCGGTAGCAGGAAGTGAAACCGCACTGGAAGAGGCCAAACAGGCAGCTCTGACCGACATGAACAAACTGGCGCTGGAGATTGAACAGGAAGCCAATATCGAGACTCTGGTGCAGTCCAAGGGATTTCAGCAGTGTGTTGCGGTGATCAACAACGATAAGTGCAGTGTGATTGTAGAGACAACGGGACTGATGCCGGGTGAGGTGGCGCAGATTTCGGAGATTGTCTACGAGCAGACCGGGATTGTCCCCGAGAATCTGAAAATCATCGAACGTCAGACAGATGCGTAAGCTTCGCTGAAATAACATAACGAAAATTCCGTTGATCGCAGGATTGACGGAATTTTTTTATTCATATCAGGGACTTTTGAGGGAGAATGTGGTATAATAAGAAAAAATATAAAGGAGTAGACTATGAACGCTCTCAACCAGATCGAAGTCGGCTGGCTTCATTCCCTGCAGGACGCGGTGGGATGTGCCTTCCTGGATTTCGTTATGCCGCTGATCACCAGTCTGTCCAATACCGGGATTTTCTGGATCATTCTGGCGGTTATTCTGCTGTTTTTTAAGAAGACCCGCCGTGCCGGGATGACCATGGGACTTGCGCTGATTTTCGGCCTTCTGCTGTGCAATCTGACCCTGAAGCCCCTGACCGCACGGATCCGTCCATACATCTTTGATCCCACCATTCAGCTGATCATCGGGCCGGAATCGGAGTTTTCGTTCCCGTCCGGACATACCATATCCGCATTTGAAGGAGCGGTCGGTCTGTGGATCCATCACAGAAAAGCCGGCTGGGCCTGCATTGTACTGGCTGCGCTGATCGGTTTCTCGCGGCTGTACCTGATGGTGCATTATCCCACCGATGTGATTGCCGGGATGGTACTGGGTATTGTGCTGGCGTTGATCGCGGCAAAATGCATCAATTGGATCATTGAGAAAACAAAGATTCCTGCATTATAAGTGTAAAACACCTCTGAACTGACATCAGGGGTGTTTTTTCGGCAAAAAATAAGAAAAACCGCGTCTTTCCGGAGAAAAACACGGTTGATTTCTTATTTGATTTCGACAGTAACCTTCTTGTCGGCAATTTTTGCCGCGGCTTTTGCGACGGTACGGAGTGCGCGGGCGATTTTGCCGTGCTTGCCGATGATCATACCCATATCGGCTTCCGCTACCTTCAGAGTCAAAACAGTGCCGGATTCGTTTTCTTCTTCCGTAACACTAACAGCGTCAGGATCGTCCACAATAGCGCGCGCCATGTCAGCCAGAACCTGTTTCAGGTCGATGTCATGAGTGCTTACGCTGCTTGTATTGTCCATCTTACTTGATAATACCGCTCTTTACGAGAAGGGACTTAACAGTTTCGGTGGGCTGTGCGCCGCTCTGGAGCCACTTTTCAACCTTTTCGGTGTCAACCTTGAGTTCAACGGGGGTGCTCATGGGGTTGTAGTAACCAACTTCTTCGATGAAGCGGCCGTCACGGGGAGATCTGGAGTCTGCAACGATGATACGGTAGAAAGGAGCCTTCTTTGCGCCCATTCTTCTGAGTCTGATCTTAACCATTTTTTTCCTCCGGCAATCGGTTGATTGCTCTTTAAATTTAAAATATTTTTGTTTTTTATAAAAATCCGCGGCGGATTACTGCATCCGGAACGGCATTTTCATCTTTTTCATAGCTTTCTTGCCCTGCATGGTGCCGGAAAGCTGCTTGATCATTTTGTTCATCTGATCGTACTGTTTCAGGAGACGGTTGACTTCCTCGACGGTAGTGCCGCTTCCTGCCGCGATTCTCTTTCTTCTGGAACCGTTGATGACGTTCGGGTGTTCCCGTTCTTCTTCGGTCATGGAAAGGATGATCGCTTCGGTGTGGGCCATTGCTTTTTCGTCAACCTTGGCATCCTTCAGTGCACCGGGCTTGACGCCGGGAATCATGCCGACGATTTCGTCGAGACTTCCCATATTCTTGACCTGACGGAACTGTTCCAGAAAATCGGTGAGGGTGAAGGAGTTTTCCTTGAGCTTCTTTTCCAGCTCCATGGCCTTCTTTTCGTCGAAGTTCTGCTGTGCCTTTTCAATCAGGGTGAGGACGTCGCCCATGCCCAGGATCCGGCTTGCCATTCTGTCGGGGTAGAAGGGTTCGATGGCATCCAGCTTTTCGCCGGTACCGATGAACTTGATGGGCTTGGAGGTGACGTGGCGGATAGAAAGCGCCGCACCGCCTCTGGTATCGCCGTCCAGCTTGGAGAGGAGAACACCGGTGATATCCAGCTTTTCGTTGAAGGAAGAAGCTACATTCACCGCATCCTGACCGGTCATGGCGTCAACCACCAGAATGATTTCGGTGGG
>JAFQWY010000142.1 GCA_017407225.1 Clostridia bacterium | reverse complement strand
TCTCCCTGGTACAAGTACGCACCGGCTGTGACCCGGGTTGTATTTGCGGAAGAAAACGCACTTACCTCAATCGGACGGCATACCTTCCGTGACTGTGTATCCCTGACTTCTGTTGAAATCCCCGGAAACATCGAAATCATTGAAGACGAAGCATTCATCGGATGCAGAAATCTGACGGAAATCAGACTGAACGAAGGTCTGCGTGAAATCTGGCATGCTGCGTTCCATGATGCTTGTCCCGAAGTGATCGGGATTCCCGCATCCCTTGAATACGTGGATCACGGCGCATTCAAGTTCTGTTATGTCGGTGCATTTTCGGTAGCTTCAGACAGTAACTGGTTCTTCAACGGCCCCGACGGCGAACTGTACCGCTGGGAAAACGAGGCTAAGGACCACATTTCTCTCGTGGCATATCCCGTCGGACGTGAAGACGATGACGGACGGTACGATGTTACCGATGGCATCAGAGAGATCTACAACCACGCTTTCTCCGGAAGCACTCTGAAGGTCATCACACTCCCCGATGATTTGCCCTGGATCAACAGCTGGACCTTTGAATGGTGCGAACAGCTGGAAGAAGTACACCTCCCGCTTGCACTTGCAGGAATCAGAGACAACGCGTTCCACGGTTGTACGAATCTTCAGAAGCTGTATTTCCGTTCCGCTCCTCCTGCCGAGCTCTGGCATGGTGCCTTTGAGGAAGTACCGGAATCCCTTACCGTATATTATCCCTCTGCCATTGATGGATGGAATGAAGTGATCGAAAACGATCAGTGGACCTGCTCCACTCACGAAGACGAAAACGGATACAGCCAGTCCTGGACATTCAACGCTGAGCCTTATGAAGCCGATCTGCCCGAATATGTGGCACAGGGCGTTGTTACCGTGGAAGATATCTACGACGAGGAGGGCAATCTCGTTGAAGCGAGCCATGATATCGAATGGTACATCACCTGGGAAGGCGAGCTTCACTTCAAAGGCAACGGTTCCATGCCCGGCTGGGATTGGGATGAGAATCCTTCTCCCTGGTACAGCTACTGTAATTATGTGGAATCTGTGACATTTGAAGGAAATCTGACCACTCTTGCAAGACAGACGCTCCGCGGATGCACGAAACTGACTTCCGTTGAGATTCCCGGCACTGTACGGATCATTGAGCATGAAGCAATTGTCGAATGCCCAAATCTGACTTCGATCCAGCTGAACGAAGGTCTGGAAGAAATCTGGCACTGCGTGTTCCGGGATATGGAATACATTGACAGAATCACAATTCCGTCCACTGTATACTATGTAGAGGGCGGTGCATTCAATGCTCTCAATGTAGGATCCTATGAAGTGGCTGACGGAAACGAATGGTTCTTCACAAATGAAGACGGCGTGCTCTACGGTTACGAAAACGAGGAAAAGAACCGTGTGGTGCTGGTGGCATATCCTATTGCCAATGGTTACGAAGAGTATACGGTTGAGGACAGTGTTATCGGAATCGACAACTGGTCTTTTGCAGGATCTTCCCTGAAACAGGTGAATATTCCCGATTCTGTGGAATGGATCGGCTGCAGAGCTTTTGAAAACAACGAAAACCTGACCGAAGTCACTCTCCCCATGTCGCTGAACAATCTTGGCGACCACGCATTCTGCGGATGCCGCAGCCTTGAGAATGTTTATGCCCGCTGTGCATTTGACTTCGATCTGTGGCACGGCATCTTTGAAGAAACCGCAGAAAACCTGACGATTCACTATCCCTCCGCAAATCCCTGGTGGAATGAAAACGTATACAAGGACGACGAAGGCAATCTGAAGTGGTCCTACTGCACTCCCGATGAGGAGGACAGAGAATGTTATACCTACAATGCAGCCCCCTACGAGTTTGAAGGCAATATCGCTGAAGGTACTGTTACCGTTGACGAATGGGACGAAGAAGGCAATGTGACCGCATCCCATACCATCACATGGTACATCACCGCTGACGGTATCCTCCACTTTGAAGGGGAAGGCTCCATGCCCGACTGGGACTGGGAGTCCTTCGCTCCGTGGTATGACTACAGAAACATTGTCTACGGCGTTGAATTCGGTGAAAAACTGACCACCGTCGGCAGACAGACTCTCCGTGATATTGAACATATCACATCCGTTACCGTTCCCGGTAATATTGAAATGATTCAGTCGGAAGCAATCGTGGACTGCCATAATCTGAACGAGTTCATAATCGAAGACGGTGTCATGGCAATCCGTGATGGCGCACTGAGCTGCTTCCATGCATCGATCGATGAAATCGTGATCCCCGCATCCGTAGGTGATATCAGCTGGTATGCGTTCGGCGATACCCGTGTGGGCAGATTCACCATTGAACAGCCCGGCGAATACTTCACCGACGAACACGGCGTACTCTACTACTGGTCTGACGAGGAACACACCAGATTCACGCTCCATTCCTTCCCCATCGGAAGTGATCTGGAAGAATACACGATCCTTGACAAGACCTGTGAAATCGCTTCCCAGGCATTCAGATGGGCGACATCTCTGAAGAAGATCACCATTCCCGATACCGTGGAATACATCGCATGGTGGGCATTCTCCGAGTGTGAAAGCCTGGAAGAAATTGTTCTCCCCGCATCCCTGAATAATCTGGACCACAATGCGTTCTACGGCTGTGATAATCTGAACGCGGCATATTTCCGCTCCGCTCCTCCGGACACTGTCTGGAGCGAAGTGTTCCATGAATGTGCGGAAGGCTTCACCGTTTACTATCCCGACCGCTACAGTGAATGGAACGATGCGGTATCCGCCGGCAAGTGGATCTACACCACTCCCGAAGATGAAAACGGTGACACCTACACCTTCGAATATCCCGCAGCGTCCTACACCATGACCGGCACGATCGACAGCGGCTTTGTAACCGTTCTCGATGAATGGGATGATGAAGGAAACCAGTACGAATTCAAGCATGATATCAACTGGTATGTGACTGCGGAAGGTGAGCTTCACATTCTCGGCGAAGGCACCATGCCCAACTACGGCTGGGAATACAGAGCTCCCTGGTTCAGGTATAATGAATTTGTGACCCGAATCGTGGTGGAAGACGGCATTACCCGTGTCGGTTCTTACAGCTTTGCAGACTTTGTCAGTGTTACCGAAATTGATCTGGCAGATTCTGTCGAAAACCTCTATCCTTATGCGTTCCAGTTCTGCTCCAGCCTTGAAACCGCTGTGATTCCGAAGAATGTGATCGGTATCTACTACGCATTCGACGGCAGCGGAGTCAAGAACTTCATCGTTGATGAAGAAAACTGGGTATACTTCGCAGAAGACGGCGTTCTGTTCGAGTACGAAACCGCTTGGTATGAAGAAGGTATGGATCTCACCGATGCCGAACTGAGAGAGTATCAGGACGGACAGGCTGTGATCTATAAGAACCGCTGGATTCTCAGCCAGTACCCCACCGGACGTACTGATGAATCCTACACGGTACCGGATAAAACCTATGCCATCGGGGTTATCGCATTCGAGTATGAACAGGATCTGAAGGAAATCATCCTCAACGACGGTCTGGAAACCATCGGACAGGGTGCATTCTGGGAATGCTATGGTCTGGAGTCCATCACGATCCCCGCATCCGTGACCGAAATCTACCTCAACGCTTTCAATTATTGCAGCGCATTGAAGACTGTGACCTTTGAAGGCGATCTGCCGTGGTTCTCTGACGGTGATCACTTCGCATACTGTCCCGACGACATGGTAATCCGTTATCCCGATGCATTCGCAGGATCCTATGCGGCAGTGATCGATGAAGACGGTTACTGGTCCTTCGTATGCAGCAAGGAAGACGGTGAAGAAGGCGAGACCATCACTTTCCGTTACCTTACCGAAGCCTACACGCTTTCCGGCAGCAGAGCCGAAGGCACCGTCATAGTGGATGACAGACGTGACGAAGAAGGTAATCTCATTGAAGCAAGACACGAAATCACATGGTACATCACATGGAACGGCGAACTTCACATTCTCGGCGAAGGCTCCACAGCCGACTGGGACTGGGAGTATCCTGCTCCGTGGTACGAATACCGTGAGTACGTGAACAAGGTTGTCGTTCATGACGGCATCACCCGGATCGGCGGAATGAACTTCGTACATCTCAGTTGTGATGTTGAGCTTTCCGAAACCGTGACCGAGCTGGCGTATGGTGCATTCACGGACTGCGGCAATCTGGGTACCATTCGTCTGCCGAAGAACATGCTGTATGTTTACGGCGGCGCATTCAGCGGCTCCATTGTCGAAGCTTTTGATGTGGATGACGCCAACCCCATCTACTTCGATGAAAACGGCGTCCTGCTTGAACGGAATTCCGTTTTCGCGCGATACCTGGAAGAACAGCCGGAAGGCTCCGTTGAAGTAGAAATCAACGGTGAAAAGGGGTATGTCTTCAATGATATCTGGCTGCTGACCGCATATCCCGGCGGACGGGAAGCGGAATCCTACACGGTTCCTTCCAATGTGATTTACATCGCTGAGATGGCATTCGGCAATTCTCAGAATCTGAAGGAAATCAACCTCAATCCTGAGCTGCTGTATATCGCGCAGCACGCATTCAGCGGCTGTCAGCAGATTACGGAACTGACCATCCCCGCAGGTGTACGGGAAGTTGGACGGAACTTCATCAACAGCTGCGGCAGCCTTGAAAAGGTAATCTTTGAAGGCTGTGCACCGATGTTTACCGATCCGACTGTATTTGAAGGCTGTCCCGGAGATATGATGATTTACTATCCCGCAGGATTTGACGCATGGGATCGGATCATCACTTACACGGAAGAAGACGGATACAGATGGAATATCACCTACGTCAACTGGGATTCCCCTGCACACGAAGAATATGTGGTATCCTACCGTGCTGTTCCCACCGAACCTGCAGATTCCGGCAAGCTTGCCGAGAACCTGTTCTGGGAACTCACCGAAGAAGGCGTGCTGAGAGTCTGGGGCAACGGTGCAATCCGGAATTACAACGATGAATTCTGTGCTCCGTGGACTCCTCTGCTGGGCGATGTGGCTGCGATTTCCGTGGAACCGGATAAGAACGGCAGCATCTCCATCGGTACATTCGCATTCCGCAACTGCGGTGCGATTGAGTCCATCATGCTCAATGAAGGCGTGACCCAAATCAACTCCTACGCATTTGCAGACTGCGTACTCCCCGGTGAATATGTTCAGAAGATTCCTTCCACTGCCATCATCGAATGGTCCGCATTCACCTGCGCCGATATCAACTATTATGATGCGGAAGGCAGTGCAAACGGATACATCACCGAAGAAGACGGTACCTTCCTGTACTATCAGGACGAACATCAGAAGACTCTCCTGGATGCCGGCAACGATGTATCCGGTGAAGTATGGCTTCCCGAAGGCGTGACCGACATTGCAAGCGGTGCTTTTGACAGATGCGGAGAAATGACCGCGCTGATGATTCCCGCAAGCATTCGGTTCATCGGCAGTTCTGTATTTGATGCATGCACTTCTCTCACCGAAGTTTACTTCATGGGTGCAAGAAACGATAACCTCGTGATCGAGAGCGAAAACCTGTTCGGCGAAACCAACACTGATGTTGTTGTACGGGTTCCCAAGTACGCAAAGGCAAGCTGGGATGGATTCTTCGATAATGATCCCAGCTGCAGCGCAGACGGCCTGTTCATCCACGGCGGTGACGTTGACGCTGACCTTGAGGCGGATGCAGACGATGCTCAGCTTCTGGCGTACTATTACGCAGGACGGGTAAATCCGGACGACATCTGTCTGGAAGGCTCCGATGTCAACGGTGACGGCAAGTACACCCGTGCAGATGCAATGCTTCTCAGCAGATGGCTGGCAGACTGGAATGTGGAAATTGTTCGCATTATCAAGTGCGGCGAATAATCCGCTTCTGATCTGATAAATCCCCGACACAATAAAAGGACGGTATCCTGTGAAATTCACGGGACACCGTCCTTTTTGTATGCAGTTGGTTATTCGTCTTCATGTCTGGATCGGCTGAGAACCGCACGGCAGGGAGCGCCGGGGACAAGTCTGCCGTCCTGCACGAAGCCTTCCTCACGCCATTCCAGCTCCCGGATCAAAATGTCTTCCAGTTCTGCAATCCGCGCACGGTACGCCTCGTCATTGATGGCATTATGTGTCTCGTCCGGATCGGCGGCAAGATCGAAGTACATCCGCCTGCCGGAACCGGAGAACCACACGAATTTGTCGTGTTCCGTGACGATCCATTGACAGGACTGACCGTCGTACAGGTGCTCGCCGTGGATGTAGTCAGCGGATTCTGCAAAGAGATTGCATCCGTCCACGGTATCGGGAGTATCCACGCCGCACAGGGAGAGAATCGTGGGCATCACATCCCGCAGTTCTGCCAGCTTTCCTTCGGTATCGGTGCGGTTTCCGTTGTATCCGGCACGGTTCAGCAGATCCCGGGAAGCGGATACGATCAGCGGAACATGGGCACTGCCTTCAAATGGGAGACTCTTGCGGAACAGCCCGTGATCGCACAGCATCTCACCGTGATCCGATACGAACACCAGAACGGTGTTGGAAGCATCCAGGCCGTGGGAGAACATGGCATCGTACAGCCGCCCGATTTCGTAGTCGATCTGGGTCATGGAAGCATAATACCCCATCCGCGCCATATCCTGCAGATCGGGATCGGACGGACCGGTTTCGCTGTCAAAGATGTGACCTTCACGTTCCAGACGATGAGTATCATCCCAGTCACCGGATTTCGGGGATGTCAGCTTCTTTCCGCGGTACATGGCCCAGAATGGTTCCGGAGCATCAAAGGGCGGATGAGGGCGGACATAGGACAGCGTCAGGAAGAAGGGCTTGTCACGATCCCGCTTTCTGAGAAAATCCAGCCCACGGTCGGTGACCCAGCGGGTGGGATGGTATTTTTCGTCATAAATCCACGGGCGTCCCACCCAGGAATTGCATTCCACGCCGGTTTCGGTGGGATCCGCATCCGCGCCCAGCTCCTGCTTCAGCCAGTACTGGTAGTCGTCGGCAATCTTCTGATTTTCAAAATACGGCGTATCATGGCGGCGGTAGTAATGGAGGAATCCGTCATGGAGATCTACCGAGTGATAGCCCACACTGTTCCGGAGAGGGTGGACGTGCAGCTTCCCGGCACAGTGGCACTGGTATCCGGCATCAGCAAGTGTGGAAGCCAGCGTATTGGGATAGTCCCATCTGACACCGTCGCGGTAGCCAACACGACGGTGGTTTTCCTGGGTCATCCCGGTATACAGGGCGGCTCTGGCAGGGATGCAGGTGGGGGTGGCGGAGTAGCATTTCTCAAAGCGGATTCCACGGGATGCCATGGTGTCCAGATAGGGCGTTTTTACATCGGGATGACCGGCGATTCCCAGACAATCTCCGCGCCACTGATCGGCGATGATGAGAATGACATTAGGATGAGTCATAATTTCTCCCTTATTCTTCAAGTGTTTCCCACGGATCGATGATGTCGAAGGCATCGGCGAGCGCTTCTTCCTTGGTGGGGTAGGGCATGGAGTATTTATTGCGAAGGACGGTCTTGTACTGTCCCTTCTTGAATTTATCTTCCAGAACGGTGATGATCTCACCTTTGTATTTCAGGTATTCGTGACCGTTCCTGCTCCGCTTCAGCGGCATTCTCAGGAAGGTTTCGCGCCGTGCCTGACGGTTTTTGAAGGTGTTTTCACGTTCACGGGCTGCTTCGGGATCGCCTTCCATCCGCCCTGCACAGACACATCCTGCGCCGATGGTACGATAGTAATCGGGGTGCTTCATGATGTGCACATACCGGATGATCTGATGACCGCACATCCGGCAGATTCCCACAGGTGCGCCCAGATCGATGATTCCGGTGCAGACCCAACCTTCATGGGGAACATCGTCCCGCTTCCAGAGATTTTCCTCACCGTCCGCAGGCTGTGCCCAGGGAGCATTCCGATACCGCTTGGGCATCTCTCCTGCTTTTTCGGGTGATTCCCCTTCGTTGGGAACGAGCGGTTCAATCTCCAGGGGAATGGTCTCGGGCTTTTCGGATTTCTGTGCAGGAATTTTACGGATTTCCGGTAAAGGTTCCATAATTTCCGGCGTTTCTGTCAGAATTTCCGGTTCCGGTATGCCGGTGTCGTCCATGGTGATTTCGCCCGGCAGAACCGGTGTCTTTTCCGGGATTTCTTCCGGTTCGATGAACAGGGGGATGGTTTCGGGGACTTCCGTTTTTTTCGCAGGCTCAGTCTTCGGCATATCCGGAATCGGTTCCGGTGCGGACCGGGCAGGTTTTGTCTGCTGAACGGCATCGGCGGCAGCCTGCTTCATGTCAGCCAGATTCGCCCATTTTTCGAAGTCGTAGTCCATGCTGACGGGACGGCGCGCACCGCTTTTTTCAAATAAGATATAGTAAACACCCTTTGCGGTGTCGGTTTCGTTGATGATTCCCCGTCCGAACACGGGATGGTTGACCACAGTGCCGATCGGAAGAACATCGGAACCGGAAGAGGATTCAGCAGGTTTTGAAGGAACTTCGCTCAGCTCCTTCGGAATGGTGCCCAGACGGATGTAATTCTTTTCGCCCATATCGTACAGGAAGCGTGACGGGCGTTTGTGAGCGTGGTCGTTGCCGGTGCCTTCCGATTCGGTCAGGTACAGCCGCTCCATGGCACGGGTGACAGCCACAAAGCACAGACGGCGTTCTTCTTCCAGCCCGGCATCCTTCCGTTCTTCCAGTGTGCGGGAGGATGGGAAAATGCCCTCACTCATGCCGCAGACGAAGCAGACCGGGAATTCCAGACCTTTGGAGGCGTGAATGGTCATCAGCTTGACTTTGTCCGCATCCTCCTCGGCTTCACGGTCCGATTCCAGCGCCACCTGCTGCAGCCAGGTTTCCACGGAGTAGAACTCACCCCAGCTTTGTTCGCGCTCCCAGACGGAACGCTTGCATTCGGTCAGGTTGTCCAGCCGCTCCATGGAACCGTTTTCCCGGATGTAGGCTTCATAACCGGATCGGGTAAGAATTTCCTGCATCATTTCGGAAACGGGCTTGTTTTTTGCCTCCGCCCGCAGCTCTTCGATCATGGTGCAGAAATCAGCCGCACCGGATCTTGCAAACAGGGGATCGGAGGTGTGACGGCGTAGGGCTTCGTACAGGGAAGTGTGTTCTTCTTCGGACAAAGCCTTCAGTGCCGCCATTTTCGCCTTTCCGAAGGAGCGGCGGGGCGTGTTGATGATCCGCTCGAAGGCTTCATCGTCATCCCGGACAAGGAGGGTCAGGTACGCCAGCGTATCACGGATTTCCATTCGCTCGTAGAACCGGACACTGCCGTACAATTCATAGGGAATTCCCGCAGTCATCAGCGCCTGTTCCACAAAACGGGATACAAATCCCGCACGGTACAGGATGGCGATATGCCGGTACTGCCGCCGCTCCATGGCAACAAGCCGACGGATTTCAGCCGCCAGCCACTTGCCCTCCTCTTCCTCGGATTTTGCGTGAAGGTGGATGACATCGGCGCCGCCGGGGGTGACAGTGAACAGATCCTTGGGAATCCGGTTTTTGTTGTTGGCGATGAGGGTATTGGCGCACCGCAGAATCTGATCGGTGGAGCGGTAGTTCTGATTCAGCAGAATGGTTTCGGTGCCGGGGAAGGTCTTGTCGAAGTCTACGAGGATGGACATATCCGCCCCGCGCCATTCGTAGATGTTCTGGTCCGGGTCCCCAACGACGAACAGATTTTTGTGAACCGCGGCCAAAGATTGAATCAGCCGAAGTTCACGCTTGGAAGAATCCTGAAATTCATCCACCTGAATGTAGTACAGGCGCTCCGCCCATTTCTCACGGACTTCCGGGAATTTTCTGAAAATTTCAAAAGTAAAGGAGATCAGATCGTCGAAGTCCAGCCCGAAGATTTTCTTCTGTTTCGACAGATAGCGGCGTATGATTTCCGTTTCCAGCGGTGTGACCGGATTGACCGGGGAGGCGGGCGGCACGTTCACGGAGGAAAAATCCCCGCGGATCATGGCATCCACATAGTTTTCGTTGGATTTGAGCCGGTGCACCGCATCAAGAATCTTCTCGAAGGTGGCTTTGTCCAGCTTGATTTCCATTTCCGTGTAGATTTCCGACAGAATCCGCCGCTGATCCCCTTCGTCAAGGATGGCAAATCCCCGGGGATAGAACAGACGGTGGATATCGTCTCTGAGAACACGGACACAGAAGCCATGATAAGTAGTGATGAGGGAGTTGTCGTAGCCGTCGCCGATAAGGGAACGCACACGCTTTTTCATCTCGCCGGCAGCTTTGTTGGTGAAGGTTACGCAGAGCACGTTGGAAGGATGAATCCCGGCGGCTTTTACCAGATAGCCGTAGCGGTGGGTCAGGGTTTTGGTTTTGCCGGAGCCCGCACCCGCGATAATCCGCACGTATCCCTCCGTCGCCGTAACTGCGGCAAGCTGACCTTCATTCAGTTTATCGAAAAGCTCGTTCATGGCGTTCTCCCGGAAATGTTGTTTCCAATATTATACCATAGATTCCCTGTACGGCACAATGGGATTTTGAAAATTTGTTCTGACAAACTGATATTCATTTCAATGATTCCCGGCAGAAAAAGAACGTATTTTGTAAATATTTCATGAATCCGCCGATTGCGGTTGCATTTTTTCTGAGAATGCTTTACAATAAAATCAGGCAAAGCAGATCCTGCGCGTGCGGTCTGCAAAACAACTGTGACAGAAAAGGAGAACGACTATGCGTAAACTGATCGTAAAAGGGAAGGAGATTACAGCTGTAAAGTATCTTCCCGGGGAAAGTGTTCCCGAACAGAATGCGGCAAAAGAACTGGCGGCGTATCTCGGAAAAATCGCGGGAATCACTGCTGACGGGGAATTTCCGGTTGTGCTGAAAGCTGCGGATGATATTACAAAGGACGGCTTCCGGATACAGGCAGGCGACGACGGCATCACCATTCTCGGCGGCGGAGGAAGCGGTGTGCTTCACGGTGTGTACGAATTTCTGGAACACTATGCCGGTGTGCGTTTCTTCACTCCCACCCTGGAAACCTACGGAAACGGCGATATTGTCGTGGATGCTGACTATGCCTTCACACCCGTGTTTGAATACCGTCAGTCCGACTGGCAGTGCGGCAACGATATCATGTGGAGTCTGAAAAACGGCATCAACAACCGTCCGATTCCCGAAGAATGGGGCGGCTACATCCGCTACGGTGCGTTTGTGCATACCATGCAGCGGTTCACCGGCATTCCCCAGCATGAACAGCCCTGTCTCTCCGATCCCAAGGTGCTGGAACAGGTGATCGCAGGCGTGCGCGATATTCTGGCGAAGGATCCCGGCTGCACCATCGTTTCCGTATCCCAGAACGACTGTCAGAATTACTGCAAATGCGAAAAATGCGCCGCTGTGGATGCGGAAGAGGGAAGCCACATGGGCACTCTCCTGCGCTTTGTCAATGCGGTAGCCGACAATATCAAGGAAGACTATCCCCATGTCATCATCGACACGCTGGCATACCAGTACACCAGAAACGTACCGAAGATCACCAAGCCCAGAGAAAACGTATGCATCCGTCTCTGCTCCATCGAATGCTGCTTCTGCCATCCGCTGGACGATATCACCTGCGATCAGAACTACAGATTCTACAAGGATATCGTGGACTGGAACCGGATCTGCGACCGCATCTACATCTGGGACTATGTCACCGACTTCGCGCACTACGTTCCCACTTTCCCCAACTTCGGCGTGCTCCGTGAAAATATGCAGTTTTTTGCCAAGCACCACGTCCGCGGTATGTATCCGGAAGGGGCACACAACGCTCCCGTGTCCGGTGAATTTGCGGAACTGAGAGCCTATCTGCTGGCACGGCTCATGTGGGATCCCTATATGTCCTCCGTGAAGTATCACAAGTACATGGATGAATTCCTGGCAGCTTACTACGGCGAGGGCTGGCGGTATATCCGTGCCTACATCGACCTGATGGGCTCCTTCACTCAGGAAAGACATATGGGCATCTTCGAAAAGCCCTTCAACTATCTGGATGAATCCAAGGTTGCGGCCATGGAAACCGTTCTCGACTCCCTGTGGGACAAGGCGGAAGAGATGGCCGGCGACAGACTGGACTATGTGCAGAGATCCCGGATCCAGTGGCGCCATCTGAAGCTGGAACTGCACCCCGATGCGGAGGAAGGCCGGAAGCTGTACGACGAATGCATTGCCCGGAATATCAAGTGGAACGAATGGCGCGTGATCGATCCCGATAAGGTTAACTTCGGTCTCAAGCCGTCCGTGTGGGCGGATGCCTCCATGTGGCAGATGTAACCCCGGATTTGTGACGGAACTTCTATAAAATCAATGTACCCCTGCTTCCCGAATGAGAGGCAGGGGTATTTCTGTCAGGTTACCGATTCCAGCGTGCCGATGAACAGCGGAATTCCGGTGGTATTGTCTGCAATGATGTACACAAACGGACGGTCGAGGATGACGGTTTTCTCAGTCTCCGGCGGGATGTATTCACACTCCGTAACCACTCCAAGCAGAGTTGCGGCGGCGGCTTTGGTTCCCATGGAGTCAAGCTGCATCACGGCCTTGTGCTTCACATCACTGACGTACAGGTTTCCGGATGCCGTGCCAAGACCGGTGAGATCCGCTTTCACGGAATCGAAAATGTCCGTCATGCCCATCGCCGTCAGATCTTTGATCAGATCCGCTTCGTATTCCGTCTGAAACATGGGTGTCACGGTGCGGACATCCGCTTTCCCGGGATTTTTCAGCAGTGTATGAAGCTGTTCTCCCGTCAGCTGTGCCAGATATCCGGCAGGCGTCATGCCTTCTTCGGGGAGCAGTGCAATGAAGCTGTAGCCGCACCAGAGATAGGGCTTTGCAAATCCCACGGCGTGAGCGTCTTCAAAATACGACTCCTCCATCGATTCCAGCATACTGACCTCCTGCACCGTTCCGTCGGCGGCTGTGAAGGTTCCGCGGTCCTGTCCTTCGTACACCCGCTCCCACTGATGCTCAAAGTACACCGCGTTGATGAGATACATCACCGTGTCCGGGCGGATTCTGTCAAGCATCTGCGGGATCATGCCGCCGGTCTTTTCGCTGATCCATTGGTTCACGTCCTTCACGGTGCTGTCGTCAAAGGGTGCGGCAAACAGATCCGCTCCACTGTAATCCACCGCAGTCTGCAGAAAAACCGGATCCGGCTCAAATCCGTAGTTCCGGAACCATACGGAGTTGGCGAGGGAGATCCTGTCACCGTGAATCATCCGGTAGCTGTGTACCGTGCGGTTGAGGGAATCCCGGTCAAGTCCCAGCACCGCTTCCGTCTGGGCAAGGGTATCCCCGTCCGCTCCGTTGGTGATCATGGCGAGAGCGGAGATCACCGATACCGGCGAGATGAGGAACTGTTCGTCCTGCTGAGCGGCAAGATCCAGCGCGAACTGTGTCCATGCGGCGGCTTCTTCATCGGTGATATCGGCAGGATCCATCATGTTTGCGGTCAGCGCATGGGAAAGATTCACGGCGGGTACGGTTTTGGTATTCACAGCCCCGGTATCTTCGGGAATTTCCGGTTCGGCGGATTCCTCAGTTTCCACGGGATCCAGAGGCTCTATGGATTCAATGGTTTCGGCGGTCATTTCCGTTTCGGTCACGCACTGCTCGGCGCATCCTGTGATTCCGGCGGCAATTCCGGCGAGGATGCAGGCAAGTACGGCTAGCAAAGCGGCGGATTTTCTCATAGTCGTCCCCTCTCAGTTGTTTCATTTGTCCGTTTGACGCCGAAGAAAGGGGAAAAGTTCCGGATTCTGCATAAATTTTCCTTTGAAATTCACAGAAATCCGTTGATTCCGTCCACGGGATGCGCTATAATGGAATCAACAAAACAGAAAGGTGTGTGAATCCAATGAATCGTTTCATGCTCAACGAAACCTCCTACCACGGCGCAGGTGCCATCTCCGCAGTCGTTACCGAAATCAACGCGCGCGGCTTCAAGAAGGCATTTGTTGCATCCGACCCCGATCTGATCAAGTTCGGCGTAACCGCGAAGGTTACCGATCTCCTTGATGAAGCGGGCATCGCTTATGCAGTGTTCTCCGACATCAAGCCCAATCCCACCATCGAGAACGTACAGGCCGGCGTTGCGGCATTCAAGGCTGCTGAAGCGGACTGCATCGTTGCCAACGGCGGCGGCTCCTCTATCGACACATCCAAGGCCATCGGCATCATCATCGCCAACCCCGAATTTGAAGATGTCCGTTCCCTGGAAGGCGTAGCTCCCACCAAGAATCCCACCGTTCCGATCATCGCTGTTCCCACCACCGCAGGTACCGCAGCGGAAGTTACCATCAACTACGTCATCACCGACGTGGAAAAGAAGCGCAAGTTCGTCTGCGTTGACGCTCACGACATTCCCGTTGTGGCAATCGTTGACCCCGACATGATGGCTACCATGCCCAAGGGTCTCACCGCCGCTACCGGTATGGACGCTCTCACCCACGCCATCGAAGGATATATCACTCTGGGCGCATGGGAACTGTCCGATATGTTCCACATCAAGGCTATTGAAGTAATCGCACGTTCCCTCCGCGGCGCCTGCGAAAACACCGCTGAAGGCCGCGACGGCATGGCTCTCGGTCAGTACATCGCCGGCATGGGCTTCTCCAACGTAGGTCTCGGCGTTGACCACTCCATGGCACATACCCTGTCCGCCTACTACGATATGCCCCACGGCAAGGCGTGCGCGACCCTTCTCCCCGCAGTAATGGCATACAACGCTCCCTGCACCGGCGAAAAGTACCGCGAAATCGCACGGGCTATGGGTGTCAAAGGCGTGGATGCAATGACTCAGGAAGAATACCGTCAGGCAGCCGTTGATGCTGTTGCAAAGCTGGCTGAAGACGTCGGA
>JAFQWY010000141.1 GCA_017407225.1 Clostridia bacterium | reverse complement strand
TCATCCGCACATTTAATTTCATGCGCCGGTGTGCGGATTCCGACAGAAGCAAGGTGTTCTGCCATTGTTACTCGCCTGCACGGGAATTCCATAATGAGGGTGTTGTTTTTGTTTTCGATAATTGCGTATAACATAAATCCTCCTTCAGTTCTGATTGAGTACACCGATTCCGAATCGGCGGATCGCCAGTGCATTGCAGATGATCCCGAACATCTTCGGTGAAATCAGCTGTTCATCAGCAAGATCGCCGATGGTGATGTGCTTGGTACCGAGGTACAAATCTTTGGCACAGCAGAACAGAGTGTAGGCTTTTTCATCGACTGAGCCGAGGGTCATCTTGTCGAATCTGATACCGTTTTTCTCTACCTGATTCTGAACTCTGCGCCAGAGTTGGGTATCGGCTGTGAGCAGATAAACGGCGGACAGAACTCTGAGATTGTTCGGATCGATCCGTTCAAGTGCCTGTTTGAAATCACTTTCATGTTTCTTGCCATAGTAGTTCATGTTTTTGTTCTCACTTTCTCTGATATATTGTTTCAGCCGTCCGATAAACGGAGGATATGTAACCGCTGAAAATACGGCTGCCATAATCTGCCGAACGGTTGCTGTCCCGTTTGCGATTTTGCACTCGAGGAACTGGCATTCCTCAAGACTGCATTTTCCGCTGTGGTAATACAGGCAATACTGACAGTCCGTCTGTGATGCTGGAATAGTCTCCCTGCGGTTGATGTAGGTCCCGTAACCGCGCGGGAGGAAGTTGGGAATCCCCTGCATCATGACCTCATAAGGATACAGGGGTGTGTGGATGGTGAAATACATGGAATGCCTCCTTTTTGAGAAAAATAAAAACAGCCGATTCTGTGATACAGGAGCTAACTCCTACCAAAATCGGCTGTTTAAGTGGTTAATATTTCGTGTTTTCTTCGGGTTTTTGCGTATATATCGACCTAAAAGACGAAAAACGGCTGACTTTAGTAATTCCAAGTCAACCGTTTCATTATCATCTCTCCTTCAAATACCGTCTCACCAGCTTCTTATGCTTCTCGCACATATACCTCGGCTCATATCCCACACCGCAGTAGAACTCTACCAGCCACTCCTTCGTAGTCACCAGATCGTGCGGCATCACCACGCATTTCAGCCGTTTCGTCCGCATCCACCGAAGTACCGTCTTCTTCGTATATCCCGTCCGCTTTTCAATCACATCCGCGGTCAGTACATCCGGCAGTTTGTACCACTCATCTTCAAGCCATTCACGGAAGTCCTGCGGCAATACCATCGGGAAGGCTTCTACCGGACGCATTGTTTCTCTCGCGGAAAACGCACCGTTCGGGACATTGTATTTTTCGGGATGAATCTCACGGTCATTCAGATAAGCAATCAGGTCTTCACGCAGTATTTTATATCGATGTGTTGGCTGATCTGTGATCTGACAGGGGATGTGTCCGTTGTTCAGCATCCAGCTTGCTTTCCGTTTACTGATACCGAGGATCTGTCTGACCTGTTCGGACGAAATGATTTCGGGATATTCGGCTCGGATCATTTCGGGAGTCATGTTATATCCCCCCGTTTCTGTCGTACACCGAAGTTTCTGTGAGACTCATCACAGTGATCCAGCAGATATTCAATGAAATCCTCTTTCAGGATAACATAGCCGTAGGTCATTCGGTGGGACCGAAGTTTGCCGTCCGCGATCAGTTGATAGACCGTATTCTTACCGAGCGGGAACCACTGCGGAACTTCCGTTGGCTTCATGCGGTCCGGGCATTTTTTCAGCATCCGATCCAGCATCTTCCGTCTGCGTTCACGCTCCATGTCCGTCCCCCTTTGACTTCGCCTTGTATCTGCGGCTGTCATCATCGCTGTGATTCAGCAGGTACTCGATCACGTCATCCTTGTTCACCACATAGGTTCCCTGATAGATGAAGGCCGGCAGCTCACCGGTACGGATCAGTTCATAGATACGGTTTTCGGACAGGGGGGTATATCGGTAAATCTTGCGGGGAGTCAGGCATTGCGGACACT
>JAFQWY010000140.1 GCA_017407225.1 Clostridia bacterium | reverse complement strand
CGGTTCAGCGGCTCCACAATGCGTTTTGCCATACTTCTGGCAAGAATACCGGACAGAACCGCCGCAAATATACCGATCAGAAGAATGGGCTGAAACAGACCGAGAAGAAGTGCGCCCACCGTGGACTGATTGACCGAAATACGCAGGATCGTTCCGTCCGTGAGCTTCATCGCTTCATAAATGGTTTTTTCCATCAGCGTGGAGGAATAGCGTGAGCTGGAACCAGTACCGCCGGTCAGTGCTTCCCGGATTTCTTCACGGTCGGCGTGATTTTCCATGACGGAAGCCTGCTCATGTGTATCGAACAAAACGTCGCCCATGCTGTCCACCCATGTCAGACGATAACGGTCGGAAGTCTGCATAGCAAGATACTCTTCACCGAGGGCTTCCACCGCATCTGCCGCCAAATCCAGTTCGTCCCGAAGTTCCTCCGCCTGTACACTGCCGAAATAATTGTACAACACAGCAGTTACCGTCAGCAGAGACAGCAGCAGGACAATCAGGGATGCTATGAGGAAGGATCGAAAAATTTTCCCGGTCATTTACCTGCCTCCATGCGATAGCCCACATTCCGCACCGTTTCAATCAGCGTACCGTAACTGCCCAGCTTCTGCCGCAGGGTACGGATGTGCATATCCAGTGTGCGGGTTTCTCCTACATAGTCGTCGCCCCAGATCTGTGCAAAAAGCTGTTCTCTGGTGAACACGATTCCCGGACGGGAAAGAAACAGCTTCAGGAGTTCGTACTCTTTGTAGGTAAGCATGATCCGTGCGCCGTCAGCGGTGACGGTATGTTCATCCAGATGGACGACAAGTCCGCCTGTCTGAAGAATATGTATGTTCTGTTTTGGCTGACAGCGGCGGAGAACCGCCTTCACCCGGGACAGCATTTCCATCATCCCGAAAGGTTTTACCAGATAGTCGTCCGCGCCGATGTCAAGGCTTTGCACTTTGTCGTATTCCGTGCCTTTTGCGGTTGCCATAATCACCGGAATATCGGAAAGAGCGGGAGTGTTTTTCAGCCGTTTCAGCAGTTCCACTCCGTCCGTTCCGGGAAGCATCACATCAAGGATCACAAGCTCCGGCACTTCGGTTTTGAGTGCATCCCAGAAATCGGTTCCGGTTTCAAAGCCTCTCGCTTCGTTGCCCTGGGATTTCAGCGCATATACTTCGATATCACGAATACTCGCGTCGTCTTCCACACACCAGATCATACCTGTACCTCCTTGTGTACGCCGGTAACGGAAAAAATCACCCACTCGGCAATGTTGGTGGCATGATCCCCGATCCGTTCCAGATATTTGCCGATCATGAGAAGATCAATGGCGAACTCGCCGCTGTCTGCATCATTTTTCAGAAGCTCAATCAGATTCTGTTTGATGTCCGCAAAATACCCGTCGATTACGTCGTCACGTTCGATCACGGACTGGGCCATGCCGGTATCCTGCTTGACATACGCGTCCACGCTGTCCGTCACCATGCGGATCGCGGCGGCTGCCATTTCGCGCATGGGAATGTTGTCCGGCATCGTACGTCCAGAGAGATACGGCAGAATTTCCGTAATATCCTCCGCCTGATCTCCGATTCGTTCCATGTCGGTAATCATTTTCAGTGCAGCGGAGATAGCGCGCAGATCCTTTGCCACCGGCTGCTGCTGGAGAAGGAGCTTGAGACAGCGGGACTCGATTTCCTTTTCCATCCGGTCGATATCTGCGGACAACGGTACCACCTTTTCGGCAAGGGACATATTTCCTTCGGTGAGCGCGCGGGCGGCAAGAGCAATAGCTTCCTCGCACATGGCACCCATTTCGATCATTTCTTTTTTCAGGAGAGCAAGCTGCTCGTCGAATCGGCTTCTCATTATCCGAACCTCCCTGT
>JAFQWY010000139.1 GCA_017407225.1 Clostridia bacterium | reverse complement strand
GAGGTTTCGGGAATTTCCGTTTCATCGGCCGTTTCTTTTCCGCAGCCGGAAAGAAGAAGCAGCGCGGCAAGCAATCCCCAGATAACTCGTTTCTTCATCGGATTTGTCCTTTCAGATCAAAATGTGCAAAGAGAGGTGATCGTCCTGACCACCTCTCCATGTGCATTATTGCAATCAGATTCTCATCCGATCAGTTTCTCTTCTTGGATACAGCAAAGCCTGCTGCGGATACAACAGCTGCGATCACTGCGATCACGCCGAAGTCGAAGGTCTGGGGAGCTGCGGGAGTTTCAACAACTTCTGCTTCGGTTTCGGGAGCAGCGGTTTCAACTACTTCTGCTTCAGTTTCGGGAGCTTCGGTTTCAACTACTTCTGCTTCAGTTTCAACGGGAGCTTCGGTTTCAACTACTTCTGCTTCAGTTTCAACGGGAGCTTCGGTTTCAACTACTTCTGCTTCGGTTTCAACGGGAGCTTCGGTGGTACCGGTGGATGCAACCAGTTCCTTGGTTCCGTCGGGGTAAACAGTGTACTGTTCAGCGCCTACAACTTCGCTTACCTTGAAGGAAGTGAATTCAACGGAGCCGGTCCAGGTCATCAGACCGAGCCAGCAGCCGATCCATTCGGTGTTTTCGATCTGACCGAACAGTTTGCCTTCAGAGTAGAGGTAGAACATACCGTTGTCGATTTCAAGACCGATGGTGAGGGGCTTGTTGTTGGTAAAGTCGGTGCTGTACAGCTGAACTTCCTTTGCAAGACCGGGGCCGAATGCACGGGTAGAGGGTCTGCCGATTTCCATGTTCATGCAGTTCCAGCTTTCGAAGGGAGCTTCGTAGCTGTTTCTTGCCATCATGATACCGAAAGCCTGACCTTCGGTAACATTACCGGTAACTTCGATGTATACGTGATCGTCAGCTTCGATGAAGTAGTCGGTCATGTAAGCGGTATCGCCGAGAGGAGCGTTGGGAGCGATCAGCTTGCCGTTTTCCCACTTGTATTCGCCGTTTACAACAGCCTTGAAGTTTTCTTCAGCAAGAAGGTCGGTGGTTTCGCCGAGGGTAAGGTTTCTTACATCGTAGGGCTTTTCTTCGATTACCATTTCGATCTTTTCGGGTTCATACTCTTCACCGGTGCCGAGACGGGTAATGGAGCAGGAGGTGAATTCGGTGTTGGAGAAGAAGGTCATCAGACCAACAAATGCGCCGATCCATTCGTCGTTCTGACGTTCGCCGTAGAGTTCACCGTTGAAGTAGCACTTGAAGATGTTTTCATCGGTGATTTCCAGAGCGAGGGTGTAGGGCTGGCCGGTGGTAAGGTTGGTGTTGAGAACCTTAGCTTCATCGGGATTAGCAACACCGGGACCGAAGAGACGGGAGTCCATTCTGTTCAGGTCAATGTTGATGCAGTTCCAGCTTGCGAAGGGAGCGGTGGGGTCGATGAGCGCGAGCATGATGCCCCATGCCTGACCGTCAACGATGGTACCGGTAGCTTCGATAACAACGTGTTCGCCAACGTCAATAAATACGTCGGACATGATTGCGGTGTCGCCGATGTCCTTGTTGGAAGCAACCAGCTTGCCGTCAACCCATTCCCATGCGCCGCCGCTGGGAGTGTTCAGGTATTCTTCGCTGAGAAGATTGGTGGTTTCTGCCGCATAGACGCTCATTGCACAGCAGGCGATCATGCATACAGAGACGAGTAAGACTGCGAATAACTTTTTCATCTTGTTATCCTCCTTGAAAAATAAGCATAATACGCCGATTCAACAACAGAATCAAGCTTATCACATCTATTATAGGACATTATGTTTCTTCCTGCAATAGAAAGATTACGACATTTAAGAAATTTTCCGACTTATTTGGCAGGATAATACGGGATATTGTACCTAATTTTAGTCTTTTTTGTTTAATAATGCAACGGTTTTCCGGGAGAATTTCCGGGCGGATCAGCAGAACGGCAGGGATGTGTTCGTTTTTTCTCCGCAGAGTACCGCAGAAAATTCACGAGCACGGAAAGCAAGGCAAGGATCAGAAACAGTACGCCCAGCCCGTTGGGAACCAGTACAGCCATTAACGCGGATGCTGCGGCGATGCAGAGGCTGAAGTACAGAGCGCGGTTATTTCCGCAGCCATGGAGTACGGCGGCAGAATACAGCAGGACACCTGCGGCTATCATGGAGCGCAGCAGATACTGGAACAGGCCGGTCAGGGGCTGTTCATGCAGGAGCCAGTCGCCGGACAGCACCTGTCTGCCCTCGATCAGAAGAAATGCCAGAGCCAGAACAGCGTCAGGCACAGTGACTGTGATCTGCAGAATGCGAAGAAGTTTTTTCATCTGAAATTCCTTTCAATCATAACGGCAGCCAGCTCCGAGGTCATGAAATCACACACGAAGATTCCGGGACAGGATCCGGCGGCGGAGCAGAATTCCATCAGCCACGGATTGATCCGTCGCGCGGGAACGGCAGCGGACAGGGGAGGAAAACCGTGATCCAGATAGCAGCTGGTGAAATTCAGAGTCAGGCTGTATTTTCCGGATGCGGCCTGTTCTGCGGCGGTACGGATGTCGTCCTGTTTGTCAGAAACATCCGAAATCTCGTAATGATCCTGTATGTACAGTTCTCCCATAACAAAGGATGCGGAATCCTGCCAGCTGTGACGGGCCTGAATACCCAGAGAGGCATCCGCATACCGGGAGAGAATGAAAATCTTTCCTCTCGCCTCACCGAGGGTTGCCGGCAGGGCAGAATCGGGGGCAATCACATCCCCGCAGCCCGCCAGCATTGTCTCCAGCCGTGCAGAGAAGGAAACATCGGATTTTTCCGGTGGATCGTCTTCCTTGAAGGACACCAGCAGAAATTCCGACGGATTCTCACGGATGAAGGATGTGAGATCCGCCAGCACATCGGCAAGGGGCAGCTTCTGATCCACGAAGCTGTGCACCACACGCAGTTCGTTCCGGACAAGCTTCAGACGGATGTCCAAAAACCGCACACCCATTTCAAGCTGCTCCCGGATGGCGGCTGACTGGCATTTCCCCGCAACTCCGGCAAAGGAGTGGAGCGCACCGGAATCGTGGGTGCCGGGAACGGTCATGCTGTTCAGCGGTGTGTTGTCAGGCAGATCCTTCATCCAGCCGGACCTGTGTGCGGATGCCTGTTCCAACGGGAGCAGTGCAGCGGCGGCTACAGCGGCGGACAGCAGGATTCCGAGAATCGGCAGCAGTCGTTTACGGTTCATGGGTTTCACCGGGCAGATCTCCTCCGGGGACTTTATCGGACGGATCTGCAGTTTTCTCCTTTCCTGTTGCGGTAATGTCGGATTTGTGATCCGACAGAATGGCTGTGTGTTTCCGTGAACTGCGGAACTGTGTGGGTGAGATCCCGGAGGCGGAGGTAAACTGATGAGTGAAGGAGTAGATGTCGGGATAGCCCAGCTGTTCCGCGGTATCGCTGACGGAGAGTCCCGATTCCAGAAGATGCTTTGCAAGCATGATGCGATGATTGATCCGGTATTGATGGGGCGGGATGTCGAAGGTCTGTGTGAAGCTGCGGCGGAAGGTGTTGTAATTCATACCGCACCGGGAGGCGATTTCCGGCAGCGGGAGATTGTTGTTTTCCTCAAGAAGCAGTTTTGCCTGTCTGAGCGGATTGGACGCACGCATCTGCTGGATTCCCGTCAGCCGGAGAATATACTGTACGATCTGCGGAAAAACGGTGTGCATTTCGTTGGAAGCCAGCACGGCAATCCGATCATAAATTGCAAAGAACTCCCGGATCAGTGCGTCGTTCCATGGCTGCTCGAGAACGGGTTCGATGGTTTCCAGCTCCGGGATCATCCAGAGAAGAGCGGGGTAGACCTGCTGCGGAAAATTCAGGTAAAGCCGCAGACCGTCGCTGACGGACAGCTCCATGCGGTAGTCACGGTCCGGACGCCGGAGGGAAACGCATTCGTCATGGATGGCATAAGTATGACCCTGTTCATAAAGAGTTCCGCGGCACCGCAGCATCCAGCTGATGACAAAATCGTGGTTCTGGATGTTGTTGTCGTATACATGGGTATTCAGCAGTGTGCCGATCCCGCAGCGTGAATTGCTCCGGAACAGACACTGTTTTCTTTTTTCGATTTCCTTTTCGATATTCATGTGTGCATCCCGATCATTTCTGACAAATCATTCAGCAGAATTAACATTTACTGAACTCTGATTATATTATATACTGTCAGTAGGATAAATCAAGTCTTTCGCGTGAAATTTTGGAGGTATCCATGGAATTCTGCTGTGAAAAAGAGAAAAAACTGCCCATAGCCGGTGAATACGACGTGATTGTATCGGGATCAGGGCCTGCCGGGGTTTCCGCTGCCATCAATGCCGGACGGCGCGGGGCGAAAGTTCTCCTGCTGGAGTGGAACAACAGCGTGGGAGGCATCTCAACCTCCGGTCTGATGAGCCACTTTACGGGAACGGTTTCGTCAAAATTCTACACCGAGCTTCTGCAGGCAATGGCTGACCGGAACGAAGGCGATCGGAAAGGTAAGATTGTCCCCACCATCGATCCGGAAAACCTGAAGTCGGTGTATCTGGAGATGCTCCGGGATGCCGGGGTTGAGATTCTGCTGTACACCTTTGTATGCGGCGCGGTCATGGACGGAAACCGCATCACCGGTGTGATTACCGAAAGCAAGAGCGGACGCCGTGTATTCCGGGCGAAAGTGTTTGTGGATGGAACCGGGGACGGGGATCTGGCGGCGTTTGCCGGCGTTCCTTATTATAAAGGAAGGGAATCGGACGGAAAAATGCAGCCGTGCACCCTGATGTTCAAGGTGGGCGGTGTGGATACGGATCGTGCGGTGTTTCTCGGTTCCTTTGAATCCACCTATGAGACGCCGAAAGGAGAGCTGCAGGCACTGGCGAAGGAGCACATCCCCTATCCGGCAGGGCATATTCTGGTGTACCGGACCACTTTGCCGGGGATTGTCACCTGCAACATGACCAACTGTACGGATATCGACGGTACGCTCGCGGAAGATCTGACCCGTGCGGAGCTGGTCTGCCGTTCCCAGATGCCTGCAATCGTGGCGTATCTGAGGGAATTCGTGCCGGGCTTTGAAAAATGCTATATCATCAGTGCGGGCTCTATGATGGGTGTGCGGGAGACGAGACATTTCCGGGGGGAATATGTACTGAACGAAGACGATATCCTCACTGCGCGTGTGTTTGACGACTGGGTGGTGCGCGGTGCTCACTTCAATTTCGATGTCCACAATCTCACCGGTGCGGGGCTGGATAAAACAGGAGTGCAGCATCAGTGGAAACAGCCCAAGGGTTACACAATCCCCTACGGATGCCTGCTGCCGGAAGGTGTGGAAGGATTGCTCCTCAGCGGACGGAACATCAGCGGCACTCATATGGCACATTCCAACTACCGGGTCATGCCCATCTGTGTGGGAATCGGGGAGGCCTGCGGAATTGCGGCGGCGCTTGCGGTGAAGAATGGCGTTGACCCGAGACAGATCACTGCAAAAGAAATTCAGGCAGAGCTGATCTGAAATACACATAAACAAATTACAGGAGGCGTGCAATGAAACACAATCAGTCAAGAATGACAAGTCTCATCCTGGCAATGCTTCTTCTGGCATCGGGATGCGGCAGCGGAACGGATAACCGTACTCCCGGAACGGATGCACCGGCAGCAGTTCCCGGGGTTCAGGACGAGACCCGGCCTGCCGAAACCGTTCCGGAAGAAACGGAACCCGGGTATGAACCTCTTCCGCAGGAATCCATGGACGGGTTTGAGTTCCGGTTCTTCAATTACGATAATTCCTATCTGACATGGTCCATCAACATTCTGACAGCAGATGATATTACCGGAGAACCCCTGAATGACGAGGTATTTGAACGGAATAACCGTGTCATGGCACAGTATGACTGCGTGATTTCCGAAAAGCTGGACCGTGACCCGACCATGTCCCTCGGGAATCTGGTGAAATCCGGGGATGCCGGTGCCGAAGTTGTCATGCTCTACGACGTACGCGTGGTTGACAACTATCTGGGCGGCAATCTCCAGACATGGGAAGTCCTGCCGCATGTGGATTTTGAAGCACCTTACTGGAGCTGGGATGCAACGCAGACATTCAGCTCGGGCGGCAAGGTTTATGCGGCGACCGGTGATTTTTCCCTCGGTCAGAATACACGAAGCTTCATCCTTTTGTTCAATAAGGATATGTATGCCAATCTCGGTCTGACGGAGAATCTGTATGAACTGACCTCCGCCGGAAAATGGACGATGGACAGAATGCTCACCGCTTCCGATGCTGCAGTCGCAGACCTGGACGGCAACGGTGAAATGAATATGGATGACCGATACGGTGCCGCAGGTGCGCTCAAGCTGTATTTCGGCTCTCTTGTAACCGGTGCCGGTATCAAGTACATCGATCAGGACGAAAACGGCAGTCCCTATTTTGCAATTCCCGGTAACGAATACGCGATTACGGTCATGACTGATATCATGAACAAGCACAGCGGTAACAACCGGTTCAGGCAGGTAGCTGCCGGCGTTCACAACGGCTCCAATGAAAGTAAAGCAATGTTCATCAACAATCAGCTGCTGTTCCAGGGAACTGCCATGAAGTCTGTTGCCAATTTCCGTGATATGGAAAGCGATATCGGTATTCTGCCGTTCCCCAAGTATTCCGAAGAGCAGGAGCGGTATTATGCCCTGACCTCCGGCGGTGCCATTGCCGGTCTGCCGATCACGCTGAAGCCGGAGAATTATAAAAATGTCGGCATCATTCTGGAAGCACTCTGCCGGGATTCCCACGACAGCCTGATTCCGCTTTATAAAGAAACGCTTCTCAAGTCCAAGTATGCGAGAGATGAAGGTTCTGCCGCAATGCTGGATATCATTTTTGAGTCAGCGGTTTACGATATCGGACTCAGCGTGCTGCCGGACAATACTTATATCATGTACATGGAAATCTTTGAAAGCGGTACGGATACTTTTGCATCGAAGACCAAAGGAAAGCAGAAAGTGGTTCAGAAGCAGCTTGAAAAACTGGCTGCGGCAGCCGAAGAGAAGACTGAGGAATCCTGATCTGCGAAACACAGGAGGTTCGACATGACCATACATCGGAATTTTACCGGCGGCAATATTGCAGTTGACCGGATCGAAAACGACATCGTATATCTGGAGCGCGAAATCCGTGATACCGAGGGCGACTGGTTCTACTGGGCGTTCTGTGCGGAGGGATTTGAAGGCAGAACCGTTACGTTTGTGTTCCCGGATCCCAATCGTGTGGGCAGATTCGGCGCAGCTGTCAGCCATGATCTCGAAACATGGTGCTGGAGCGAATCCGGCTGCGGCGACAGATTCACCTATACCTTTGGATCTGACGAAAACCGGGTGTATTTTGCCCACAACATGGTTTATAATCCCGCAAGATTCGACAGGCTCTGCGCGGCAAACGGTCTGAGTCCGGAAGTTTTCTGCAGATCCGTGAAGGGAAGAGAACTTCCTGCGGTCCGGTTCGGAGACGGGGACAAATGGATTCTTCTGACCGCGCGGCATCATGCCTGTGAATCCACGGGAAACTATGTGATGGAAGGCGTAATGGAATCCCTGCTCGCCTGGCTGCCCGAAGGTTATGCGGTGCTTGCCGTACCTTTCGTGGACTACGACGGCGTGCTGGACGGGGATCAGGGCAAGAACCGCAGACCCCACGATCACAACCGGGACTACACGGATGCGCCTGTCTATGAGGTTGTGGCGGAGATGATGGCATTCGGCAGGGAAAACGATCTGCGGTATACTTTCGACTTCCACTCCCCGTGGCATATGGGGAATCAGAATGACTATGTGTTCTTCAGCCGCAGCACCGAAGCCATGGAGCCGTACACCGACCGGTTCGGGGAGATTATGAAAGCGGAAACCGCTGGGAATGAGCTGGAATACACAGGCGGCTGGGATGTGGGTCCCAACGAAGCCTGGAACAATGAGAACAGTCCCAACAGCAAAAATTATTTCTCGAAACAGCCGTCCGTGGTTTTGTCCGTCACAACGGAAACACCTTATTTCGGCGTGAACGGCGGGAAGGTTTCCGTGGATGCCATGCTGGAGCTGGGAAGGGCATTCGGCAGAAGCATCGCTGAGTACATCCGCACACAGGAATAAACAGACAACCGGGTATCCCGTTTTCAGGACACCCGGTTGATTTGTATTACGGAGAGAATGCGTCGGTCAGTGATCGCGGAACGCTTCCCAGCGGCGGATGCAGACAGCGCAGACGGAAGTTCCGAGGAGTGCGATGACAGCCCAGGAAATGATGATGAAATACCATCCGAATGCTTCGGAAAGATGTGCGAAGCCGTAGGTGGAGAGGGCACTGCCCACATAGGTGCAGGCATTGAGAATGCCGGAGATGGTGGACACCTTGCCGTATCTCTTGAAGTGAACGGGCAGGCGGCTGATGAGCATCAGGTTGACGCCATGCATGGCACCGGTGATGATTGCCATCATCAGCGCGGAGACGATCATACTGGAGGAGAAGAAGGGAATGATGATCAGTGCGGAAAGGGCGGATACACCGTAGAGAATAGCGGCGGTTTTTACTTCGTTGCCGATTTTCTTCTGAATTGCGGATCCGATGGACACGCTCATGATGCTGAAGACGGGCAGAATCACCGCGGTGAGGATGGAGACATGGGTGCCGAGATCAAAGACTTCGCTGATGTAGGTGGGCATCCAGGTGGAAATACCGTCGCGGAGAATTCCCTGCAGGATGATGCCGGTCATGATGATGAAGATGCCGGAACGTGCAAGAACCTTGCCGCTGACCGCTCCGGTCTGTGCACCGCTGCCGGGGTTGACGGGCTTTTCGGATGCACCGGGAGAGAGTGTCCGGGTTCCGGCCAGCCAGAGAATGACGGTGATGAAACCGGCACTGCCGCAGATAAGGAAGACAAGCTTCCAGCCGGAAAGAAGAATGACCAGGGGGGAGAGCAGATATACCGCGATGGTGGCTACAGAAGCAGCTGCGGAAACGGATACGGAAGCAGTGGAATAGGTGTTTTCGTCCAGATTTTCCGCCATAATCCGTACAAGCGGCGGCCAGAGCATTGCCTGGAAGAAACCGTTGAAGCACCAGAATACGGTCATTACCGTGATATTCGGAAGAACGGACATGAGCAGATTTGTGGCGGAGGTACAGCAGAGACCGGCGGCGATGAGGGTGCGGGGTGCGATCTTGTCGCCCAGATAGCCGGACACCAGCTGACCGAGGCCGTATGTAATGAAGCTGCCCGTTACAGCAATGCTGGCAGCACTTTTGGTGATGCCCAGATCCTCAATAATCTCCACCAGCACAGCCGCGTAGTCAATACGGGTCAGGTAGCTGGTAAAGTAAACGAGACAGCAGAGAAAGCAGAAATACATAGTTTTTTTGGGAATGGACTTTTGTTTTTTCACTCGGGGTTACCTCCGTGCCAGCAAAGCTGATGATATGAGAATGATAAGGGCGGATATCTGACCGGCATATATGCCGCAAAAGCTCTTGAAAATTAAAGAAGCGTTTATTTGGAGTAGTATTCGTCCCACAGGCGGTCGATCTGTTCCTGATATGCTGCCGATTTTTCTTTCGCATTGAAAGCCAGGCAGGTGCACAGGGCTTCGATGAGGAACAGCTGAACCACTTTGGCTTCATTGGAGAAGTTGTCCACCATCAGATTGGTGGTGCCGGTGATCAGTGCCAGATCGCTGGATTTTGCAAGGGGACAGGCAGCGGATGCGGTGATTGAGATAATTCCGGCGCCCTGCTCACGGGCAATGGTGATGGCGCGCAGCAGGTGGGAAGTGCGTCCCGAGGCCGAGATTGCGATCACAAGGGAATTCTCGTTCAGCATCATGGCGGAAACGGGACAGATGAGAGCATCCGTGACCGCTTTTACGGGAAATCCCAGCTTCAGCAGACGGTAGTACATATCTTCAGCCAGCGCGGCAGAGGATGTAATGCCGTAGATCTCAATTCTGCCGGCTTCCGTGATCATCCGGATGGCCCGGTTCAGGGATTCTTCGCTGAGCAGATCACAGGTTGTGCGGAAGGATGCTGTCAGATTGTCCATGACCTGTCTGACCAGCCCTTTGGCTCCCTGATCCGTGGATAATTCTCCGCTGTTTCCCGGGTGTGAAACGGGGGTGATGCACTGGGCAATGTTCAGCTTCAGCGCGGAAAAACCGTCGAGTCCCAGCATTTTCGAGAAGTTGATGATGCTTCCTTCGGATACACCGATTTTTTCGGCGCTGACCCGCAGGGTGTCCGCCACAATTGCCGACGGATTTTTCAATATATATGCTGCAATGGTTCTTTCCGTCCGCGACATATTGTTGATATTGTCGCGCATATAGAAGAGGCTGTTGAAAAACAGCGGATTGATCTGCATTGGCATTCGGATCCTTATGTGAGATTTTTGACTGTATTATATACTATGCAGACGGATTTGTCAATGAGTTAATTTCATTTTCTGTATGGCTGTTGAGCAAAAATCAGGGCATTCGGTGCGTGATTTCTCGGCAGAATCGGGCATTTCGGGTGCAGGATTTCTGAAATAACCGGAACTATTTATTAGAATTCCGATGCATTGAATTGAGTAAAAAATAATAGGTATAATTTTATTGAGAAAAGCTTGACAGAATTTAGCAGGTATGTTATTATATTATTGGCGCAGAATTACTGTTTAAGAAAGGATAGAATGCAATGAAAAAAATTCTTGGCACTGCACTCACATTTCTGCTTACTGCTGCACTTGCTGTAAGTGCTTCCGCAGCTGAAATCTGGAGTGACCTTCAGTTCACTGACGGCACCCCTGTAGACGCAACCGGCAACACCACCATGATTATGGTAGGCGGCGCAGTTGAAAACACCACCGTTACTTTTGACGGCAAGGAATACCCCGTAACCGCATACGTCGGCAAGGAAACCGGCGACTGCATCGAAGTTGAACTTCCCTTCGATATGGACGGCGAAGAACTGGGCGAATTCCTCATGGCGGGCAACACCTTCGAAGCTTTCTTCCAGGTTCAGGAACTCCCCGGCTCCACCGTTGGTCTTTACACCAACTGTAACAGCGGCGGCGTAACCCTGTATCTCAGAGGTGCTGACAGCCAGCTCAACTATCAGATCGGTACCACCGCAGACCCCAACGACTCCGAACTGGGCGGCGGCCGTTATGCTGCAGCCGTTAAGTACGGCGACAACTACAAGGGCGGCGCAGGTCAGCCCGAAAACGCATTCCTGATTCCCGCACAGATCGAACACGTTGTAGGTACCTACGACAAGGAAACCAAGACCCTGTCCTGCTACCACAACGGTGAACTGGTATCCTCCGGTACTTACGGTTCCGGCGAATTCCACATCGGTTCCGCATTCGGCGAAGTTCTCGCTATCGGTACCAACGTAGCATATCCCTCCGAATCCCTCGGTGCAAAGACCGAATACCGCATCGTTGACGCCAACATCTACAAGGGCGCAATGACCGCTGACGAAGTCAAGGCTCAGTATGCTTCTCTCATGGCTTCCATCGGTATCGGTGCAGATGCAGTTGCAGCAGGCGAAGCAGCAGAAGCTGAAGCAGCGGCAGCAGAAGCAGCAGATAAGGCAGCAGCAGATGCTGATGCGGCAGCAGCTCTCAAGGCAGCTACCGAAGCAGCTCTCGCATCCGCAGTTGAACCCGGTGCGGCATGGTCCGACCTGGATCTCACCGACGGCGCTCCCGCTGACAAGGCCGGCAACACCACCTTCACCGTAGTAGGCGGCGCAGTTACCGACACCACTGTTCTCCACGAAGGCAAGGAATATCCCGTTAAGGCATACGTTGGCGCAGCTGACGGTGAATACCTTGAACTGAAGCTCCCCTTCGCAGATGCAGCAGCTTCCGGCGAATTCTACATGAACGGCACCACCTTTGAAATCTTCTTCCAGACCCAGAATCCCATCGGCGGTACTGTTGGTCTGATCTGCAGCTGCAACGGCGGCGGTATCACTCTGTACAGCAGAGGCGGCGACGCTCAGCTCAACTTCCAGATCGGCGCAGACCCCAACGATTCCGAACTCGGCTGTGACTCCAAGTACGCTTGTGCTGTTTATTACAACGATAACAATAAGACCAGTGAATCTCAGCCCGCTAACGTATGGCACATCCCCGGTCAGATCGAACACGTTGTAGGTGTATACGACAAGGAAACCAACAAGCTTTCCCTGTACCACAACGGTCTCCTGATCTCCTCCGGTGACTTCGGTACCGGCGCTTTCCGTGCAGGCAGCATGACCGCTGATACCCTCGGTATCGGTATGAACGTTGCTTATACCTCCGAAAACATCGGCCGTTACACCGAATACCGCGTTGTTGACGCCAACATCTACGACAGAGCACTCACCGCTGAAGAAGTAGCAGGTGCATACAAGGCACAGCTTACCGCTATCGGCGCTCTCGGCGCAGCTGAAGAAGTTCCCGCTGAAACTGAAGCTCCCGCAGTAGAAACTGCCGCTCCCGAAACCGAAGCTCCCGCTGTTGAAGTTCCTGCAGAAACCGAAGCTGAAGTTGTTGAAACCGAAGCTCCCGCAGAAACCGAAGCAGAAGTTGTTGTAACCGAGCCCGAAGCTCCTCAGACCTTCGACGCAGCAGTAATCGCAGCAGTTGCAGCAATCGTTTCCGCAGCAGGCTACGCAATCTCCAAGAAGAGAAACTGAGTTTTCTGAATTTCAGATAACCGAATAAGGATGTATCCCACGATGGTGTGCTCGGGCACAGGTGCACAGCACTCCGGCAGACACCCATCGTGGGGTTTCTTTATTAAAACACCATGTAGAAAGAACGAGCTTAAATCGTTCAGAAATAGTAGGAAATATACAAATTTTGACCTAAATGGAGTGTGACGGAATGAAAAGACTGCTTCTGATATTGCTCGGTGCTTTGCTATTCGTCTCCTGCGGAACGGAAAACGAACCCGAGTCGGAGACAGAGGCACCTGCGGAACAGACAGAAGAAACTGAGGCACAGGAAACCGGAATCAGACTGACGGACGGAAAAGCGTCACTGTTCCGGATCGTACGTCCCGAAGATGCCGATGATGAAGAAGTGGAAGCGGCGGTTGAATTCCGCAAAACACTGGAAGAACGGACCGGAGTCAAATTCGCGTTCGGTACCGACTGGGAAGAAGCGGGAGATACCCCCGAGATTCTCATCGGAGCCACTAACCGGGACGCCTCCGCAGAAGCGAAGAAATCCCTGACTGCCATCCAGTACTGTGTGGATGCCGACGCAAACCGGATTCTGCTCTACGGAGAAACCGTACAGACTATGGAAGCGGCTGCGGATTATTTCCTGGAAAACTGTCTGACGACCGATGCAGATGGCAACACCGTCATCGAACCGGTGTCCGTTACCAAAACCATTGAACTTCCTCCCGATGAACTGCCCATGTATCCCTACGGCAGAACGGCAGTTTACGAAAGCTCGGCAGGAACAAAAATTCTTCACGCACAGCGTGCCAAGGAGGAAGAATTCAAGGCATACATCAGCCTGCTGGAATCCGCAGGGTATGAAAAGTATACCGGAGCCGAATTCGGCGGCAATTCCTTCGTGACCTACACCAACGAAGCACTGCAGGTGAACATCGGTTACTTCCCGGGACCCCGCAGCGTCCGTGTGGCATGGGAGCCGAAGAAGAATCTTCCCGGACTGGAATCGGATAATGTGTATGAAAACGCAGGATCCGTGGAAACCATGCTGACTGTTGTTGACCTGGAAGAGGAAGTGCTGGAAGGCGCATCCCTCATCTATCGTATGGACGACGGCAGCTTCATCATCATCGATGGCGGCTACGCTGACAAGAGAAGCGTGGAAGCCAAGAAACTCCTTGAAATTCTCAAGGAACAGACCACGCACGAAAAGCCCGTGATCGCGGCGTGGATTTTCAGCCATCCCCACGGCGACCATATCGGCACCTTCAATGATTTTGCAAGACTGTACCACGACGAAGTGGTTATCGAGCAGATCATCTGCAACTTCCCCAGCGAGGAAGAGCTTCTGGTATCCGATAAACAGGTTGTGGTTCCGTCCCACTATCAGGTGATCGGACTGGGCTACAACGAAATCAACAGCGGCTTCTACTTCAAGGAAGCCATGGAAAAGTATTATTCCGATGTGCCTGTGATCAAGCCCCACACAGGCAATATCTTCTACATCAGAAACGCAAAAATCGAAGTTCTCTACACACACGAGGATCTCTATCCCAGTTCCGTTATGTCTCACGGCACCAACTCCTGCTCCGTGATCTATAAGGTTCATATCGGCGGACAGTCCATGCTTCTGCTGGGCGACGCTACGGAAGTTGCGGGAGACACCCTGCTGGCACAGTTCGGGGACTATGTGAAGTCCGACATTCTGCAGCTTGCCCACCACGGCTTCGGCGGCGGTACGGTAAGACTGTACGAACGTGTGGATCCCACCTACTGCATCCACACAACAGCATGGGCAAGCTACTTCAGCACCTATGATTACGATCATAACAAGTGGTGCCTGGAGGACAGCGAAAATATCAAACTGGTGGTTGTCTCCGGATTCGGAACTTCCACAATCAAGCTGCCGCTTAACTTTGATGATGTCGAAGTAAGCAAGAACGGCGAATACAACAGAATTCCGGGCAGAAGATGGAGAAATCCCGAATTCTGGAACTGATAACAGTGAAATCATACCCTGAATGAGGCAAAAACTATGTTGGTAAAGAAAATTATATCTGTACTCGCGGCGGGTCTTCTGCTGAGCGGAATGCTCACTGCCTGCGGCGAAACCGAAACCGCCGAAACAACCGGCGATACCGCTGCCGATACCGCTCAGAATGTGGAAGCGGTTCCCGTAATCCTTACGGAAGGACAGACCGCGAAGTTCAAGATCGTCCGCGCCGAGGATGCAAACGATGCGGTTGTGGATGCGGCAATCGATTTCCGCAAGTCCCTTACCGAGCTGACCGGTGTGAACTTTGAGTTCGGCACCGACTGGACCAAGAAGGGAACGGAAGTGGACGAAACCCAGCCCGAGATCCTTCTCGGCGTGACCAACCGTGCTGCATCCCAGGCAGCGGCAGGTGAGCTGAATGCCATCCAGTACCGCATCGATGCTGTGGGCAACAAGATCGTCATCTGCGGTATCAACCAGATGTCCATGGAAGCCGCAGTGGAGCACGTGTTCAAGAATAACATGATCACACTGGATGCAAACGGATGCTTCGTATTCTCCGGATTCCCGGTGACCGCGGAAGTACAGTTCGGCGACGGTCAGGTTCCCACATACCTGTACGGCAATGTTGAGGTTTTTGAAAGCTCCGGCGGTACCTATGTGATGAAGGCCACAGATACTACCGCAGATCAGTACCGCGAATACCTCGGTTATCTGGAAGCGGCCGGCTTCACTCTCTATACCGACAATCAGATAAAGGACAACCTGTTCGCTACCTATGTATCCGATCAGCTTCAGGTCAACGCATACTATATTGCTCCTAACAATACCGCGCGCGTGATTTGGGAACCCAGAGGCGTTCTCCCCATCCTGGAAGCGGACAACAAGTATGAAGAAAAGACCACCACAACCCTGACCAGCATCAATCTGGAAACCGTCAAGGTAAACGAAGGCGCATCCCATGTCATCCGCCTGGCCGACGGCACCTTCTTCATCGTGGACGGCGGTTTCGCTGACGACAACGGTGTGGAAGCAGAGAAGCTGTACGAAGTTCTCGTGAAGCAGACTCCCGAGGGAGAAAAGCCCGTTATCGCCGCATGGTTCATGTCCCACTGCCATGGCGACCATATCGGTACCTTCAACGACTTCGCAATCCGCTACCACGACAAGACCGTGGTGGAATCCTTCATCTACAATTTCCCCAAGGACGAAGAGATTGCTGCATCCGACTCTCCCTATATGCTGGACGACAGCCTGCCGCGCTACACCATGTTCCGCAAGGTAATTGCAGATTACTACAGCGATGTTCCCGTCATCAAGCCCCATACCGGCAATGTGATTTACGTAAAGAACATGAAGATGGAAATCCTCGGCACCCTCGAAGACTGCTATCCCATGTCCATTGTGAATTACGGCATGAACTACAGCACTACACTGTTCAAGTCCACCATCGAAGGTCAGACCATGCTCTGGCTGGGCGACCTGCAGACCAACGCGGGTATGCTGGCGATCGAACAGTTCGGTGACTATCTGCAGAGCGATATGATGCAGGTCGGTCACCATGGCTACGGCGGATCCGGTTTCGTTGAACTGTATCAGACCATCGATCCCACCTATGTTATCTGGCCCGTATGCTGGGGCGACTTCTTCTCCACCAGCGGATCCGATTACAACCAGTGGTTCCTGAACAGCGAAAAGGTAAAGCACGTTATGGTATCCGGCTTCGGCACCAATACCATCACCCTGCCTTACGAATCCGAAGAGGGAATCCAGAAGTATCCCGACAGACGCTGGAAGAATCCCGAATACTGGGACTGATCCGTCAAAATACGATTAATTAATTTTCTTACATAAACAGGAGGCACATACAATGATGAAAAGCAAGAGAACCCTTTCCATGCTCCTCGCTCTTCTGCTCCTGTCCTCAGGTCTGGTAGCATGCGCTGAGGGCACCGCAGAAGAAACCTCCAACGGCGATGCAGCGGGAACCACAAACGTTGAGGCTGTTCCCGGCGAATCCGAATTGGAGGCAGAAACCGATCCCTTTATCGCGGATGAACTTCCCGATTCCCTGGATTACGGTGATGACGATGTAACCATCCTCACCTGGAATACCTACGACCCCAGCGAATTCATGGTGGAAGAAGATACCGGCGAAATCGTTGACAGTGCCGTGTTCTACAGAAACCTGACTGTTGAAGAACGTCTGAAGGTCAAGCTGGGCTACAACCAGGTTATGACACGAGGCTGGGACGGCAAGTTCATGAATGAAGTACAGAAGAGCGTCAACGCCGGCGACTTCAGCCTTGACCTGATCGCGGGTTACGCAGGTGACGCGGCAAGCTGCGCTGTCGGCGGTCTGCTGCTGGACATCAATGCACTGCAGTACACTGACCTTTCCAAGCCCTGGTACTATAAGTCCGCAACGGATGCAGGTACTATCGGCGAGATGGTTTACCTGACCGCAGGCGACCTGTCCTACTCCGCGCTGGCACGTATGTCCGGTGTATTCTTCAACGTGGACATGATCAACGACTTCCAGCTGGAAGATCCCTATGAAATCGTTCTGGAAAACGCATGGACTCTGGACAAGATGCAGGAAATGATCAACGGTATCTGGACTGACGAAAACGGTAACGGCAAAAAGGACTCCGCTGACGTATTCGGTATGCTGATCGCACATGACCAGCTTCAGACCACCTATTATTCCGCAGGCAACACCTGGATCGAACTGGATGCCAACAGAATGCCCGCGCTTTCCGAAGACGTTAACAGCGAAAGAGTAACCGCGCTGATCGACAAGTGGATTGCTATTTTCGAAGGCGACGTATGGAAGGGCAACGTCGACGTTACTGACGTATTTGACCAGGGAAGATCACTGTTCTATGTATATCCTCTCGGACACGTTGCTACCGGTCTCCGCAACACCGAACTGAACTACGGTTTCGTTCCCCAGCCCAAGTTTGACGAAAATCAGGAAAACTACATTGCATCCGTAACCAATGCAGTTACCATGTGGGGTATCCCGCTGGTAGTACAGGATGAAGACCAGGCAGGCGCTCTTATGGAATGCCTCGCTTCCGAAGGTTACCGCCGCGTAACTCCTGCTGTATTTGAACAGGCATACAAGGCAAAGTACAACTTCGACGAAACCGGCCGTCAGACCATCATTTTCGATACTCTCCGCGCAAACGTACACTTTGACCTCGGTAAGATTTTCTCCACCTCTCTCTTCTCCGGCGTTCCGAACTCCGCTTACGCAGACTGCATCTGGAACGGTGCCAACACTTATACTTCCAAGATGGCAGCCAACAAGCGTGTCATCAACCGCGCGATTACCAAGCTCGTAAAGGATCTCGGTGGCGAAACTGAATAATCCAATCAAAAAGACAGGTGAGGGTCAGCTTCACCTGTTTTCTTTTGGTATATGAAAAACGGAAGCATCGGCAATACCGGTACTTCCGTTTCTGTTTCATGGAATTATATGAGGGACTTGCCTTCCCATTCAGGATCGGGTTCGCAGCCCAGGAGTCTGGTGATGGTGGGAGCGATATCCTTGATGTTCAGACCGTGGAGTTCTTCGCCGGGCTTGAAATCGGGACCCTTGAAGAAAATCGGAATGGTCATGTCTTCAGGCATGGTGGAACCGTGGCTTCTGCCGTGTCCGCCGTGGTCAGCGGTGATGATTACGGTGTAATCTTCGGGCAGGCATGCGATGGCGCGTGCAGCCTTTTCCCAGGATTCCTGCATGGCGGTCATGTAGCGTTCGGACATCCAGCCGTAGCTGTGGCCTGCCATATCGGTAAGACCGAAGTACAGGAAGGTGAAGTCGGGCTGATACTTGGGGATATAGTCGGTGAGAATGTCAACGGTGTGTGCATCTGCCAGTTCATAGGTTTCGGTATGACCGGAGCAGTAGCAGGCGAAGCTGAGGGAGTCGGGACGGGACAGATCCTTCAGCTCTTCCCAGGAATAGAAGAATGCATTGACCTTCTTATTGGCCTTCAGCACTTCGCACAGACCCTTGATGGGACGTACCTGGGGCATATAAGTGTTGGTGGTGGTGCCGTGACGGTCGGGATCCACACTGTGGAACAGGGACATATGGCAGGGCAGGGTCACAGACGGGAACACGGTCTGTGCGTCCATGGACCAGCTTGCGGTTTTCTTCAGTTCCTGTACCTGAGGGATATCCGTAATGGAATCGGGACGCATACCGTCCAGCAGTATCAACAGAACTTTTGACATAATTCCTCCTGAAGTTGTAGGTTTTGTGGTGTGGTATGATTGTATCACAGATGACCGGGTTTGTCAAGACTATTGCGTTTTTCTTCATAATGCACAATTTGAACCTATTCGGAAAGGATAAATTGTATAAATTGCGGCGTATTTTCTTGGAGAATTTGAGCATTGACAACAAAGGGGTGTATCGGGTATAATGATAAACGGAGTTTTATATCTTTGAAAAATGCATATTAACATACAGAAAAGGAGAAATACAATGCGAGGAAGAAGAAAGACCGTCAAGATTTCCGAAGCGGAATGGAGCATCATGAAAGTGCTGTGGGACGGCTGTGAAAAGAACAACCGCGGCATGACTCTCGGTGAGATCGTCCAGAGTCTGCAGGATTCTACAGGGTGGAGCAATACCACAATCCGCACCCTCATCATCCGGCTGGCGGAAAAGGGGGCTGTGGATATCGATAAAAGAACCGGTGTGTACAAATATACCCCCAAGACCTCCAAGGACGAATGCGTCAAGAGTGAGGTAGCATCCTTTATCGAACGGGTATTTGACAACAATGCATACAATCTGATGGCATCCCTTGTCCGCGACGGCAGACTGACCGAACAGGAAAAGAAGGATATCATCGGGATTCTCAGCCAGATCGAAGACTGAAGATACTAACGCTTGCGTGAAGGAGGCTATATGCCGGAATTTTTTGTCCTGCTGCTGATGCAGGTGACAATTTTTTCGTCAGTTACGGCTCTCATCATCATCGCAGTCAAGCAGATTTTCAAATGCCGGATCCCACCCAAAATCGGTGCTGTCCTGTGGCTGGTACTTCTGGTACGGCTGATCTGTCCTATTTTTCCGGAAAGTGAATTATCCATCTATAACCTGATTCCCGCCGGCCGGACGATTATGTACACCCTTCAGAACGATATTGCGGAAGAACTGGAAGCCAGGGATGAGTCGGAGGAAAACCCTTATGTACTCACGGATCCCGGAGAAGAGGCGGAAACGGACAGGATTCTGCAGACGGAAAACCATACGGAAGAAGATGCAATCACTCTCGGTGCCTATATCAATGAAATCATCGATGAACCGTCAGTTGACTATACGGATTTGTTCAACCGGACAATTCTGCTTTTGTATGCCGCGGGAATCGCGGTGACACTGACCGTCAGTGCCGTCTGCTATTCCCGTGCCAGACGCCGTGTTGTGCGCGCATCCGTGCTGTGTGAGGATGAATCCCTTCTGAAGTGTTACCGGGATACCGCCGAGAAAATGCATATCCGACCTGACCGGACGCCGCCGCTGCGGATAGGCTATACCGATATGGTTGTCGGATGCCTGAACCCTGCGGTCGTATGCCGTGAAAATCTTGATTCCCGGGAAGCCCCCATGGTATTCGCCCATGAGCTGAGCCACTACAAGTACGGCGACAATCCGATTCTGCTGTTTTCCACGTTCGTAACCTGCCTGTTCTGGTACAATCCGCTGATCTGGCTGGTTCGCGGTCTGCTCAGAGAAGACCTTGAGGTGCTCTGCGATCAGCGGACTCTGTCCGAATGCGGGATTCCGCGAACCGAATATGCCATGATGCTGTGCCGTCAGTCTGCGTTCGATGTTCTGCACACCGATGCAATCCGTGCAGGATGCCGGATGTCCGCAGCCGGACGTCATCTGAAAAACCGGCTCCGTACCATTTCAAAAAACGGCGGTGAGAGATATCTGGCAAAAGCCGGATCTCTCGTGCTGTGCACAGCGATTGTGATGCTCTGCCTGACCAATCCCATCGTGTCCCAGAATGACGACTATGCGGCGTACATTGCCAATTACGCACTGCTGACCGGTCAGAACGAGCGATCCATGCATCTGGAGGACAACGTAACCGTGTCGTCCTATCTGGAGCAGCTGTCCCGGATCCTAGGAGAAACCGGACTGAACAGTGCCGTCGGCAACGGAAACCTGGAGCAGTTCAGAAGATTGTGTGCCGGATCCGGAAAAATCGACAGTAATCTGCTTGCGGAGCTTCGTGAACTGAGAACCACGGAGCCGCTGACCAATAAGAATCTTACACTGATCAGCAAATGTGCGGCGGAACTGCTGGAATACGACAGCGGTGACCGCGAAACGGCATCAGTGATACTGCCGGAGGTAATCACGGCAGCGGAAATGAATATGATTACCGCAAATCTCACTGCCGCAGAGGGAGAAGCGCTTCTTGACTGCTACAACAAGGGCATTGCCGGTGCGGAGGTGGCATTCGACTATGTTTACACCGATGCCATGATGAAACTGATCCTTGAACGCATCGATGATCCATGGATCCGCGAGAAATTCAACGGATTCTACCAGCGGATCGACCTGAGCGAAGGTACGGGAGAATTCAGCTCCCGCCTTGCTGAGATTGTGAAAGGTGTGGGCAAGCGTACGTCCCTGTATGTGTGCGATCCCAGCATTACCCGTGTGGAAACCGGTATGCTGCAGGAGCTGATCGGCGCAGCTGAGGCAGGTGTACGGGAAGACGTGTACTACCTGAAGGGGTACGAGGATCTGTACGGCTTCGATCTCGCTGCCCGGCTGATTGCACGTTCGGGCTACACCGCGGACTACATGATCCGCACCTACGCCGAACTGGGACATCTGCGGTATCAATACCTGACGGAGGAAAACTGTGCGGTTCTCTCATCCGCAGAGATGGAGGAAATCCTGGCGCGGCTGTCTCCGTCGTATGCGGATGCATTTGAGGATGCCTACGATGCCGTAACAGGCGTGACCCATGCCGGGGAAGTGGGCGGATCCTACGAAACGACTGAGTACATCCTGCGGGAAGGCGAGTCGGTGCAGGCGCTGCTGGATGTTCTGAACCGCGTGGAGTTCACTGTGATCCGTGACGGTGACGGTATAACCGCTGCAGGGGTGACAGAGCCCTGTCTGGCTTCTGCCGCCGTTGAAATGTACACCCTGGGGCTGATTGACGCCTCTGACGGCGTGATTGAGATGACCGAGCGGCTGTCCTGCGGTCAGAGTCTGTGTGCGGCATACCGCTTTGTCGGCGCGATGAACAATGCTGACTGAATCAAACAAAAAATCCGGTGAATGATCCAAAGATCGTCACCGGATTTTGTATATTCTGTTGAATCGGGAATTACAGACCCATTTCTTCCTTGATTTCAGCGAACTTCGCAACGATGTCGCGGATGTCGGCTTCGGTCAGGGCAGCGGAGATCTGGGTGCGGATTCTTGCCTTGGACTTGGGAACAACGGGGTAGGAGAATGCTACAACGTAGATGCCCTTGTCCATTGCGCGGCGTGCGAATTCGCTTGCCTTGTGCTCATCGTACAGCATGATGGGCAGGATGGGAGAACCGCGGAAGGTTACATCCAGACCCAGTTTGGAGATTTCTTCAGCGAACAGCTTGGTGTTGTCGAACAGGCGGGTTCTGTAGGAAGGATCGGAATCCAGCAGGTCGAGAACCGCGATGGTAGCTTCGCAGAT
>JAFQWY010000138.1 GCA_017407225.1 Clostridia bacterium | reverse complement strand
GTGCCACAAGCCTGTCCTGACAATTCGTGCCTGCGCCCATCTTCGATGTGCTGCCAATCAGCACACGCACATGACCGCTTCGGACTTTGGCGAATAACTCCTTTTTCTTCACTTCCGTATCGGCATCGTGAATAAATGCGATTTCCTCACGCGGCACACCGCGTGAGATGAGCTTGTCCCGAATGTCCTCATATACCGTGAACGGCGATTCATCGGGAATGTCGCGGTCAACAGCTTCAACAACACCGTGAACATCCGCATCAACAGCAGATTTCGCGGCGATTTTGTCCGATGTGGTTCTTGTTTTCGGCGTGGAAAGGTCGGAAAATACAAGCTGTGTCAGCCTGTCCGCTTTGCCGTCCTCCCAAATCTGAAAGATATTGTCCACGCAAAGGTTGACTTTGCTCATGGGATCGTCCAGCAGATCGGGATTGATGATTCGCTGGTCAAGACCGAGCTTTCGTCCGTCCGACGTAATTTTCAGCATATTATCGACCGATGGATCGACCACACCTGCATGGACTTTCGATGCACGTTCGGACAGCTCCTGCACTAATGCTTTCTGTACCTCTGTCGGCTTAGCCACAACATTGTGATAGGTCGCATCGGGAACGGGCAGATGAAGCTGGTCGGAGGTTTTGATGTCTGCCGCTTCTTTGAACAGATTCATCAGCTCCGGCAGATTGAAGAATTTCGCAAATCTCGTTCTTGCACGATAGCCTGTGCCTTCGGGTGCAAGTTCGATGGCTGTGGTCGTTTCCCCGAACGTGGATGCCCATGCGTCGAAATGATTCAGATGCTTTTTCTCCAGGGTATCATGCTGGAGATAGCGCATCATGGTGTACAGCTCTGTCATACTGTTGCTGACCGGTGTACCCGTTGCGAACACCACGCCTTTACTGCCGGTGATTTCATCGAGATAACGGCATTTCATGAACATATCCGAGGATTTCTGTGCGTCGGTGGTGGATAGTCCTGCTACATTACGCATTTTTGTGTAAAGAAACAGGTTCTTGTAATTGTGTGCCTCGTCTACATACAGCCTGTCCACACCGAGCTGCTCAAAGGTAATCACATCATCCTTACGGGAATCATCCAGCAATTTAGATAGCCGCGTTTCAAGGCTTTTCCTTGTTCTTTCAAGCTGTTTGATCGTAAACCGTTCCGCGTTGCTTGCCTGAAGTTCCGCAATACCGTCCGTAATTTCTTCAATCTGACTTCGCAGAAGCTGTTCCTGCCGCTCTTTTGACATGGGGATTTTCTCGAACTGGCTGTGTCCCATGATGATAGCATCATAGTTTCCCGTGGCAATACGCGCACAGAATTTCTTCCGGTTCGCCGGTTCAAAATCCTTTTTCGTGGTGACAAGGATGTTCGCTGACGGATATAACCGCAGAAATTCCGATGCCCACTGTTCGGTCAGATGGTTCGGAACAGCAAAAAGCGGCTTGTTGCAAAGTCCAAGCCGTTTGGATTCCATCGCCGCCGCAACCATCTCGAATGTCTTCCCTGCCCCTACCTCGTGTGCCAGTAGGGTATTCCCGCCGTACAGAATATGTGCGACGGCATTTTTCTGATGTTCACGCAGGGAGATTTCGGGATTCATTCCATTGAACGTGATGTGCTCGCCATTGTATTCGCGCGGACGGGTGCTGTTGAACAGCTCGTTATACTTCTGCACCAGAGCATGACGGCGGTCGGGTGTTTTCCATATCCACTCCTGAAAGGCATCCTTGATTGTCTGCTGTTTCTGTCCGGCGAGAGTCGTTTCCTTCGCGTTGAGGACACGGCGTTCTTTGCCATCCGCATCCGTGACGGTATCGTAGATACGCACATCGCGGAGGTTCAGCGTATCTTCGAGAATGCGATATGCGCTTGCCCGGTCGGTGCCGTAGGTATAAAACGAATTGATGTTGCTGCTGTCCACACTCTTGCCGCTAATGTTCCATTCTGCCGTAATTTCGGAGTAATTCACGTCGATCCTGCGGCGGAGATAGAACGGCGGGTCGAGCAGTTCAAACATAAACTGCTTGATGCAGGATTTATCAATCCATGTTGCACCCAGGCGGACTTCGATTTCTGATGCGTCCAAATCCTTCGGCTGTGCCGCACGGAGAGCTTCCACATTCACAGAAAAATCGGGATTGTCGGCGGCGAACGCTTCGGCAATACGCAGTTTTTCGCGTACATTGCCGGAGAGGTATTCATCGGCGGTGACGTAGCGAACACTTCCATCACTCTTTGCCGGTTCGGGAATCTGGAAGATTACGCCACGCAGCTCGCTTGCGAGATCTTCCACAGATTTGCCCGCGAGCTGTGACATATACGGCATATCCACCCGCGCTTTCTCCGATATGGACAATGCTAATGCTTCGGCGGCGGTATCGACGGAGGTTGCGATGGTATTTTGCTTGATGGTACGCTTTGTGAACATATCTGCCTTGCGTTTCAGCTTTTGTTCTTCATCGAGAATTTCAAGGGAACAAAGCAGATAGTACGAGG
>JAFQWY010000137.1 GCA_017407225.1 Clostridia bacterium | reverse complement strand
GAAGACTACACCTACAGAGAATTCGAGCAGCTGACCGATGCCCAGCAGATTGCGTTCCAGAATGAAATCGATTTTGAAGCATGGCTGGAGCGCGTACAGGGCGGAAACAGCGGTGAAGAAGAAATGCCCTGGGACAAACCGGGTGCAAAACGTCCGGAAGACTACACCTACAGAGAATTCGAGCAGCTGACCGATGCCCAGCAGATTGCGTTCCAGAATGAAATCGATTTTGAAGCATGGCTGGAGCGCGTACAGGGCGGAAACAGCGGTGAAGAGGAAGAAATGCCCTGGGATAAGCCGGGTGCAAAACGTCCTGAGGATTACACCTGGGAAGATTTTGAAGATCTGACTATGGCCCAGCAGATTGCATTCCAGAGCGCCTTTGACGATGAAGACGGCTTTATGGACTGGCTGGCCGCAAATGAGCCGTGAGGGTGAATCAGAGATGATCTGCGGAAAAAACAGAGCATTGTGCGGATTTCTCGCCGCAAGCTTATTCATAACACTTGCCTCCGGAATCTGTGCGGATGAGGCAGCCCGTCAGCAGCGGAGTATCCCCGGCTATGTGCTGGGGGATCTGGACGGCGACAGCGAAGTATCATGGGATGATGACAAGCTTTTCAAGGAGTATTTTGCGGGGATAGAAACAGAAATGCAGTATATCTGTGCCGACATCAATGAAGACGGCTTCGTTACCCGGAGAGATGCCATGATTCTTGCCAGATATCTGGCGGGATGGGACGGATACTCCCTGGGTGCGGAATCCGCAAAACTTCCTTGGGAAGTACCCGGAGCAAAACAACCGGCAGATTACACGTTTGCAGAGTTCAACGCATTGACGTCGGATCAGCAGATGGCATTCCAGAACAGCTTCGGCAGCATTGAAGCTTTTATTGCCTGGCTGGAGAAAGCGCAGGAGGAAGCTGACAAACTTCCGTGGGAAGAACCGGGCGCAAAACAGCCGTGCGACTATACCTACGCTGAGTTTCTTGCATTGACCGGGGATCAGCAGATGGCATTCCAGAACAGCTTCGGCAGTATTGAAGCTTTTGAAGCATGGCTGGAGAAAGCGCAGGCGGACAAGCTTCCGTGGGATGAGCCCGGTGCAAAACAGCCGTGTGATTACACATACGCTGAGTATATGGCATTGACCGGGGATCAGCAGATGGCATTCCAGAACAGCTTCGGCAGCATTGAAGCCTTTGAGGAATGGCTGGAGAAGGCCCAGGCGGACAAGCTTCCGTGGGATGAACCGGGTGCAAAACAGCCGGAAGAGTACACCTGGGAAGAATTTCTGAATCTGACGCCCGATCAGCAGATTGCCTTCCAGAATTCCTTTGAAGAAGCTGACGGTTTTGCCAAGTGGGCGGAGAAAAACCAACCTGAGGAATGAGTATATGCACATTCTGATTACCGGCGCAGCAGGATTTGTCGGTAAAAACCTGACTGCGGCTTTACAAAATCTCCGGGACGGCAGGGACAGAACCCGTCCGTATCTGTCGGTCTCAGGAATCCTGGAGTATGATGTCAGCACTCCGCCGGAGCTGCTGGACGAATACTGCGCCAGAGCGGATTTTGTCTTTCATCTGGCCGGAGTGAACCGTCCCAAGGATCCTGCCGAATTCATGGAAGGCAATTTCGGATTTACTTCCATATTGCTGGAAACGCTGAAAAAACACGGCAACACCTGTCCCGTCATGCTGGCATCCTCCATTCAGGCGACCTGCATCGGACGATACGACAGTGATTACGGCAGAAGCAAGCGCGCCGGAGAGGATCTGCTCTTCCGGTATGCCGAAGAAACCGGAGCAAAGGTACTTGTCTACCGCTTCCCGAATCTTTTCGGAAAATGGTGCAGGCCCAATTACAACTCCGCGGTTGCGACGTTCTGTCACAATATTGCCAATGATCTTCCGATTACCGTGAACGATCCGTCCGTGCAGCTGGAACTGCTCTATATCGATGATCTGATTGCGGAAATGCTGGATGCTCTGGAAGGGAAGGAACACCGCTGCCGGTTTGACGGGATCAGTACGGTTCTTTGCGGCGGCGGGGAGTATTGTGCAGCACCCGTAACCCACAAAATCACGCTGGGTGAGATTGCGGATCTGCTGGAATCCTTCCGGGAGCAGCCGAAAACGCTGGTGATGCCGGAGATTCCGGAAAATTCCTTCGCCAAAAAGTTGTATTCCACCTATCTGTCCTATCTGCCGAAAGAAAAAATCGCGTTTCCTCTGAAAATGAACGAGGACGAGAGAGGGAGCTTCACGGAGCTTCTGAAAACGGCATCCTGCGGACAGTTCAGCGTAAATATTTCAAAGCCCGGCATTACCAAGGGGCAGCACTGGCATCATACCAAATGGGAGTTCTTTATTGTGGTCAGCGGACACGGTCTGATCCGGATGCGGAAGATCGGCACGGACGAGGTGCTTGAATTTGAAGTATCCGGCGACAGAATCGAGGCCGTTCATATGCTGCCCGGATACACCCACAGCATCATCAATCTCAGTGAAAGCGAGAATCTGGTGACGCTGATGTGGGCCAATGAAATGTTCGATCCGGAGCATCCCGACACATATTTTGAGGTAGTATAAACATGGAATTCAATGCATCCTTTCAGAATAACGGCAAACTGAAGCTGCTGATCATCGTGGGAACCCGGCCGGAGATCATCCGCCTGTCCGCTGTGATCACCAAATGCCGCACCTATTTCGATACCATTCTTGCCCATACGGGGCAGAATTACGACTATAACCTCAACGGTGTGTTCTTCCGGGATCTGAAACTGGCGGATCCGGAGGTGTATCTCAACGCAGTGGGAGCGGATCTGGGCGAGACCATGGGCAATATCATCGCCAAGTCCTATCAGCTGATGGCGGAAATCAGGCCCGATGCCGTTCTTGTGCTGGGGGATACCAATTCCTGTCTCAGCGTCATCGGTGCGAAGCGGCTGCATATCCCGATTTTCCACATGGAAGCCGGAAACCGCTGCAAGGACGAATGTCTGCCCGAGGAAACCAACCGCCGCATCGTCGACATCATTTCCGATGTGAATATGGCATACTCCGAGCACGCACGCCGGTATCTGGCGGAATGCGGTCTGCCGAAAGAACGGACTTATGTGACCGGATCCCCTATGGCGGAGGTTCTGCACAACAATCTTGCGGAGATTGAGGCCAGTGATATCCACACCCGTCTCGGGCTGGAAAAAGGGAAGTATATCCTGCTTTCCGCTCACCGCGAGGAGAATATCGACACCGAAAAAAATTTCAACAGTCTGTTCACCGCGATCAACCGAATGGCGGAGACCTACGATATGCCGATCCTCTACTCCTGCCACCCCAGAAGCCGGAAACGCCTCGAGGCAAGCGGATTTGTTCTGGACGGGCGTGTGATTCAGCATGAACCGCTGGGTTTCCATGACTACAATTGTCTCCAGATGAACGCCTTCGCAGTGGTGTCCGACAGCGGAACCCTGCCGGAAGAATCCAGCTTTTTCACCAGTATCGGCAAACCCTTCCCGGCCATCTGCATCCGCACATCCACGGAACGTCCGGAAGCTCTGGACAAAGCCTGCTTCATTCTCGCCGGCATCGACGAAAACAGTCTGCTGCAGGCGGTGGATACGGCGGTTGAGATGAACCGCAGCGGAGACTACGGAATTCCGGTGCCGGATTACATCGAAGAAAACGTGTCCTCCAAGGTTGTCAAAATCATCCAGTCCTACACCGGCGTGGTGAACAAAATGGTGTGGCGGAAGTTCTGACGGGCGCAGGGGAACATGCAAAACAGCATCAGAAGCAGCGTTGTTCATCGGTACAAATAATTCACAAATTATCCGATAATAATTGGCGCACAACCTATTTACAAACAAGGGGAATTGTGATATAATTACAGGTACAAACAAAAATGGGCGAATTTTCAAAATTCAGAAAAAATACGGGCGGTTTCCGTATTTCAGGTCAATATTCGGAATACAGCATCCGGTGAAGTTTTACTGGAATTTTGAGATTGGCTTATGCAAAAGCAGTCACTTTATACGGGAAAATATCTGCAGGGAATTGTCATCTCGGTGTTTTCCTGAGTTACAGCTTCCAGATTACATAAACAGGAGTATTAAAAATGAAAAGAATGACAGGCAAACTGATCAGCACCCTGCTGGCCTGCACCATGATGGTCGGAATCATGCCGACTGCCGGGCTTGCTGACTCCGGAAAGGCACTGCTCCAGCCCCAGTATACTTATACCGGAGCGGAAATGACCTTTGAAAAGATTTCTCATGCCAACACCCCTCTGGAAAAGCCGGACGGAATTGTTGACTATGCAGGAAACGGCGCAATTGCGCTGCATGATCCCAATGCGGAAACGGATCTGGTTGGTGACCGCGGCCAGTCCTATTCCTACGCAGCAGCATCTTACGGTGACTGGGTATACATCGGAACCATGTACGGCGGTCTCGGTGCTGCCAACATCATCAGCAGTTCCATGATGAATGCCGGTATGGACCGTGAAATGGCAATGGCACTGGTGAATACCATGTACAACGGCCGTCTGTACATCAGTGAACCGGACGGTGCGAATGCCGGCGGTATCTTCTTCAAGTTCAACGTGAAGACCGGTGAAACCGTTATGCTTCTTTCCAAGGACACCAACGGTATCATCCCCACTTTCCGCAGTGCATGCGAAATGAACGGCAAACTGTACTTCGTAGGTATGGTTCAGGATGTCAATCTGATGGCAGGCAAGCCCTCCATTCTGATCAATCCCGCATACGGCATCGACATGATGCAGGAAGCGATCATGTACCAGAACGGTCTTCCTGTAATTTACGAAGTAACTCCTTCCAAAGATGCTGACGGCGATGTGCTGACCTGCATCTATGACGCTGTAGGCGGTGACATGGATGTCTACAAGTCCATGGTGCAGCAGAATATGTTCACCTCCACCCGTGCGATCGGTATCTTCCGCGATACTCTGATTGCCGGCTGTATGGACGAAAACGGCCCCTTCCTGACCGCATCCGCAGATCCTTCCAAGGGTCAGGATTCCTTTAAGGAAATCGCAGATCTTGACGACCTGTTCGGCTATCCCGCATACAAGCGCAATGACGCTTCCGGCGGCGGCGGTATCTATCAGGTAGTGGAATTCGGCGGCAATCTTTACGTTGCCATCGTTTCCGGTCACGCAAATACCCATAATCCCGAAACCGGTACCAAGAGAAGCTTTGCGATCGTTCGCGGTGAAATCGCGAGAAATGCTGACCCCACTGTAAAGGAAAACTGGACCTGGTCCGTTCTGGTAGGTGATCCCGCAGACGGCGCCAAGTATCCTTTCGGTATCGACGAAACCCGTGTAAGCTGCAATGCATGCACCCTTCAGATTTACAACGATCACCTGTACATCGGTGAATACAACGACGTAAGCAGCGCTCTGCAGGGCTTTATCACCGGCAAGAGCTTCAGAACCCAGGCAACCAATCTGGAACAGTCTCTGAATCTGTACCGTATGGATGAAGATGAAAACATCGAGATGGTTGTAGGCGATTCCAACCCCACTTTCCCCGAAGGCAGTATCTCCGGTCTCGGCTCCGGTTATGATTCCCATATGAACCAGTACCACTGGCAGACCACCGTATGCAACGGCAAGATGTACCTGAGCACCATGGATACCACCAGCCTGCTCATGCCTCTGGCACAGTTCACCAACGGTGATATCCTGGAAATGACCGAAGAAGAATGGAAGAGCCAGATCAACTATATCCGTGTTCTTGTTGAACTGATGCTGAGATCCTTCAGACCCGGAGAAGCAGCGCCTGCAAGAGGTATGGACCGTGAAATGGCAGAAGAAATGGTTCTGGCTGCGATCTCTTCCGCACAGGAACGCAAGAATCAGAACGACGGTGCAATGTTCTACGCTCCCAGCAGTGTTTCTGCATCCGTTACTCTGACCGAAGAACAGATTCAGGAAATTATTGACGGTGTTCTGGAAGGCACCTATCCTGTTGACAGTATTCCTGCTGATCTGATCGATGAGCTGAACAGAATTAATGATATGCTTGACAGCATGGAAGAACGGCTGAAGGAAAAGATCAGCGAATCCTTCCTCGAACTTTACGAAGAAGTTCTGGATGCTCTGGAAGATCTGAAGGACAGACTGCCTGACTCCCTGGTCGGTATGTACAACATGGTTGCAAGCTTCATTACCAGAGACAACATCGTTGATATTCTGAAGTCACTCAAGTATCTGATTACCTCTGAAGCAGGCTTCGACCTGTATCAGCTTGAAGAAAGGGCAGACGGATCCGTTGAGATTGTTACCGTTTCCGACAACGGCTTCGGCGATCCCAACAACCACGGTCTGCGCGTATTCGCTGAAACCGATGACTATCTGGTAATCGGAACCGCTAACCCGTTCTACGGTACCCAGCTCTGGCGGACTCCCATCGAACGTGTTCCCGAAAACAACAGAGGTCCTCTCCCCTATGTCTGCAAGCTTTATGTATCTTCCACCGAAGGCGGTAAAGCAAGTGCAGAAGGAGATCTTGTTATCGCACGTTTCGCAAGCAGAACCATCCGCTTCACTCCTGACGAAAATTATCGTATCGCAGATGTAATTGTGAACGGTAAGTCCGTCGGTGCTGTTGATCAGTACAGAGTGGTTGCTGCTGTCCGTGACTACGATATCAAGGTGATTTTCGAAGAAATCGATGGCTGAATGATGTGAAAAAATCCCGGAGCATTCTCAAAGGGCGCTCCGGGGTTTTCTTACACGAATAAAGGAAGTTATAGAAAATGCCAAAAGTAGTTAAAATTATTCTGATTGCCGCAGGGGTACTGCTGGTACTGTTGGCGGCTGTCATTCTGTTCTTCATCCAGTTCACCCACGGACGGAAGGAAATGGATCTTGAGAGCATGAAGAACGACGGTCCCGTTTGGGATCAGTATGTTCAGGCGATTGATAACTGCAGAGAGTGGATGGCTGAGCGGGAAACGGAAGAAGTCACCGTAACCAGTTTTGACGGACTGAAGCTGTACGGCACTTATATTCCGGCAGAGAATCCCAAGGCCTGCGTGATCCTCATGCACGGTTATCGTTCAACCGGGCTTTACGATTTCTCCGGTGTGATTCCGTATTACGGCGAAAACGGATACAGCATGATCGTTGTCGATCAGCGTGCCTGCGGACGGAGCGAGGGGAAATACATATCGTTCGGCATCAATGAGCGGATGGACGCTCTTACTTGGGCGACATATGCTGACAAACGGTTCGAAGGAAAGACTCCGATCGTCATGCACGGATTGTCTCTGGGCGGTGCGACGGTCATGATGTCTGCGGATCTCCCTTATCCGGAGTCCGTTCGCGGATTGATCTCGGACTGCGGTTTTACGAATCCCTATGATATCATTGCAAAGTGCGGTCAGGACTGGTTCCATATTCCGCCGTTCCCCATGGTGGACCTTCTTTCTCTGTCCGTGAAAACTTTCCTCGGATTCGGTTACCGCGACTGTTCCTCTGTGGATGCACTCAAGGCAAGCGATCTTCCCATTTTCCTGATTCACGGAGAGGCGGATGACTTTGTTCCTGCTTATATGACGGAAGAAAACTATGCGGCGGCAAAAAACTGCAAGGGTAAACTCATCGTCCCCGAAGCAGGTCATGCGTTAAGCTACATCACCGCGACAGAGGCATATCAGGAAGCGATTACAGCGTATCTGAACGATATTCTGTCGTAAGCCTGCAGGATACAATATCATATAACAAAGGCGTTCACGGCTTCTCTCGAAGTCAATGAACGCCTTTGTTTGTTTCGGATTCCGAACTCAGTTCAGTATAAAACAACAAAAGCGAAACGGTGAATTTCCGGATGAGGAATACCGTTTCGCTTTCTGTTATGCTGTTTTATCGCGTGATGTTTTGAACAGGAAATCAGCTCTGGCTGTCCGCAATCTTGTCGAAGCTCTTCATGATCTTTTCAAGGCTCTTTTCAGCCATCTTGCCCATACGTGCAACGAAGGTAACGGAGGTGTTGGTGTTGCGCCATACAGGTTCGCGGAGAACGCCCTGAGGATAGCTGTTCATGTTAAGGCTGTATACCCAACCGGTATCAAGATAAGCGTTTTCGAAGATGGTCTGCAGACTGGTTACGGAGTCCTGGTCGCGGGCATACTTCTGGGACAGAGCGATTTCATAGTAAGCGGGGATTACGCGGTTGTGGCTGTCGGAGGCCATAGCTTCCATAACTGCGCCGACAACAGCGGGAGATGCTACAGTGCAGAGCATGGAGAAGGTGGTGAACTGGTCGTGGATGTAGGAGTAGTAGTTGTCCTGTGCTTCGTCGTACTTGGGGTAGGGGATGATGCCGTAGTCGGATTCCATATCACGGAACACGCCGGTACCGGTGGTGTAGATCCAGTCGTTCATGAACAGGATCTGGTCCTTTGCGAATGCTTCGGGCAGATAGAAGCCGTCAGCCATGTCGGATGCTTCAACAAGACGGACAACGCCCTTCTGGTTGTATGCGAAGTCCTGGAGGCGTTCTACAACGCTTACCAGCTTTTCCAGGTCGGTGTCAAGCTTTACAATGCCGTCGCTGTCACGGCTGGTCATACGGATCTGGCAGGAAGACCAGTAGCCGTCGGTGGAGGAGGATACCTGCAGACCGAAGCCGTAAACGTCGTTTTCGTCTGCGATACCGTCACCGTTCTTGTCCTGGTAGATATCCTTGGTCATTGCGATCATCTGGTCGAGAGTCCACTTACCTTCAAATACAGTGTTGTAGATGTCAGCGGGCTGCATGCCGTACTGTTCGCAGAGGTTTCTGTTGAAGAATACAGCGAACATGGACTGATACAGGAACAGGGAGAGGGAACCGGTTACGCTGAACAGAGCGCCGTTGATTTCGGTGCTGTCGATCAGGTGCTGTGCCCAGTATTCCTTGTCAAGATTCAGGTTTTCCACGTTGTGGAGGTTCATGTAGTAGCCGGTAGGATAGGTGTTTGCGGTAGACCAGTTGGAGTTGGCCAGAATGTCGTAAGCACCGTCAGAAGCTGCTACAGAGGTGGATACCATGTTCAGCAGTTCGTTGCCGTGGTTGTCGGTACCGGTTGCAATGTTTTCGATGGTGCAGTCCAGACGGTCTTCCACAGTGATTTCACGCTGGAAAACGGCGTCGTTTACAACTTCACCGGTCATTTCTTCCACATGGATTTCGTTGGCAACCTTCGGAACGCCGCGGGAGAGGAAGGTTACTTTGAGACCGTCCAGCTTCAGATCAGCCGGAAGATCATCTTTTACGGTCTTGAAGAGAGAACCGTCGTCTTCGGTTTCAGCTTCGGTTTCGTTGGGGTCTGCGGAATTGACAGCTGCGGTGTCCTTCTTGGTCTCTTCAGCGGCAGGTTCGGAACAGGCTGCCAGAGAGAACAGCATGGATGCTGCACAAAGCAGTGCAATCCATTTCTTGAGAGTCTTCATGGGTGCTTCTCCTTCAAATTTAATTATATGATAAATGTGATTATGCGCTGAATTGAGCTGCGGATTATGCCTTCAGGGCATCGGGAATCGCTTCGGTATGGGAGACTACGATATCGCTGCGGTGGGAAGCGATGCGGATGGCTTCGGGAATGGACGCGCCGGTCAGATAGGAGTGAACGAAGGATGCGCTGTAGCAGTCGCCGGCACCGACGGTGGAAACCACCTTGACCTTGCCGGGTTCGCCGGACTCGTAAACCTTACCCTCAGCGAAATCATACACGCAGGATCCCTTGGAACCCATGGTGAAGATGAGCAGCTTCAGATTGGGATATGCCTTATGAACAGCGTCCGCGAAAGGAAGCTCTGCATCAACCAGACCGCACTCGGTGAGGAAGTGGGCTTCTTCGTCGCTGATCTTCACGATGTCGGCGCGTTCCATGCACAGATTCAGGGAACAACGATCCCAGCAGCCGGGACGGATATTGACGTCGCAGAATACGCAGTCGAATTCCATGTTGTCCAGGATGGTGAGGATTGCTTTGCGGGAAACTGCGCATCTCTGAGCCAGGGTATTGAAGTAGAATACGCCGGGCCTGCAGGACTTCATGGATTCCAGCATTGCCGCGTCCACGGTTACATTGTCGTATGCCACATCGGTCAGGACATTGTACTGGGGAACACCCTTTTCGTTGAGGGTAACCAGGCACTGACCGGTGGGCTTGTCGTTGCGGCACAGGAAGTCGGTTCTGATGCCGTAGTTTGCGATGTATTCCTCGGCCTTAGCGCCCAGTACATCGTGACCGAGACCGGTGATAAAGTAAACATCGCCGCCCATCAGAGCAACATTGGCACTGAAGTTGAAGGGAGCGCCGCCGATGACGCTTTTATCGGAATATACATCCCAGATGATTTCGCCGAAAACAAGATATTTCACAATAATACACTCACTTTCTCACAGAGTCAGCTTTTTCAGGGCAATGCGTTCGATCACAACCGGCTTGTCGCCCTCAACGGAAAACACCGCATAGCAATGATTGTAGTTGAGCGTCCAGGGGGTGGTCATCATGGCTTTGCCGCCGCTGACGAAAATTTCAATACTGCCCTTGTCGATGATGCACCTGAGCTCAGGCTTGGATGCAGCCACGGAAATGGGCATGGTGTCACGGTCTACACGGATGGTGTTGCGTACGGATTCCAAAAGAATCTGCTGACCGAAGATATCGATCCGGACATTGGACGGAACATTTGCGGAATCGAATGCGAGATCCAGCTCGTATGCGCCTTCTTCCAGTTCCACGCGCAGGCTGTTGGTTTCCGAAAGATTTACGTCGGTGAATTCCCTGACTTCTCTGCAGAGAGAATCCAGTTCTCTGACGGGAGATGCACAGAGGTAATAACCGTCCTTTCGTTCGGTCAGAGACATATTGCAGGGGATGCTCATCTGGCCGCAGATCGGGGCGTTGCCGAAGGTACAGTTTCTGTTCCACGCGATCTGGATTCGCTCCATTTCATAATCGGTGGAGAAGGTCTGTGCCGCGTAGCTGCAGCTGCCGTTGCTGAGGGGACGGGAATTCTGAATTACTTTGAAACGGCCGCCTGCCGCTTCACAGACAATGTAGTTGTGGGATGCGCCGCTGAGGATCCACTTGCGTTTCTGAGGCTTTCCGTCTGCGTTAAGGGGATAGAAATCGGGGCATTCTGCATCTCTTGCGATCTGGAGAGTCTGCAGAGGCTCCCAGTCGAGGAGATTTTCAGAGGTGAGAAGCTGGTAATCGCTGCGGTCCAGATACAGAGCCATCACATATTTGCCGAGTTCTTCGCACCAGATTACCTTGGGGTCCCGGTTGTCAGCAGTGATATGATCGACAACAGGATTTTTTTCATACTTGGTGAAGGTCATGCCGCCGTCATTGGAATAGGCAAGGCATTGGGTGAATTTTTTTCCCTGAGAGCGGAAGGATGTGTTTCCTGCGCAGGTATAGAACAGAAGAATGACGTCTTCCTCTCCGGTACGCAGGCCGGAACGGTTTTCACGGTCGACAACCGCACTGCCGGAGAACATGGTGCCCTCATCATCCGGATAAAGAGCCGGATCCAGATGCTGCCAGTGGAACAGATCCTCGCTGACTGCGTGTCCCCAGTGCATATTGCCCCAGATCCAGTCATATGGATTGAGCTGGTAAAACATATGCCAGGTGGTCTTTCCGGTGACAGGGGAAGTGTACTTCAGGAGACCGTTCGGGTCATTGTGCCAGCCGTAAACGGGCGTGAAGTGCAGAATCGGTCTGAATGCTTCGCCGGTTCCGTTGGGCTCGGGCGTATCGGTCTGCAGGTCGCGCAGTTCCATGTCGGGAGACGCGGAAAGGGTGATCTCCTGCCCCATATAATCGGCGAGAGGATAGTAGGAGTACGCTGTCGGATTACGGTAATCAAGACGGAGTGTGATGTCGTCAAAGACTTTTCCATCCTTCAGAAAGCGAAGCTGATGGTTAGCCACATAATTGCTGACAGGCAGAACCAAAAATCCTGCTTTCACAATTATCTTGAGCTCGCTCATAATCGAATTTTTCCTCCTGTGCATTTATGATAACTTTTCATATCAAAATCTATATTCTTTGCCTATTTTAAATCATCATAAAAATATGATATAATACTATTATACAGGATAGGGCAGGTCTATGCAATATCCAAAATTGATGGAAATGGTAAAAATCCGACATGATTCACTTGATTAACGACCCCGGATATGACAAAACCAAGGTGTCGAACGCGCTGGAAATCTGCGGTATCACGTTCACCGATGTGAAGAGAAACTGGATTCACAGGGAGCGTTTTCTTTCTGCGGATGAAATGATTTTTCTGCGGAAGGGTGAGCTGTACCTGGAGGTCAACGGAACCAAATACGCTATCCGGAAAAACAGCTTTTTCTATATCCGTAAATTCAGTACGGTTTCCGGATACAGAACTTCCGATATGCCCTGTGAATTCTACACGTTTTCTTTCAATGCAACGCAGATTGCCATTCCCGAGCTGAACGAAATTCTGCTGAACGGGAACAATATCTTCATTGAAGAGCTTGCGAAACGGCTTTATGACGCACGTTCTTCCATCGGCAGTGCAGAGAACGAATGCGAGGTTCTGTTTCTGGCCCTTTTGTATGAAGTTGAGCGTTCCCGTGCAGCTTCCCCCGGCACATTCCCGCTGATGGAGCAGACCATGAATTATATCAACAACAATATCAACAATCCCATTACGGTAGATTCCATCTGCGATCATCTCGGGTACAACCGGGACTATATTTCCAAACAGTTTCTGCGCTGTTACGGAATCAGCATCAAGAAATATATCGATCAGAAGAAGATCAACGCCGCCAAGCATCTGCTGATTTCCTCAAAAATGTCATTGGATCAGATTGCGTCCGCCATCGGCTTTGAGAATGCACAGCAGTTTTATAAATTCTTCAACTATCACGAGAAGATTTCTCCCACGCAGTTCCGCAACAACAGTACCTGATTATTCAATGTCCATGTCTTCACGCAGCCAAGTGTCGCGTGCACGGAGCCATTCCTTGAGATACCGGATGCTGTCCATGTAATCGGCGCTGGGGCTGTCGTATTCGCAATGGAAGTATTTGTCGGTCAGGCTGTATCCGCCCAGTTCATAGTTGCGGAGGAATGCTTCGCCGAACTCTTCCACATATCCGTCGATCATACCGCCGTCGGCGTACATATTCTCGATGGCCGGGATCAGTTCCATATAGCGTTCCTTCACCAGATCGCGGAACCAGCGGCATTCCATCAGCGGCTCGTAGAAGTCAACCGTTGCCCAGTTGCCCGTGGTGCTGTCGTTCCGCTTGCCGTTGCCGTACTTTTCCAGGTTGTGGATGGAGTTATGATACTTCGCATATTTGGAGTCGACCGCACCTTCCGAGAGGGAAACATTGCCCATGCTCAGGTCCATGTCCCAGATGGGACCGGAATACAGCTTTTCGTTCTTGTAGTAGAAATACGTGGAGCCGTGGAAAATGTCGATGTCCTTCATCAGTTCTTCGCAGATGTACATATTGATAAAGGAGTCCAGGTCGATAATGCCTTCGATTCGTTCTCTTACACCGGAGATGCAGGAGAATTCCGCCTCTTTCAGCAGGAGCTTGATGGCTTTCTTCTGTTCCTCGGTTTCCTGACCGTGCTCGGGCGCAATGGGGACGAACCGGATACCGGCCATGGGGGTATAATTGAAGACCTTTCCTGCCGCGTTCAGATCGTAGTAGCCGTTGCGTTCCAGGAGCATTTCGCCCTTATCCACATCAATGTCCACTGTTCCGTCCGTAACCGGCATGGTGAGCATATAGCAGCCCTTGTAAGCTCCGTCCAGATATACTTCCACGAAAGTGCTCTTCAGTTCGGGATTCACGCCTGCGATTGCCGCAAAATCAGATGCCAGCTTGTTCCGCACAAGGGATTTGTCAAACAGGTTGGCAAGCAAACACCATTTTCGGGTGCCTTTCATGCCGAGAATGGTCTTTTTGTTTTTGAACTTAATGTTGTAGGGATTCTTGACCGTGTTTGCGGTGGAGTTGCCGCGGATTTTTACCTGCACGGTTTCGGAGATGACGGGATACTTACCGCCTTCCTTATCCACGATCACAACCTGGGCTTCCTTGTATTCCGCCGTTGTCAGGCTTACTGCTTTTTCGGGCTTGATTGCATATGCCGAAATTTCTTCCAGCTGATAGGGCAGGGAAGAAGCGGTCAGCATCCGGATCCGCATATATCTTCTGCTGACCGTGCTGTCCAGGAGGAATCCCTGTGTCTTGTATTTTGCACCGTCTTCCACGACTTTAACCGTTTCCCAGTTTACGCCGTCTTCGGACAGATCAATTTCATAGTGTTTTGCCGCACCTTTGCCCCATTCCACGCAGATGTAGCCGATTTCACGGCTTCTGCCCCAGTCCAGGGTCAGACAGTGGTCTTCGGTTTCGTCCGACTGCCAGAAGGTTTTGCTGTCGCCGTCCGCTGCCGAGGTGATCGTGCTGTCATCCGGATTTTTATCGTATTCAATTGCCGCGCCTTCCGCGTAATTGGGCGTAGGAGAGTAGGTGTTCAGATACACACGGGGCGTATCACCGCGGAGGTATTCGATCTTCTGATAGGCTTCTGCCAGTGCCTCGGCTCTTGCACAGCATTCCGAGGGATCCGGGTTTTCCTGCGCTGCCAGGAGTTCGCACTCCTCCGCCAGCTTTACGAACGCATCATATCCCTCCGGTTCCAGCAGGGAGGGATTCATATTGATCTCACACAGTTCCCGGATTTTCTCCACGGCTTTACCGGCATCGGTAAACATGGGGATTTCTTCACGCTGTACGGTTTCCCGGGTTTCCTGTGTCTGGGCAGGGACTTCTTCCCCGCATCCTGTCAGGAGCATCATCCCGACGAGCAGTGCCGGGATTACAAGTTTTTTCATCTGATTGTTCCTTTCCGATTTGCCGGGTATGCAAAGAGAGGCGATCTTTCCGGACCACCTCTCCATGCAATTCTGCATCAGATTCTATCTGATTGATTTTTAATTAGTTTCTCTTCTTGGAGATTGCGTAGCCTGCTGCGGATACGATAGCTGCAACTACTGCGATTACTGCTGCGTCGAAGGTCTGAGGAGCTTCAACTACAACGTCTTCAACAACGGGAGCTTCAGTTTCAACAACAGGAGCTTCGGTTTCAGCGGGAGCTTCGGTTTCAGCGGGAGCTTCAGTTTCAACTACGGGAGCTTCGGTTTCTACAACAGGAGCTTCGGTTTCAGCGGGAGCTTCAATGGTTTCCTTGGTGCCGTCGGGGTAAACGGTGTACTGTTCAGCAGCGGTAACTTCGCTTACCTTGAAGGAAGTGAATTCAACGGAGCCGCACCAGGTCATAACGCCCAGCCAGCAGCCGATCCATTCGGTGTTTTCGATCTGACCGAACAGTTTGCCTTCAGAGT
>JAFQWY010000136.1 GCA_017407225.1 Clostridia bacterium | reverse complement strand
CACGGGCATACCGTCGCGGGACTTGGTTTCTTCACCGTTTGAGATGATCTGAGCTTCTCCCCATCGGCCGCCTTTCCAGATTTTGTATTCCAGATTCTGCATGGACGGCTCCGGAACCACCCGTCTGCTGTCGTTGGAGTAGGCGACTGCCAGCTTTCCGTCGACCCACAAAAACTGCGGTTCCCAGACGCCCCAGAATTTTTCGTTTTCTTCCTCGATGATGGTGGAGTGATACCGCCAGCTGACCATGTCACGGCTGGCGGAAACCATCAGCTTGCCACGGAATTTGTCCGGATAATGCTTTGTGGCACGGTAGGCAATCAGCACTTCGCCGTCCAGCATGGTGAATGCCGCATTGGCGCAGGCTCTTTCCGGCTCCAGACTGACGGTGACGGGATCGTCGGACCAGGTCAGACCGCCGTCGTCGCTGTACACCAGATCAATGGCGGCGGGACGGTGGAATTCCGAGCTGTCGTAGGCACAGTACAGCCGTTTTCCGTCGGGTGAAAACAGCCGGGGATATTCCACATGCCCCTGTTTCGGGATCCGTACGGGAATCTCAATGTCTTCCCAGATCAGCTTTGACATAGTTGGCTCCTTTCTACTGTCACGCCAGAGGGACGTCGCACCGGCAGGGATTCAGTCCTTCGGCTTCGGCGTACAGCTTCAGTATACCGGGAGTCTTGCCGCATTTCACGGCGATCCCCATCCGTCCGGCGCGCATTTTTCTCACGGGAGATGCCAGCGGGACATGGTCGCTCACATCCGAACCGGTTCCGATGATTCTGCCCGCCAGATTGGTGTGGAAGGATACGGTAGGGCATGCGGTAGGCACTTCACGTCCCATGTCGTCCACGGTCCAGCAGGAGAAGATTGCCGTATCCGCACCGTTTGCCCGCACATCATCCGCGTTTTCACAGACAAGACGGAGGGAGACGGCACGTCCTGTGGTTTCGTGTGCATCCCGGCAGACTTCCTCGCCGTTCCGGTAGCCGATGACTTCGATTTTACCGGGAACATATTCGGCACGCCATTCCGCGTGGGAGTATTTTTCAACATCCACTCTGCCCATGCTGACACCGTTTACGAACAGCTCGGCGGCATCGCAGTTGGTATAGGCGGAGATACGGATTTCCTCGCCCTCACGTCCTGCAAGATTCCAGTGGGGAAGGAGATGGATCATCGGCTCGTCCGTCCAGTGGGATTTATTCTGATAGAAGGCATCCTTCTTCTGCAGGAACAGGTCGATTGCCCCGGACTGGGAGCAGAGTCTGGGCCATACGGTTTCCCCGCGGTGCTCAAAGGCGATCCACTGATAGGAACCCATGACCCACGGACGGTTGGTGATGAAGCGCCATGTGTGTTCACGTCCGCGGAACCATGTGCTGGAGTCGCGGTCGTAGGCATTGATGTAGCCGCCGACGGGGAAATCCTCGTCGTACCAGCCCCTTGTGGTTCCCGTCGCACAGCATTCGGTGGACATGACGGGACGGTCGGGATACTTTTCATGAACGGCATCGTAGGAGGCAAGTCCGTAGTTGATGCCGATGACGTCGAGATTGGCATAAACGGTTGCGGTATCCGGTCTGTCGCAGGCTGCGGTGACGGGACGGGTGGGATCCAGCTGACGGGTTCTTGCCAGCAGGGTTTCCACGATCCGGTAGCCGCGTTCTTCGGCAAACAGGGGCTCTTCGTTTCCGATGCACCAGAAGAACACCCCGGGACGGTTCCGGTCACGTCTGATGAGCATTTCCAGCTGTTCCATACCTTCCTTGGAAGAAGAGAACCAGCGGGTTTCGTCAAGAACGATGAATCCGGCGTCGTCCAGAGCATCCATGAGGGCTTCGGACTGGGGATAATGGCTGGTTCTGTAACCGTTGGCGCCCATGTCCCGCATCATCTTTACCTTGTAGCGGAACACGTTATCGGAAACGGCCTTGCCCACCAGACCGCAGTCGTAGTGGCCGCATACGCCCTTGATGAGAACGTGCTCGCCGTTGACAAACAGACCCTTTTCGGGATCGCATACCACGGTGCGGAAGCCGAACCTGTCGCATACTTCGTCGATGACTTCGCCGTCACGGAGAATCTGTGTCTTGGCGGTGTAGAGGTATCCCTTGCCAACCTGCCAGAGAACGGGATCGGTGACGGAGGTTTCCAGGGATACGGTAGTGTCAGTACGGGGATTCAGCACAGCGGAAGTCTGACAGGACGCGGCACAATTGCCGTCGGCATCCAGGATTTCCGTGCGGATTTCCACGTCTGCCTGAGCGGAGAGGGTATTCTTCACCGTCACGTCAACGGGGACTTTCCATGTGCAGTCCGCCAGCTTTTCGGGCTTCACGAACACACCCCACAGATCCACGCAGACCGGATCGGTTTTGATGAGCCATACATGACGATAGATGCCGCCGCCCTCATACCACCAGCTTTCGTGATGGGAGGAGTCGATGTACACGGCAATCACGTTGTCGCCTGTGAAGGAGACGAAGTCGGTGATATCCACTTCAAAGGAAGTGTAGCCGCAGAAATTGTGGTACAGGTGACAGCCGTTGACATAGATGGCGGATTGTCCGGATACGCCTTCAAAGTACAGGGTGATCCGCTTGTTCCGGTCGGATTCCTCCAGCTTGAAGTGACGGCGGTACCAGGCATTGTCGTATTTCAGATAGCCGAGGGCGTTGTTTTCGGTTTTGTCGAATTCCCCTTCGATGACGAAATCGTGGGGCAGGGTAACCCAGTCCCAGCGGTCGGAGGAGAATTCCACCCCCAGCTTATAGCAGTCGGGATCGTCGTTGTATGCGGGGGAGGCGGCGCCCCATCTTTCGCGCACGGTTTTCGCACCGGTGTAGATGGGTCCCTTTACGGAAGGCCGCTTCCGTTCAATATCGCCGCGATGGAACAGCCACCGCTCGTCAAGACAGATTTTTTCTCTCATTTATTTCACCAGCACTTTCGCAACCGCATCGCCGATTCCCTGAGCCATACGGAAGAAGCCGAGATCGTTGGGGTGGCATCCGTCAACGGTGCAGCTGTCGGCGAAGTCCCCGTCGAACAGGTGGGAACCGTCCACGAACATGACGTTTCTGTCACCTTCCGCTTCGGCACGGCGTACGGTATCCATGATGATCTGACGTCTCTTTTCGTCCTCGGGATTTTCCGGCTTGTAGTCGGGCTTGGAGACGAAAATCACGGGAGTGTCGGGATGCTTTGCACGGAATACCTTGTAGAGATTGTAGTGGGTCTTTTCCAGATATTCGGCATTCGGCGCGTTGTGGTCATAGTCGCAGACGAACACGGAGCAGTCCACGGATGCCAGATAATCGCACATGGCGGGTTCTGCCTTGCCGCTGCCGGAGAAGCCCAGATTGATATGGTCACAGTCCAGTCTGCGGGAAATCATGGCCTGATAGGCATTGCCGGGTCTGGATGCGCAGCCGCCCTGGGTGATGGAGGATCCGTAGTACAGCACGGGCTGCTCATAGGTGTATGCTTCCGGTTCTTCGATTTCGGAGCCGTCCGCAAGACCGATGTAAACTTCTTCCACGGGATCGTACAGAGGCATATGGATGGTATAGGTATGCCACTGACCGTCGGTGGGCTTCCAGCTTTCGTAGCCGTGACTGCGTCCGCCGGGCACAAAGGATGCCACATACTTGTAGTCGCCCGCGTCGCTCTTGTACAGGTCAAAACCGGACTGCCCCAGCATGGTGATGTGTGCCATGGTACCGTTGTCGGGCATGACCGCCTTGATGGCAATGTAGCGGGAGTTGGTGCGGAAGCGGATTCTGCCGCCGGCGGTGTTGGTGTTGAGCCACTTCACACCGGGGGAAACCTGCTCCGCGATTTCAGCGGGGAAGCGCAGGAACTGCTTTCCTTTTTCCACCTGACTGAGCCCGTACACTCGGATGGGCGCATCCTTGGAGTCGAACCAGACCACGTCGGTCAGACCGATTTTGGATTCCACAGCCAGATTCTTGTCGATATCACCGATTTTCATGAGACTTTCCTCCGTTGCTTGGATGATTTTTATTTATCTTAAATATACCACACATGATGTGAAATTTCAATAAGAACGGTACAAATTTTGCTCCCGGATTTGACGGCGGAGGAAAAGTGTGCTATAATGAAGAAAACAGAGAGTATTGCAGGAGGCGACTATGAATCAGAAGGGCATTTACCCCCCGCTGACCGGAATCCGGCTGTCGGAAGGAAACGTGTTCCACGCCAGAATGGCACGGGATATCCGGTATCTGAAAAAACTGGACTGCGACCGGATGCTGTATAACTTCAGAAAAGCATTCGGTGTACCGACCGATGCGGAACCGGTGCACGGCTGGGACGAACCGGACGGGCTGCTGAGAGGGCACTCCACGGGGCATTTTATCTCCGCTTTGGCCATTGCATACAGCGCGACGGGTGACAGTGAGCTGCTGGAAAAATCCCGGTACATGGTGCATCAGCTCCGTGAACTTCAGATGATGTCGAAGGGACGGGCACGGGACTTTGTGACCGCCTGCACACCGGACGACTGTCCACAGGATAAATGGAACACCGATCCCTCCTGCTGGGGCGAAGGCTTCCTGTCCGCGTACTCGCCCGACCAGTTTGCACTGCTGGAGCAGTTCACACCCTATGCCAGAATCTGGGCGCCCTACTACACCCTGCACAAGCTGGCTGCGGGATTCATCGAAACCTATGAGCGCACCGGAAACGAAGAGGCTCTGGATTGTGCCAAAGGCATCGGCGGCTGGATCCACGACCGTTTATCAATCCTCACCCCCGAACATCTCTCGAGGATGTGGAAGATGTACATTGCCGGGGAATACGGCGGCATGAACGAATCCATGGCACGTCTGGCGGCACTGACCGGGGACAGGCGGTATCTGGATACGGCGAAGCTGTTCGACAATCCCAATATTTTTCCGGGACTGTCGGAAGGCATTGACACCTTCAGAAACCTCCACGCCAACCAGCATATTCCTCAGATCATGGGCGCCATGCTGGAATACGAAGTCAGTGACGACGAAAGCTACTACCGGATCGCAAAATCCTTTTTCCATCATGTGACACATCACCATATGTACGCCATCGGCGGCGTGGGGCAGGGCGAATGCTTCCGGAATCCCGATGCTCTGGCGGAAAACGTGAAGGAAGGCACCAACTGCGAAACCTGTGCCACCTACAATCTGCTGAAGCTGGCGCGGGAGCTGTACGCTTTCGATCCGGAAAACACCGCGTACATGGATTACTACGAGAGAGGCATGATCAACCACATCCTCGCCTCCCAGAATCCCGACGGAAACGAACACGAAACCAATGCCGTTACCTATATGCTTCCCATCGGACCGGGTGCGGAGAAGGACTATTCCAACGACTACTGGGCGTTCACCTGCTGTCACGGCACGGGTATGGAAAACCACGTCAAATACCCCGATGCCCAGTATTTCATCACCGAAGATACCCTGTACATCAACCAGTACATTCCCACATCTCTCACTTACGACGGACTGAGTGTTCACTGTGATGTGGAATTCCCCGACGGAAAGGGTGAGATCCGGATTACATCCGAAAAGCCGGTCACCCTGAAGCTGAGAATTCCCCTGTGGTGCGGGAAGAATCCGTTTACCTGCGACGGCATGAAAACCGTGGGACGGTATGCCGTTCTTGGCTGCGAAGGCGGACGGGAATACATCATCTCGGTGGAGTTTCCGTTTGAACCCCGTCTGGAAGCCACACCCGACTGTATTGCATCCGGCGAAAAGCTGACAGCACTTCTGTACGGTCCGTACGTCATGGTCACCTTTGATGACGCAAAGGAATTTCTTCACATTCCCGTGACGGAGATTGAAAAATGCCCGGACGAATTCGCGCTGACCGCTGGCGGACGTAGATTCATTCCCGGATATGCGGCTCACGGCAAGCCCTATCACACCTATTTCATCGCTGAAAAATAAAAATTTACGGAGATAAAACTATGGCAAATAAACTCATCGGCAATGCAGTGGTCGGACAGTCCGGCGGTCCTACTGCTGCCATCAACGCAACCCTCGCCGGCGTGATCGAAGGCGCATTTGCGCACTCCGACGTGATCCACAAGCTCTACGGCATGAGAAACGGCATCGAAGGCTTCATCGGTGAACGTCTTTCTGACCTGACCGGTATTTTCTCCGACGAAAACGGAGAACTGAACCGGGATCTGCTCCACGTTCTTACCGATACTCCCGCAGCGGCTCTCGGATCCTGCCGCAAGAAGCTGCCCAAGCCTGCGGAAGATCCCGCATTCTTTGAAAATCTCATCGCGCTGTTCAAAAAGTACGATATCCGCTACTTCTTCTACATCGGCGGCAACGACTCCATGGATACCGTGGCGAAGCTGACCGAATATCTGAAGACCTCCGATTACGAAATGCGTGTGATGGGTGTGCCGAAGACCATTGACAATGACCTGGCAGGCACCGACCATACCCCCGGCTTCGGATCCGCGGCAAAGTACATTGCTTCCACCATGCAGGAAATCGTCCGCGACTGTGCGGTTTACACCACCAAGGCTGTGACCATCGTGGAAATCATGGGACGGGACGCAGGCTGGCTCACCGCTTCCGCAGGTCTTGCCAATCTGGTGAACGGCGGCGGCCCCGATTACCTCTACCTGCCCGAAGTGAACTTTGATCTGGATTCCTTCTTCGCGGATATCGAAAAGGCGTTCGAAAAGCATCCCAATATCGTCATCGGTGTGTCCGAGGGCATCCGTTTTGCTGACGGCCGGTATGTTGGCGAGGGCGCACAGAGCGGCTCCACCGACGCGTTCGGTCACAAGTATCTCTCCGGTACCGGCAAGGAACTGGAATACGCAGTCAAGGACAAGTTCGGCTGCAAGGTGCGCTCCATTGAGCTGAATCTTCCCCAGAGATGCGCGGCTCATCTGGCGTCCGATACCGACCTGACCGAATCCCATACCTGCGGCAGAACCGCCATGGATGCGGCTGTATCCGGAAGTACCGGCTGCATGGTTGCTATGATCCGCGAGGACGGCGAAGAATATAAGCTCCGCTACGAAACCTCCGAAATCGCGAAGATTGCCAACGCAGTCCGCAGCGTGCCCCGCGAATTCATCAATGAATCCGGCAATAACGTGACCGAAGAATGCCTCAGGTGGATCCTGCCTCTGATCCAGGGCGAAGCGGACATCGTTTACAAAAACGGTCTTCCCGTGCATTTTGTCATCGAATAATTCCCGAAAAACAGAAAACAGGTGATTTTCCAGAAGGAATTTCACCTGTTTTTTGGTTTACTGATCCAGTTCAGCAAGCACTTCCCACAGCTCCTGCGCGATGGCTTCGTGTCCGGCTGCATTGGGATGGGGATCCATGTTGGTCATCTCACCGTTTTCGGAGTAGGCGCAGACAAATTCAGCACTCTGTCCGTCGAAGGCGGCGTACACATCCACAAGAGCGGTCACTTCGCCGGCATAGGATTCGGTGATGGCGTTCAGCTTGCCGATATATTCGTCCGTCAGGGAAGCGAGGGTCATGCCTTCCTCGATGGAATCCATGGAGATATCAAAGTGGGCGTAGGGGTGATACAGATTCAGCAGAATGATCTTGCCTTCGGGATTGTATCCCCGGATGGTTTCCAGAATCACCGGCAGATCCTTTTCGTACTGCGCACAGCCGGCATCGGCTTTTTCACGGAGGATTTTGTAGCTTTTCTTCAGTTCCTCACCCTCCTGAGTGGAAGCGGCTTCCAGAAAATCAAAGCTGGGACCGAGGATGTTGTTGGCTCCGATGCAGAGGGTGATGTATTCGGTTGCTTTTACGGCAGTGTAGTACCCGGCTTCCAGCTCTGCCAGCAGCTCATCGGATTTGAGACCGTCCACGCCGTAGTTGGCAATCTTCGGTTTCATTCCGGCTTTTTCGATCTCATCCGCCACAAGGGACGTGAACCGCTCGCCGTTCACATCAGCCAGTCCGTACCCACGCGTAATGGAGTCGCCGAGGGCAGTGATACTCATGGTCCGCGGTTTTTCCGGTTCCGTTTCAGCAGGTACGGTTTCGGTAACTTCGGATTCGGGAGACTCAGTTTCGGCGGGGGCGGTACTGCTGCAGGCGGTCAGAAACAGCAGGGACAAAAACAGTGCGGCGATTCTTTTCATACGCTGAACCTCATTTATTATCAAGATTGAATTTGCGGTATTGACAGAGGCGGTCGGGATTCTGATGCGGTATCACAGCCTTTCAGTCAGTATTATAGCAGAAATATCGCCTTTGTTCAAGTGAAATATCCGGCTGCGGCCGAATGTGAAATAATTTCCCTGCGGAAATTGTGAAATATCAGACTTCGTCCGATGTGAAATGAAATAAATCCCTCTCACGCACCGCAGTGCATTTCACACGCGAAGCGTATTTCACGCACGAAGTGCATTTCACAAATACCGCAGGGATTTATTTCACTGAAAAAAGCACGCATATGCGTGCTCTTTTCTACTGGGGTAACTGGATTCGAACCAGTGAATGCAGCAGTCAAAGTGCTGTGTCTTACCGCTTGACGATACCCCAATATCCCGATCATTATACCACGGATTCCTTGCAAAGTCAATAGTTTTTCCGTATTCCGGAAGGATTCTTTCACGGATCCGGATCCGTCGCGAAAATCGCAAATTGCCATAAAATGTCAAAAACTTCTTGAGGTTCAGCGTGCTAATCCGACAGTTTTTTTACGGCGGCTGCTGTATAATAACAGCAACAACAACACAAATCGGAGACTGACATGATCGAATGCGAAAATATGATAAAAAGCATCTCCTCGGGACGGACACTTACCGTGTACCTGGAAGGGGATATTGACCACCACAATGCAAGGCCGATCAGAAGCCGGATCGACACCAAAGTTTACATCCAGAGACCGGACGAGCTGATTCTGGATCTTTCGGGAGTCAGCTTTATGGACAGCTCGGGACTGGGTCTGATTCTGGGACGGTATACCAAGGCCGTGGAAATGGGAATTCTGTTCAAAATTGCCAATCCCACTCCGCAGATCAAGCGGATTCTGGATCTGGCAGGGACGGAGCGGCTGATCAAAGTAGAGAACGGGAGGGCTGTATGATGCGCAGATCCATCGATATTCTCAACGAAATGCGCTGCACGTTTCCGTCCCTGTCGGTGAACGAAGCGCTGGCACGGTCGGTAACCGCATCCTTCTGCGCCCAGATGAATCCCACCTGCGATGAACTGTCGGACATCAAATGCGCCGTGTCCGAAGCGGTCACCAAT
>JAFQWY010000135.1 GCA_017407225.1 Clostridia bacterium | reverse complement strand
TATACCTTATTCAACGGATACAGCGAGGAATATCTTTTCCTCCCATGCCATGAGGACGAAATCACTAAGGCTCTGCATCGGCTCGGAGTACAGGATCTGTCCCAGTGCAGGGTATCCTACGAAGATTTCGGACTGGACACCACAACTCCTTTCCACAGCTTGATCGAGGAACTGGAGGTCACGGAGCTGTACGACCTGAACCGCCTTGCCTACGAAATTCAGGATTTCAACGTCGAGAAACTCATCAAACTGTATGCGCTGTTTGCCTACACGCAGGAACATGAGTGTGTCGATCCGATCCGTGCCATGACCTGCCTTGCCGATCACATCGATGATTTCGACTTCGCACCGAATGCCGCAAATACCGAAGAACTCGGTGAGTATCTCATCAGGGAGTCCGGCAGGTATGACTATGATCCCGAACTTGAAGATTACTATATGTTCGATCAGTTCGGTGAAGATACCATGTCCGAGCAGGACGGAATGTTCCTCGAAATGGGATATGTCGGAATCCGGGACGACATTCAGCTGTGGGAGATTCTCGAGCAGGACGGACAGCAGATGGGAGGAATCCAGTGAAAATCAAAGTCTATCAGATTGACCATGAAAAAGACGCCTGGAACGTAATGTTCATGGACTACGCCTTTACCAGAAAGCACGGTGGTGTGAATCCTGCCGTGTACAAGACCGTGTTCGATGGAAATGTGGATGCGAACAACCTCGAGGAAATCTTCGCTCTGTTGAACACCCAAGCTCCCGTAGGCTACAACGGTCATTCACTGTCAGTAAGCGATATCGTGGAAACGGAGGAAGGGTTCCATTTTTGCGATTCCTTCGGATTCAAGAAACTGGATGATTTCGATTCCACACAAGCCGAGCCGATCACCGGTCACAGGATGCTGGTGGTCGAACCGCATAAGGAACCATATGAAATGGTGATTTCCGAAGGTCTTGAACCGTTACAGCAGGCAGTCGGCGGAATTATAGATTGCACTTACCCCTTCGATGACAATACCTTTGTCATTTCCAACGACGAAGCAAAGTGCATGGGACTGGACGGGAACCGCCGCATTTACGGCTCCATCTATGCCGGAGTATTCCTCATCGCAGCCGATGACGGATACGGCGGAACTGCCGATCTTACCGACGAACAGGTGGAAAAGTACACCGAAATGTTCCGTGAACCCGAAGACATCTCGCCCGAAGAAGTGCAGGATGACATGGGATTCACGGTCATTGGCTATTAACACGGAAATCAGAGCCAGCAGGCTCTTTTTTCATACATTCCCCGAAGTGAAGAAAGGAGAATCCGATGAAAATCACCGCAGTTATCAAGAAAACCTTCGACACCGGCAAGGTCAGAGCAATAGCCGATGTCACCCTCGACGGAGCGTTTGCCATCCACGGACTGAAGCTGATTGAAGGTGACAAGGGGATGTTTGTCTCCATGCCGTACAGTCAGTGGAAAGACAAGGACGGCAACCTCAAGAACACCGACATTGTCCACCCGATCACCGCCGACGCACGAAGCGAACTGTATCATGCCGTTCACGATGCGTACAAGGCAGAAATGGCACAGACCGAGGACGAAGAACTGCCCTTCGGTATGTCCATGTAAGAATCCCAAACCACAATATTTTGAAAAAGAAAGAGGAAATCTGTATGAAAAAGTTTATGAAGAAGATCGCATCCGCCGCAAAGTCCGCTTTTACCGCTATCAAGAACGCCATTAAGGAAGCTGTGGAAAACACCAAGGAAGTTGTTAACTCCATCGTCTGC
>JAFQWY010000134.1 GCA_017407225.1 Clostridia bacterium | reverse complement strand
CGGTGAAATCTCCTACGTTTCCATCCCCAAGCATCCCGCAATTGAAAGAGACTTCTCCTTCGTATGCGGTGAAGAAGTGGAAGCAGGTGCTGTTGCGGAAGTCATCAAGGCCGCAAGCAAGAAGGTTTCCAGCGTTGAGCTGTTCGACATCTACCGCGGTCCCCAGATCGGTGAAGGCAAGAAGAGCATGTCCTATGCGGTTATGCTCCGTGCCGCTGACCGTACCCTCACCGATGCGGAAGCTGACGAAGCCGTTACCGCAATTCTCGATGCACTGAAGGAAAAGCTGGGCATCACCCTGAGATAACAGAATCACACGTGAAGTCTGCCGGGATTCGTTTCCGGTTTTCTTCCGTTATACTAAGAAAGGATGAGATCCATGAAAACTTATCCCATGACCATCGCGGGACTGAAGCGCGAACTGCCCATCTGCCCCGTCACCGACACCCTGTCCATCGGCGCATTCGTCATTTTCGGGGATCCCGAGCTGACCACTGCCGCTGCCGATGCCATGCTGAAAATCGCTCCCGAATACGACTACATCATCACCGCCGAAGCAAAAGGCATTCCGCTGGCTCACGAAATGGCGCGTCTTGCGGGAAACCAGAAGTACTTCATCGCACGCAAGAAGGCAAAGGCTTACATGACCGGTGTGTTTGAAGTGAAGGTTCAGTCCATCACCACCGCAGGCGAGCAGAGTCTGTTCCTGGACAAGGCGGACGCGGAACTGATGAACGGCGCGAAGATTCTCATCGTGGACGACGTAATCTCCACCGGCGAATCCCTCCGTGCGGTTGAAGAACTGGTCAAGGCTGCGGGCGGCAACATCGTCGGAAAAATGGCGATTCTTGCGGAAGGCGACGCTCAGGTACGCGACGACATTCTCTATCTGGAAAAACTGCCCCTGTTCCATCCCGACGGAACGATTCTCGAAGGCACCCTCCATTGAACATCCGAAAATGCTGTATTTCCCTCCCGGAAATGCGGCATTTTTTGCTTGAACTTGTCCCAAAAGTAAACAGTTTACACAGAATTCCCCGAAATCTTGACAAACCGCACACTTTGGTATATAATATAATGTTGACGGGCTGTTTCTATTTTCCCGTTCCCATTATGATTATTACAAAGAGGCGATAAAATGAGCACTACTCCCGAAAAGGGCGGTATCTCCATTGAACTGGAGCATATCTTCCCTATCATCAAGAAATGGCTGTATTCCGAAAAGGAAATTTTCCTCCGGGAAATCACATCCAATGCCTGCGACGCCATCACCAAGCTGCGCAGACTGAACTCCCTTGGCGAAGCGGACGTTGATCTGACCGGTGCAAGAATCACCGTACAGCTCGACAAGGATGCTTCCACCATCACCGTGATCGACACCGGTATCGGTATGACCGAGGAAGAACTGAAGAAGTACATCTGCCAGATCGCACTGTCCGGTGCGCTGGATTTCATTCAGAAATACGAAGGCTCCGAAGCCGATGCACAGCAGAACGGCATCATCGGTCACTTCGGTCTGGGCTTCTACTCCTCTTTCATGGTATCCGACACTGTTGATGTGATCACAAAGTCCTACACCGGCACTCCCTGCATGAAGTGGACTTGTACCGCTGACGGGGAATACGAAATCACCGATGCGGACGAAGACGAAGAAGCCATGATCGGTGCGTTTGGTACCGCGGTTATCATGCACATCAACGAAGAAGGAAAGGAATTCCTCTCCGACTACAAACTCCGCGAAGTTCTTGACAAATACTGCGCGTTCATGCCCGAAGAAATCTACTTCGACAACGGTGAAGAACACGAATGCAAGTGCGGTCACGACCACGATCACGATCACGGCGAATGCGACTGTGAATGCGAACACGAAGGTCACGAATGCGAATGCGGCAAGTGCAAGCCCATCAACGACACCGAACCGCTGTGGCTGAAGAACCCTTCTGACTGCACCGACGAGGACTACAAAAACTTCTACCAGAAGGTATTCCATGACTGGAAAGAACCCCTGTTCCACATCCATATCAAGGCGGACTATCCTCTGAATTTCAAGGGTATCCTGTACTTCCCCAGAATCTCCAACGAATTTGAAAGCCTGGAAGGTCAGGTAAAACTGTACTACAATCAGGTATTCGTTGCCGATAACATCAAGGAAGTCATTCCCGAATACCTGCTGATGCTCAAGGGCGTGCTGGACTGCCCCGAGCTTCCCCTCAATGTATCCAGAAGTTATCTCCAGAACAGCGGTTATGTGACCAAGATTTCGGGTCACATCGTGAAGAAGGTTGGCGACAAGCTGACTTCCATGTTCAACACCGACCGCGAAAACTACGAATCCATCTGGCGCGATCTGAAAACCTTCGTGGAATACGGCTGTATGCGCGACAAGAAGTTCTACGACCGCGTTTCTTCCTCCATTCTCTTTGAACTGACCGACGGCGGCTTCAGGACTCTGGACGAATATCTGGAAGCAGCCAAGGAAAAACACGAAAACAAGGTTTACTACGCCACCGATATTACTTCCCAGTCCAAGTATGTGAAGATGTTCCGTGACGAAGGCATCGACGTGATCCTTCTCGACCGTGTGATCGATACCCAGTTCATCAACGTGATCGAACAGAATAAGGAAGGTGTGAAGTTCTGCCGCATCGACGCGGAAATCGCTGACGTTCTCAAAGCTGACGGCGACAAGACCGAGCTGCCTGCAGTGGCCGACCTGTTCAAGACCATCGCAGGCGGGATGACCAAGGTGGAATTCGACCGTCTCAAGGATACCACCACTCCCGCGCTTCTCAACATCAGCGAAGAATCCCGCCGCATGAACGACATGATGAAGCTGTACAAGTACGGCGGTGATCTGCCCATGGAACAGACTCTCGTTCTCAACACCGCATCTCCCCTTGTGGAAAAACTCACCTCCCTGCTGGATTCCGGTGACAGCGAACGTGCCAATGTCATTGCCAAGCAGATCTATATGCTCTCCTCCCTGTCCCAGCGTCAGCTGACCGCAGATGAGCTGGTTGCGTTCCTGAACGACAGCTACGACATTCTCGGTAAGCTCTGATGAGCGTTTTTGCCGATAATTTCTCATTGCTGCTCGACTACCGGGAACGGCTTGCGAAGCTGACCCGCGGTCTTCTAAGGGAAGCGGCATTGTTTTCCGACACGGATTTACCGGCTCCCGAAGAAATCGGCAGTATATATGAGGAGATCTGCGGCAATACTGTCAGCAGCGGCTTTTTGTCCGATCTGGCTGTCTTCTGTATGGCTGTCTCCGCAGTTTACAAAAACCGCATGGATGACGCATTCCGCGACAGTGACAATGAGGTATCCGGTGATCCTCCCAAAATTGCATATCTGCAGAACACTTTCTCCGATCGGGCATACCGGGTATTTGCCGACGACCATATGCGGCTCAATCCCCGTAGCCAGGTGACCGCTGCCTATTTTCCCGGATTCCGTGAAGTATGCGAGGAAGTATATTACGGCAGGTGTTCCCACGCCATGCTTCCCGTTTCTTCCTCACGCGACGGATCCCTCCCATCCTTCCGCAAGCTGATTTCAAAATACGAACTGAAAATCGTGTCGGAAACGGATGTGGACATGGGGGATGACTCCGTGATGCGTTTTGCACTGCTCCGACGCGGTCTGAACGGTGCATCCGGCCGGCAGTACGCCGATCTTTCCGTGGTTCTGACAGAAAACATCACATTCGGCGCCTTCCTCACTGCCTGTGAAAGTCTCGGAACCTCCGCCGTGACGATCAATTCCTACCCGCTGGAATACGCGGATGACCGCTGGGGTATCCAGCTGACCCTTGATATTTCCCGCGCGGATCCCAACGCATTGTATCTCTTTCTGGAAAGCTCTCACATAAGTTATGAAGTTGTTGGTCTTTATCATCTGCTTTCCTCTCAAAAATCTGTTCAAAATCACTCCAACATATAACCGACACACGAAAGGAATCATATCATGGAAGAATTCATGACAAGATATCACCAGTGGCTCGCTTCCGACAAGGTTGACGAGGAAACCAAGGCTGAACTCCGCGCTCTGGAAGGCAATGATGACGAGATCGAATTCCGGTTCGGCTCCTACATGACCTTCGGTACCGGCGGTCTGCGCTCCAAGATGGGTGCCGGCTGCGGTATGATGAACATCTACACCGTTGCACAGTCCACCGAAGGTGTTGCGCGGGTGATTGAAACCCTCGGCGACGAAGCAAAAGCACGCGGCGTTATCATCGGTTACGACAGCCGCAACAACTCCGCGCTGTATGCCCGCCGCTGTGCAGAAGTTCTCACCGCTCACGGCATCAAGGTATATCTCTTTGACGAACTTCGTCCCACTCCCATGCTGTCCGCAGGCGTACGCTACTACAAGTGCATCGCCGGCATCAACATCACTGCCTCCCACAATCCCGCTGCCTACAACGGCTACAAGCTGTACTGGGAAGACGGCGCACAGCCCACTGCCGAAACCGCGGACTATGTTTCCTCCTTCATTTATTCCACCGACATTTTCGACGGTGTTCCCACCAGAGATCAGGTCAACGAAGATCTGATCACCATGGTAGGCCGTGATTTCGATGAATATTTCATGGAAAAGTGCATCGGCGAACAGGTTTATCCCGATGTAATCGGCCGTGATGCAGACAATCTGGAAGTAATCTACACTCCTCTCTGCGGTGCCGGTTACCGGATCGTTCCCGAAGTTCTCCGCAGAATCGGTGTGAAGCATCTCTCCACTGTTGACTGCCAGATGACTCCCGACGGCAACTTCCCCGGTCTGGCAAAGCCCAATCCGGAATACCCCGCAGCATTTGAGGAAGGCATCAAGGTTGCGTCAACCGTAAAGTCCGATCTGATCATCGCTACCGACCCCGACTGCGACCGTGTCGGCGTTATGGCCCGTGACCGCAGCGGTGAATTCCACTGCATCACCGGCAACCAGATGGGTTCCCTTCTTCTCGACTACATCTTCTGTGCGCTGGAAGAACAGGGCAAGATGCCTGAAGACGCCTATGCTATCAAAACCATCGTAACCAGCGAAATGGCCACCAAGATCTGTGCGGTTCACAATGTTGAGCTGTACAATGTTCTGACCGGCTTCAAGTTCATCGCGGAAGTCATCGGTGAGCATGAAGAACGGGGTGAAGGCACCTACATGCTGGGCTACGAAGAATCCTACGGCTACATGAAGGGTGATTATTCCCGCGACAAGGACGGTGTGGTTGCCTCCATGCTGATCTGCGAAATGGCGGCATACTACAACCTCAAGGGCATGACCCTCATTGATGCCATCAACTCCCTGTACGAAAAGTACGGTTACTACATGGAAAACTCCGCTGAGATCTACATGGAAGGTCTGGACGGCAAGGAACAGATCGCCGCTCTGATGAACAAGCTCCGCGGTGCAAATCCCGCTGAACTGGCCGGCAGCCCTGTGGTGAACATCCGCGACTATCTGGCTGAAACCTCCAAGAACATGATCACCGGCGAGGTTACCGGCACCGGTCTTCCCAAGTCCAACGTCATGTACTGGGCAACCGAAAACGGCAATGTTGTTGTTGCACGTCCCTCCGGTACCGAACCCAAGATCAAGTTCTATATTCTCGCAAACGGTGCTGACCGCACTGCTGCGGAAACCAACACCGTAGCCTGCACCAACGCTCTGGAAGACATGCTCGGCATGGCACACGGTAGCCTCAAGAAATAATACGGGGCAGCCCCCGCTGGCATACTCGGCGTACTTGCGGTTTTTGATATAACTGTATCCCACGACCTTCCGCTTCGCTGATGCGGGGATGCCCCCGTTGGCAGACTCGGACGGAGATGCCTCCGCTGGCAGGCCCGGCGTACTTGCAGTTGAAACTCCAACTGCATCCCACGACCTTCCGCTTCGCTGATGCGGGGATGCCCCCGTTGGCAGACTCGGACGGAGATGCCTCCGCTGGCAGGCCCGGCGTACTTGCAGTTGAAACTCCAACTGCATCCCACGACCTTCCGCT
>JAFQWY010000019.1 GCA_017407225.1 Clostridia bacterium | reverse complement strand
GCATCGGTGAGGGTACGGTCAGCGGCACGGAGCATGACGGCATAGGACATACTCTTCTTGCCGTCTCCGATCTGGGGACCGCGGTAGATATCGAACAGCTCAACGCTGGATACCTTCTTGCTTGCTGCCTTGATGACTTCCGCAACGGCACCAGCTTCCACTTCTTCACCGCATACGAAGGAGAAGTCTCTTTCAATTGCGGGATGCTTGGGAATGGAAACATAGGAGATTTCCGCACGGCGGTTTGCGTAGATATCGTCGGTATTCAGTTCGGCCAGATATACCTTGGATGCGATGTCGTAGGTTTCGGCAACTGCGGGATGTGCTTCGCCGAATACGCCCAGCCTGGTGTCGCCGACGTAGATTTCTGCGCAGCGGCCGGGATGGAAAGTGGGTTCGGTGGTGCAGGACTTGAAAGATGCGCCGTTCACACCTGCCAGATCGAGAATCGCTTCAATGTAACCCTTCATTTCGTAGAAGCCGTTCTCAGCATCGGTGTAGAAGCCCAGGGTCAGACGTGCGGGTTCATCGGGAAGCTGATCGGCAGCGGTGGGCAGGTAAACCTTTGCCATTTCAAAGAGCTTGAAGCCCTTGTTCTTCACGCTGTTGTTGTCTGCGAGAACCTTGAGCATGGAGGGCAGAGCGGTGGTACGCATAACGGAGGTATCTTCGCCCAGAGGATTGGAGATTACCACGCTGTTTCTGCGGCTGTCGTCAGCTGCAAGGCGGATTTTGTTGTAGTAGGAGGGGCTGATGAAGGAGAATGTTTCGATTTCTTCCACGCCCATGCCGATGAGGGTGTCGTGGAGACGGGTATCGAAGTTCTGACGGTCGGTTCTCGCGCCCAGAGTGGGAGTAGCAGAATCGGACAGGGTAGCGGTGATCTTGTCGTAGCCGTAGATACGGAGGATTTCTTCTGCAACGTCGTTCATGCAGCGGACATCGTCGCGGAAGGAGGGAACGGTCATGGTGGTGAGATCGTCGGAAACGGTGAATTCCAGCTTCTTCATGATGTCAGCCATGGTTTCCTGGGACAGATTTACGCCGAGGAACTTGTTGATGATATCGGAATCCAGGGGCAGAACAGCCAGTTCCTTCTTTACGGGATATACGTCGATGGTGCCGTTTACGATATCACCGGCGCCAAGGAGAGCAACCAGTTCGCAGGCTCTGTCCAGTGCGGGCATGGTGTTTTCGCAGTCCAGACCCTTTTCGAAACGTGCGGAGGATTCGGTTCTCATGCCCAGTTTCTTTGCGGTTACGCGGACGTTGCCGGGATGGAAGGTAGCGGATTCGAAGACAACGGTAACGGTGTCGTCGGTGATTTCGGAGTTTTCGCCGCCCATAACGCCTGCCAGAGCAACTGCCTTGTTGTGGTCAGCGATCACCAGCATGGAGGAGTCCAGATCGTGGGGGATGGAGTCCAGGGAGATGAACTTTTCACCGTCTTCTGCGCTGCGTACGTTGATTTCGGAGCCGTCCAGGCACTTGTAGTCGAACGCGTGCATGGGCTGACCGTATTCCAGCATGACATAGTTGGTGATGTCAACGATGTTGTTGATGGGACGGACGCCGGATGCTCTCAGACGCATTCTCAGCCACAGGGGAGAGGGAGCGATCTTTACGTTCTTAACCACTCTTGCGGAGTAGCGGTAGCACTTTTCGGTGTTCTTGATGGCAACGGACAGGTAGTTGGAGATATCGTCGCCGTCGTCTGCGGATGCGGGAACCACGGGAGTCTTCAGGGTCAGAGCCTTGTCGAAGGAAACCGCGGATTCGCGGGCCAGACCGATCACGGAGAGGCAGTCGGGACGGTTGGAGGTGATTTCAAATTCCACAACGGTGTCGTCCAGCCCCAGAGCCTTTACCATGTCGGAACCGAGGGGAATATCGTCCAGACCAACGTGGTTGAGGATGAGAATACCGTCTTCGATGGCGCCGGGCATATCATGGAGAGTCAGACCCAGCTCGGCGATGGAGCAGAACATACCTTCGGAAACTTCGCCGCGGAGCTTGCCCTTCTTGATCTTTACATCGCCGGGAAGGTGTGCGCCGTCGGTGGCAACGGGAACAACCGCGCCTTCGAATACGTTGGTAGCGGCGGTGATGACCTGAATGGGAGCTTCAGCACCCACGTCAACCTTGCACACAACCAGTCTTTCAGCGTTGGGATGACGGGTGATTTCCAGAATCTTGCCGCATACAACGCCGGTAATGTCAGCACCCAGAACTTCATAACCTTCTACCTTGGAGCCGGTCATGGTCATTCTGTCGCAATACTCTTTTATGGTAATATCGCTGACGTCAGTATAATCCGCCAGCCATTTCATGGAAAGCTGCATATCAATGATACCTTTCTTGAATTCTATTTATCGTAAATTATCTGCCTGTTTTCGAGTCAACGTAAGAGGCAATGATATCCACACTGGTCTGACCGGCGATTCCGTTTACCACCATGTCGGCGTGCCAGCGGGAGGGTTCCACAAACTCGTCGTGGCGGAAGCGTACCGTGTCGATGTAGCGGGAGGTGACTTCGTCAAAGGTCTGACCGTTTGCGGTGAAGCGGCGGATTCTGCGTACCAGTCTCTCGTCGCTCGCCAGATCCACGAAAATTTTCAGATCCAGCTTTTCCCGGATTTCGGGCAGATGGAGAGCGAACAGACCCTCGATGATGAGAATGTCTTCGCTTCCGTTTTCGATGGCGTCATGGAAATCCTCATAAAGTCGGTCAAGGTACAGCGCATCGGGGTGGTTGTGCTCCACGTATTCGATTCCCGTGATGGGAGCGATTGTGGTGATGGAAGGACGACGGAAATATGCGTCCATGTGAATCACCCGGCAGCGTTCGCCGAAATACTCAGCCAGTTTGCCGGAGAGTGTGCTTTTTCCGCTGCAGGTTCCGCCTGCGATACCGATAACAAACATAGTTGACCTCACATTCAGATAGAAATTTTATGGGGTGACGATCAGAACTGACCGAGGAATCTTACGTCGTTTTCGTAGAGGAGACGCATATCGTCGATGTGGTACTTGAGCATTGCGATTCTCTCAATACCCAGACCGAATGCGAAACCGGAGTAAACTTCGGGATTGATGCCGCAGTTGCGGAGTACGTTGGGGTGAACCATGCCGGCACCCAGAACTTCGATCCAGCCTTCGCCCTTGCAGAGACGGCATCCCTTACCGCCGCATACAAAGCAGGAAACGTCAACTTCCGCGGAGGGTTCGGTGAAGGGGAAGTGGTGAGGACGGAAACGGATTTCGGTCTGCTCGCCGAACATACGCTTTGCAAACATTTCCAGAGTACCCTTCAGGTCGCCCATGGTGATGTTCTTGTCGATTACCAGACCTTCCAGCTGATGGAACAGGGGAGAGTGGGTTGCGTCAACGGCGTCGGAACGGTAAACGCGGCCGGGGGAGATGATCTTGATCGGGGGCTGGGTCTTTTCCATGACTCTCGCCTGAACGGGAGAAGTCTGGGAGCGGAGCAGGATGTTTTCGGTGATGTAGAAGGTATCCTGGGTATCGCGTGCGGGGTGATCCTTTGGAATATTCAGAGCCTGGAAGTTGTAGTAGTCCAGTTCAACTTCGGGACCTTCCACGATGGAGTAGCCCATGCCCAGGAAAATGTCTTCCAGCTGACGCTGAACCAGGGAGAGGGGATGGAAATGACCTGCACGGATCTTTTCGCCGGGAATGGTAACGTCCAGCTTTTCCGCAGCCAGCTTTGCATCCAGTTCACGTTCCTTTGCGGCGGACTGGAATGCTTCGATCTTCGCTTCGATTTCGGCGCGGACTTCGTTTGCCAGCTGACCGATCACGGGGCGTTCTTCAGCGGACAGTTTGCCCATACCGCGGAGAACTGCGGTCAGCTCGCCCTTTTTGCCCAGATATTTGATGCGGAGCTCTTCAATGTTGGCATCGGGAGCGGAAAGTGCTTCCAGTGCCTCCGCCTTGATTTTTTCGAGGGTTTCTCTCATTTTATGATTCCTTTCTTGGGAAAATATACAGAAAATAAAAAAATCCCGTTGACAGAAAGTCAAAAGGGACGACATGACGCCGCGGTACCACCCGGATTCCGTGCAAAAAAACACGGCACTTGACCGGCATAACGGACCGGAACCGTACAGGACTACCTGCCGGAGGCGATTCACCCTGCACGCCTGATCGCACTGATGTGGATCGAAGAAGCGAACAAGCTCCCGGATTCCTCATGCCGACTTGCAGCCCATGGTGCGGCACTCTCTGTGGGGGACTCACGCGGAACACTCTTCTTCAAGGCGTCTGATGCGCTGGTTGCGCTAATTTTCTGAATATCATTATAGCACACATTTTCCGCCGATGCAAGAGGATTGCGTAAGAAATTTCACTGAAAACAGGCGAAAATACGGAAATCTTCTGTACAATCCGGAACCGATGTGATATAATGAAGAAAAATCAACAGAAACGAAAGGTGACTCATGAACGCTGCATTTTATCAGAACAACCGAAGAAAATTTGCTGAGAGAATGGAGGACGGCTCCGCCGCTCTGTTTTTCTCCGGCTTTGCACCCAGAAAACGCGCGGACGAAAACTACCCCTTCTGCGCTGACCGCAATTTTGTCTATCTGACCGGCATTTCCCGGGACGAAGGACTGATTCTCGGCATCTCCAAGATCGGCGGCACCGTGGAGGAAAAGCTGTTCATCCTGCCCGCTGACATGATGAAGGAACGCTGGACGGGCCGCCGCACCAAAGCAGACGAAGCCGCAGCCATCTCCGGTGTGAGCAAGATCGGATACACCGCAGACTACGAACCCTGGTTCTTGAATACCGTGAAGGATGCGAAGGTGCTGTATCTGGATATGGATGAAACCCGCGATGAACGCGACTACACCGAAGCCCACCGCTTTGCCGGTGTGATCCGCGAAAATTTCCCCTGGCTGAATGTGGTGAACAGCCGTCCCGCACTGGCGGATCTCCGCACCGTGAAGGCTGACTGCGAAATCGCCGCCATGAGAGAAGCCATCCGCATCACCGGAGACGGAATCCGTGCCATGATGACCGGTGTGAAGCCCGGCATGAAGGAATACGAAATCAAGCAGCTGTACGATGCCGCACTGGTGAAGAACGGCTGTCTGGAGCCTGCGTTCCCGTCCATTATTTCCGCCGGCGACAACAATTTCTGCATCCACTACTACAGCTACTCCGGCACCGCGAAGGAAGGGGACATGGTTCTCTGCGACGTGGGCGCCTGCTATGACTACGTGGGATGCGATATCTCACGCGGCTTCCCCCTGAACGGAAAATTCGACGAACGTAAGAAGATCCTGTACGAATGTGCATACAAGACCAGCGCCCATATGTTTGATCTCATCAAGCCCGGTTATCCCATGGAAGAGGTTGACCGGGAATCCCACCGGTTCTGCGGCGCCATGCTGGCGGATCTGGGACTGATTCCCTCCGTGGCTGAGGTCGGCAAGCTCATGTGGCACGGCGGTTCCCATCACGTCGGATTTGACACCCACGACATCGTCACCCGCCCGAAACTGGTTGCACCCGGCATGGTATTCTGCGTGGATATCGGCATCTACTGCGAAGAATGGGGTATCGGCTTCCGTCTGGAGGACAACTGCCTAGTCACTGAAACCGGCTGTGAAAACCTCTGCGTAAAGGTTCCGAGAACCATTGACGAGATTGAGGATCTCATGAGAAAATAAGTGATTGATAAGAGCGGATCTTCGGGTCCGCTTTTGTTGTTTGTTTACGGATAAAGGTCAACCGCCGCTCAACCGAACGGAACAACTCTCGCTTTACTTTTGAGTCGGGGTATGCTATACTGGAATCGGTTCCGGAACAAATAATTTCAGGAGGAACATGATGGATACTCTGAAAATCAATGAAATCATCAAAGTCAAACGCAGGGAACGCGAGTATACCCAGGAGGAGCTTGCCAATGTCCTCGGCGTGACGAAAGCCGCTGTCAGTAAATGGGAAACGGGGGAAAGCTGCCCGGATATCGCAATGCTGCCCCGGATCGCACAGGTATTTCATATTACCATGGATGAGCTGTTCGGCTATACCCTCGAATACAAACCTCTGAAAATCGTGAATGAATACAATGCCGGATTCAGACTCTCCCAGCTTGAGAACTATGCACTGCTGGATCACGGGACCGTAAAGCAGTGTACGCTGCAGAAATACGGACGGCTGGAAGGGGACAACATGGTACAGACCTGGGAGGTCAGTGTGCACTTCGTATCCAATGAGGAAGATTTTCCCTATACTGTGCAGAAATACATCAGGCCGGGCTGTGTGATTGATATGCACAGCCTCAGGCTTGCCGACGGAAAGATTATGGATGACGAAAAGCCCAACAAGCACTATGTCTGCAAAGAAAAAGTATGGGAATACCGGAATACGGATGCCAAATATGTGCGTGACATGATCCGGAAACAGAGGGATATGGGGCTGATCGGGGATGACGAGTGATTGGCTCTGCCTCGGGAAAAGTGGCGTTGAATAACTCAAGCCGGACTTGATGCCCTGTGAAATCCGCAGTTATTGACGGACACCGGATTGTCAGGTATAATACAGTCAGGACATGCGCATGGTCTGAATCCAAAAAACGGGAGGCACAGATGAAACTGAAGATTTCCGAGAGAATTTACCGCTGCCGCAAGGAAAAGGACATGACCCAGGAAGAACTTGCCGCAGCTCTGGACGTGACTCCGCAGGCTGTTTCCAACTGGGAGAGGGGTGGATATCCCGATATCACTCTGCTGCCCGGACTGGCGAATCTGTTCGGAATAACCATTGATGAGCTGATGGGAAACGATGAAATCAGCAAAGAAGAAGATTATCTGCAGTTCGAGAAAATAAACCGGGAACTTGACAATGCCCCGGATAAACTGAATCTTGCCATGGAGTACCGGAGAAAATACCCGGCAGACTTCTACTATATGTACCGGATTGCTGACAGCATCACGGATCTGGTTCTGGAAGATCCGGCAGCAAACGGACGATACATGCCGCTGATGAATGAAGTCTGCGGAAAAATGCTGGAGAATCATCGATACCGCAGTATTGCGGTTCACTATATGACGGTGCTATGTGAAACCGGCGAGTTGGAACACTGGCTCAGACTGGCGGATTCCGGTCAGACAAAACGGGAGAATCTGATATCCCGTTATATGCGGCGTGAAGACACCGAAAATCTGCAGCGACAGGAACAGCTTCAGATGATTGAACGCCTTTCCGTCCTGTTTGACAGCACCTGCCCGGATCAGGCGGGGCCGGTGAAAAAAGCCGCCCATCACCGGAGAATGCTGGCACTGATGGACGGACTGCGGATTGACGGAAGACTTCCGCCGGGCTGGGCTCTCCATTATGCCCACAAAAAGCTGGTGCTGTCGGCCTGCCTGTTCGGTTCCGGGAAAAAAGACGAAGGCTGGACGGTCTTTGAGGAAGCCATGGAGTATTTCAGACAGTGGTACGAGGATTCTCCGCCCGATGCTGTACTGGTACTGGACAGGGGAGAACTGTTCGGCGGGATGCAGGTATCGAAAAACTGGGATTTCTGCTTTGCTCCTACTGCGGATGAGAACGGGCATCGGATATACAAACTGTATGAACGCACCCGGCTCTTCAATTTCACACCATCGCGGCTTTATGAATTCCTCACAAATCCCCGGTGGGCATGGTTCGATTCCGTAAGAAACGATCCACGGTACATCGCGGCAGTCAGCTGGGCGGAATCTCTCCCCGAACAGAAAACGGTTCACAGATAACGAAAAAACAGGCGTACTCCTGCGGATTATACCCGGGAATACGCCTGTTCTGTTATGCCTGATTACTTGCAGTACTGTGCCATGTACGCTTCCATCTTGTCGCGGATTTCATCGGTGAGAAGCACCTGACCGTCGATTTCACGGTTGTGCATATGTTCGATGATGTCGCGTACGGTAACGATGGAGTGAACGGTGATGCCGAATTCTTCCTTGATGTCGTCGATTGCGGTCTTGCCGGATGCGCCGATTTCCATGCGGTTTACGGAAATGATCATATCCTTGACTTCAACCTTTGCCGCACCCATCAGCTTGGGAAGGGTTTCACGGACTGCGGTGCCTGCGGTGATAACGTCTTCCACGATGAGAACGCGGTTGCCGTCAGCGAGAGGTGCGCCTACAAATACGCCGCCTTCGCCGTGGTCCTTTACTTCCTTGCGGTCGAAGCAGTAGGGTCTGTCAACGCCGTACTTTGCGTAAAGGGAAGCGGCAGCGGTAACAGCCAGCGGGATACCCTTGTATGCGGGACCGAACATCACATCGAAGTCACCCTTTGTAGCATCCATGATGCAGGCTGCGTAGTATTCACCCAGCTTGGAGAGCTGCGCGCCGGTTCTGTAGTTGCCGGTGTTGATGAAGTAGGGGGACAGTCTGCCGCTCTTGGTCTTGAATTCACCGAAGCGAAGCACATTGGATCGCACCATGAATTCGATAAATTCCTTCTTGTAGTTTTCCATTGGTGTAGTTCTCCTTTATATATTGAATATTTTTGATAACTTATTGAATGGCCGCCCGTCTCAGAAGAATCCGGGAGGTGGGATAACTGGAACTGGTGCAGGCGTAAAGATAACCGTTGTGGATCAACAGTCCGTTCCACAGTCCCTTGTGTCCGTCGGGGATGGCGAAGGGAGTTATGGGTTCGGTGAAATCCCCGCAGGACAGATTGTCATGCCACGGAACTTTCGACTCCATGATCTTCATGACGGAGTAGGCATCTCCTGCCAGCGTGCTGTCCTCGTCGGTCTGGAAGGCTACCACGCCGCGCCCATCGGGGAGGATGGCAAGGTAGGGAGCGCCCGCTTTTCTGCCTTCCTTTTTCGGAACGTAGATGGTGCGGTTTTCCGTCCAGTGGATCAGATCCCTTGAATTGGTCTGCTGGATGACGAAGGGATGGCGGTCCCGGTCCACGGTGGCTTCCAGAACCAGCGCGATGCCGTTCGGCGCGTGATCCCACACGGGCAT
>JAFQWY010000133.1 GCA_017407225.1 Clostridia bacterium | reverse complement strand
TCAGGCTGTTGTCCACGCCGGTGTACCGTTTATGCAGAATTGGATCTTCCAGCTTAATATCCATCATCACAAAGTCCATCCGATCAAGCACTTGCCGAAATACGGTTTCTCCGGCATATCCGCAGGTTTCCATAGCAAGATGGATGCCTTTTTCACGAAGTATATCCGATACTGCACATACGAAGTCTGCCTGCATCAACGGTTCGCCGCCGGAAAAAGTGACTCCGCCGCCTGACATGGCGAATACATCTTTGTCGCTGCACAGTCTTTCCGCCAATGCTTCCGGGGTGTATCTTTCTCCTGCCGCACTGACGCATCCGTTGGGACAAATATGCAGACATCTTCCAAAAGGCTGACAGTCCGGGTGTGTGCATCCTTTCATGCACAGACCGCATCCGGTACAGGCAGCTTTTTTCACGCAGAGCTGAGGCTCAGGTGACAGACCTTCCGGATTGTGGCACCACAGACACCGAAGCGGGCAGCCTTTGAGAAATACCGTCGTCCGAATCCCGGGACCGTCATGGAGTGCAAATCCCTTGATATCGAACACAGTACCCGTCACAGCACATACTCCTGTCTGCGGATCACATGATCCTGGAATTCTTTGTCAAGCTCACAGAAGTAGGCACTCCAACCCCAGATTCGCACGATCAGCTGACGATAGTTTTCAGGATGTTTTTGTGCGTCCAGCAGACGTTCACGGTTTACGGAGTTGAGCTGAAGCTGATGACCGCCGGACAGGATGAAATACCGCACCAGAGAAGCAATTTTGGTCACAGCATCTTCTCCTTCAAACATTTTGTCGTGGAATTCCAGCGTCAGCGGACCGCCGTTGCATACCTTTGCTAAATCCGGTTTTGTGAAGGATTTCACCACCGCCACAGGATCGCTGATTTTTGCGAAAATACTTGCGGAATAGTTAGCGGCAAAGGGTTCATCCTTTCTCCGTCCGTCGGCAGATGCAGGCAGAGCAGCAGCATGCCACAGATAGAACATAGCAGACCCGGTTCCCGCACGCCAGATTCCGCCGCGGTCATTCTTCTTACCGTCAAGAGCGCAGGAAAAGGCTTCGGTCAGATATACAAGATACTGATCGGCTTTATCATCTATACCGCATTTGGGCGATTCATAGCGAAGTGCGGCACACATTTCGTCCTCACCTGCAAAGTTCTTATCCATAGCGGCAACCACTTCCGTCAGTGTCCACCGTTTTTCAGTGAATACAACTTTCTCCAGTGCCGCCAGAGAATCCGCACCGCAGGAGATCCCGGTACCGTGGATACCGAAGTTATTGTATTTTGCTCCGTCAGCGATATTTTTGCCGTCATACAGCAGATTCATAAAGGGCGAGGGCACAAACCACACGTCATGAACTTTTGATGTGATCGCATCGCATTCCTGACAGATTTCCCGGGACACTGCGTTTTTGACATCCTGCATCGAAGCACTATCATCCAGTGTCCGCCGAGCCCTGTCTACGCACAGCGGGTACGACAGCGCACCGATGTTGGCAATTTCCATACCAACCTTCGGAATGATGAATTCCCAGCAGGCGGCAACGGTATAACCTGCGGCGTCATCGGGATCATAACCCAGATTCACAAGCGCCGGAATCACTACATCATCGTTGGAATACTGAGGGAATCCAAGTCCTACTTTCGTCAGCTCTGTTCCCTTTTCATACACGGATAAAGGTGTTTCCTTGTCCACACGAAGGTTAATCTTCGGGTCGATCAGCTTCAGTTC
>JAFQWY010000132.1 GCA_017407225.1 Clostridia bacterium | reverse complement strand
CGGTGACGTAGTAGCCCAGATGGAGGAACATTTCGTTTCGCACCTGCTCCTCGTTGTAGACTTCGGGACGTTCCAGAATCGCCTTGCGGATCAGCGGGATGGCATCCTGACCGTTCCATTCAAACTTGATGTAGTGTGCCTGATGGTTGATGCCGGCGCAGGTGTAGGTGACTTCCTTTTCCGGCGCACCGATGAAGCGGCAGAGCATGGATGCGGTGCCCTGTACGGAGTGGCACAGACCGCTGATGGTGATCTTGTCGGTGGATCCCTGAAGCGCCCGGCACAGCATCGCCATAGGATTGGTGTAGTTGAGCCAGATTGCTCCCGGACACAGCTCTTCCATGTCGGAAAGGATGTCCAGCATCTGGGGCAGGGTGCGGAGGAAGCGGAAGATAGCGGAAGGACCGCGGGTGTCGCCCACGTTGATGGACAGACCGTAGGAAGAGGGAATTGCCACATCGTTGTAGAAGTCGCGGTTGGTGCCCACAGCGATGGTGGTGACAACGCCGTCGGCGTCCTTCAGAACTTCGCGGCGGTCAGTGGTGGCAGTAACCTTTGCGGGATAATTGCCCCGGGTCACGATGCCGTCCACGGCCTTTTTCGAGAGGGCGAGGTTGGTTTCGTTGATGTCAACCAGTGCGATTTCCGCGTCACGGAAGGCATCGAAGGTCAGGAGGTCGCGGACCAGATTCCGGGTGAAGACGAGGCTTCCCGATCCGATGAAGACGATTTTCTTTGCCATGGTGATTCTCCTTTTCTGAGTGGTGTTGAAAATTGGATCCGTATGAAAAATCCGGTGAGCGCAGCAGGAAAGACCCCGCCGTGCAGACCGGATTTCAGTTCTGTTTTATTCTCTCATCTCCGAGTCAGCCTGCTTGAGCATATCCATGATGCCGATATGCTGGGGGCACGCACCTTCGCAGGCACCGCATTCCAGACATTTGGACGCATCGTGTCCTTCGGCGATCATGCGCTTGTAGCCGCCGTTGCCCTTGAGCTTGCTGTCGTACAGGAACAGGTCGTTCCAGATGCGGAATACCTTTGGGATATCCACTTCGTTGGGGCAGGGAACACAGTAGCGGCATCCGGTGCATCCCACCTTGGTGCGGCTCTTGTAAGCTTCTCTGACCTTCACGATCAGTTCTTCCTCTTCGGCAGTCATGATGCCGGATTCGCAGCGGTCGAAAATGGCAAGGTTGTCGTCGCACTGTGCCATGTCAACCACACCGGAGAGAACGGTGCCCACTTCAGGCTGATTGCAGATGTAGCGGAACGCCCATTCCACGGGAGAACGCTTTTCCGGGAACGCATCGTACAGTTCCTGTACATTTGCGGGAGCCTTTGCCAGCTTGCCGCCCAGAAGTCCTTCCATGATGACAACCGGAATGCCCTTTTTGCCCGCGTACTGCAGACCCTTGAGGGTAGCCTGATTGTCCACGTCCATGTAGTTGAACTGGATCTGCGCCATATCCCAGTCGTAGCTGTCGATGATGTCGATAAAGGTATCGTAATTGTCGTGGAAGGAGAAGGAGGCGTACCTGATCTTGCCGGATGCCTTCGCCTTGTCAAGGAATTCGCGCACGCCCAGATCACGGATCTTTTCCCAGGTACCCTTGTTCAGTGCGTGAACCAGATAGAAGTCGATGCAGTCGGTTTCCAGACGGGCCAGCTGTTCGTCCAGGTACTTGTCCATATCCTCGCGGGTATTGCACATCCATGTGGGCAGCTTGGTCGCCAGATATACCTTTTCCCGGTAGCCGTCCCTGAGAGCGTGGCCCACAGCGGTTTCATTCTTCTGGTTGGAATAAACGTAAGCGGTGTCGATGTAGTTCACACCGTTGTCGATGGCATGGCGGATGACGGGGGTGGAAACGGATTCGTCAACCGCATCCGTGCCGTCCTCCAGCTTGATCATGGGGAAGCGCATGCATCCCACGCCGAACGCGGAGACTTCAATTCCCAGTTTTCCGAACTTTCTGTACTGCATAATGGTAATTCCTTTCGTACTTTTCGTCAGTTTTCACTGGTTTCATTTTACCCGATAAACGGTAGGATGTCAAGAGGGAAGAAATATTAAACAGATGCAAAAAACGGCCGCGGATTTCTCTGCAGCCGTATTCTGATTATTTACAGAGTATCGATCCACACCGCGTTGGTGTCTGCGTGTCTGCCGTAGTCGTCGATGACGTCAATGCGGAAGTAGCGGTCGTTTTCCTTGATGGCGAACTTTGCCTTTGTTACGCTTTCGCCGTAATGAGCGCGTTCGTATGCGGTGTGGCGTGTGCCTGTCATATAGTTGATGGTATGCGCCGGAGAGGTGGTTACGTACACATAGCCGTCTTCCACGTAGAGATCGTAGATTTCCGGACCCATGGAGGCGTAGAAGGAGCCGGCTTCCAGAGCATCGGTCACGCACTTGTATTCCAGCTTTTCGCAGCGTACCACGATCCAGCCGCCGAAGGAGTCGCAGTGGGGGGAGTCAAATCCGTGTCCGTTGTGGTTGTCGTCGGTGGCAGTACAGAAAATCCGCTTGCCCTGACGGAGGAGAACGTCGTAAATCTGGGGATTGTAGTCGTCGAAACCGACATAAACGCAGCCGGTGTTCCAGATTTCCATGGCGTGCATGCCTTCGTAGCCGCTGTAGTCGGTATAGTCTTCCAGGGACCATGCGGGATGGTTGTAGGTGACGAAGAATCCGGCGTCCCGGCCCTTCTTCATCATGTCGCAGATGCCCTCGTGGGTATACTGTCTTTCGTAGTCATCCTGGTAGAACTTCAGACCGGGGATGAACGCTCTTGCATTGCCCCAGATGTACTTGTCCTTGTTGTAGCAGACCTGGGTGAGGTTGTCCTGATCCTTGGCAACAAGGCACATATGGCAGGTCTTGCCCGCCGGACCGTTGACTTCCATTTCGTATCCGTTGAGGGCAAGGAAGTTTTCGTCGCACAGATCCCGGTGGTCAACCAGAACGTCGTGGTCGGTGTAGGCGATGATGGAATAACCCTTCTGCATATAGCGGGTCTTCAGTTCCTCCACGGAGCAGCGTCCGTCGGAGATGTTGGAGTGGCAGTGCAGGTTGGCTTTGTAGGCACCGCCGGTGGGGGGAAGAATGTACTTTCTCATAATGATACCTCGTATGTACTGCCCTTGCGGGGCGTTTTGTGGTCGTGTTTACCGTACCGTGCGGTAGATCAGGGGCATATCCGCAGGCTTGTCGTCCATAACTGCCATAGCGGATCTGAATTCCCGCTCGCCGTTGTCAAGGCGGTTCTCATCGGAGGTGAACAGCTCGCCGAGAACATCGCCCCGGCGGATCCTGTCGCCGCGTTTGGAGCAGAGACGGATTCCGGCAGTCAGATCGGGTGTGTCGTCCTTGGTCAGCCGTCCCGCACCCAGCAGGCAGGCGGATTTGCCGATACCTTCCGAGTTGGTGGACAGCCATCCGTCCCGATCGGCGGTCACGATACGGCGGTACTGCCCGATATGGAACTTCTCTCTGGTCAGATAATCGGGATCCCCGCCCTGAGCGGATACCCAGTCCAGCATCTTATCCCGCGCCGCACCGGAGTCAATGGCGTATTTCACCATTTCTTCCGCGTCGGGCAGGGGAATGTCCTTTGCCAGAGAAAGCATATTGGCGCAGAGAGCGACGGAAACCTGATACAGGTCGCCCCGGACTTTGCCGGTGAGAACGTGCCATGCCTCCATGACTTCTGCAGAGTTGCCAACGTATTCGCCGAGGGGTGTTTCCATGGATGTGATCAGTGCGGCGGTGTTCCGTCCGTTGGCATTGCCGATTTCCACCATGGTTTCCGCCAGCGTTACCGCGTCTTCGGGAGTCTTCATGAATGCACCGCTGCCGTATTTTACGTCAAGGACGATGGTGTGCGCACCCGCCGCCAGCTTCTTCGACATAATGGAGGACGCGATGAGGGGAACGGAGTCCACGGTGGCGGTCACGTCCCGGAGGGCGTACAGCTTTTTGTCGGCGGGCGCCAGATTGCCGCTCTGTCCGATGATGGCGGCGCCGATGTCGTGAACCTGCTTCATGAACTGTTCCGGCGTCAGTGTGGTGCGGAATCCGGGGATGGACTCCAGCTTGTCGATGGTGCCGCCGGTGTGACCCAGACCCCGTCCGGACATTTTTGCCACGCTCAGTCCGAGGACGGCCGCCGCGGGTGCGATGATGAGGGAGGTTTTGTCTCCCACGCCCCCGGTGGAGTGCTTGTCGGCTGTATACGGAAAGGCGGAAAGATCCACCCTGTCCCCGGACTCCATCATGTGACGGGTCAGGGAAGCGCATTCCTCCCCGGTCATCCCCTGAAAGCAGATGGCCATGCACAGGGCGGATGCCTGATAATCGGGAATCTCCCCGGCGGTGTAGCCCCGGACGAAGAAGCCGATTTCCTCATCCGAGAGGGGGAGTCCCCGTTTTTTCTTTTCGATTACATCAAACATTCTCACGGATTCATACCTCCATGTCAAGGTTTGCCGGAGAGAAGGAATAAGGCAGAAGATCGGCAAGAGTCAGCTCGCGCACGTTCTTTCCGTCAGTGAACAGCAGAACAAAACCGTCATCGCAGAACTCGCGCATCACCTGCCGGCACACACCGCACGGATAGGTGAAGGAGGAAATCTCCCCGTTCATGCCTCCCACCACGGCGATTTTCGTGAATTTCCGGTGCCCGTCCCGGACTGCTGAGAAAAACGCGGTTCGCTCCGCACAGACCGTGCAGGAGTAGGCGGCGTTTTCGATATTGCATCCGGTGTAAACCTCGCCGGACTCCGTCAGCAGTGCCGCTCCCACATGAAAGTGCGAGTACGGCGCGTAGGCTGACTGCATGGCGCGGAGTGCGGTATCCAGAAGCTGGCTGTTGTCCATGGTTTCTCCTTTATTTCTTATTCGCTGTCGGCGTCGTCTTTCGGTTCTTCACTTTCCGCTTCAAAGAGGGCCTTTGTCACGTCGGATTTTGTGATCTTCATCAGGTCATCCCGGGTGACATTGTCAAGCTCCGCGATGCGGTTTGCCTGCTCGGTGAGGATTTTCTCAAAGGTATTCCGAACGCCTCTCGCATTGCCGAATTCGCCCGCCGCTTCACTGACTGCGGTGAAGTATTCCTTCACTTCCGCTTCCGCATCGGAGTCGAGGACGTAGAAACTCTTGGAACAGTTGAGCTTGAAGATACCCATCATCTCATCAGCCGTGTAGTCGGCGAAGTCGATGTATTTGTTGAAACGGGATCTCAGACCCGGGTTGGAGTCGATAAACTCTTCCATTAAATCAATATAGCCCGCCACGATGACTACCAGATCGTCACGGTTGTCTTCCATGGCCTTGAGGATGGTGTCCACGGCTTCAAATCCGAAGTCGTTCTCGGTCTTGGAAGTGAGGGTGTAGGCTTCGTCGATGAACAGAACGCTGCCCTTTGCGCTTTCCAGTACCTTGGAGGTTTTGATGGCGGTCTGACCGATGTAGCCTGCCACCAGCCCGCTGCGGTCCACTTCGATCAGCTTGCCCACGGAGAGAAGACCCAGGGAGTGGTAGACCCGTGCCATGAACCGCGCGATCATGGTCTTGCCCGTACCGGGATTGCCGGAGAACACCAGATGCAGGGACATATCGGGATTGGGAAGATTGTTGTCCTGACGGAGCTTGTAGACGGCGGCCATGTTGATGAGGTTCTTTACCTCTTTTTTGACCTCGTCCAGACCTATGTAGGAGTCCAGTTCCTTTCTCAGATCGTCAATGTCTTCTTTCGGAGGAGCTTCCTCTTCCGGTTCATTCACGATTACGTCCGCGCCGTCGGAGGCCTTGATCAGATCCTCATCGGACTTCGCCGGGGCGCCGGATACGGGAGTTACGGGAACGGAGGGGGGATTCGGCGGAGGTGTCTGATTCTTCGGTGCGGGATTCTGACTCCGGGGCGTTTTCCGGGACGGTCCCCAGATGTCGTCGCTGAGCCGGCGGATGTTGTTTTCCGTCATTTTGCGGATGATATCCAATTGTAAATTGATGATTTCGTCTTTCTTGTCAGCCATATAATTCAGATTTCCTTAAATATATAGTTCTTCATTCCTTCACAACGCCCTTTTTCAGGATTACGTTGGCATAGATTGCGCTCTCGCCGGTGACGACGACTGCGTATGCCTTTTTCGCCCGTTCGTAGAACTCAAACCGTTCCAGGAATACCGGTTCCGCATTGGTGTACTGTGCGGCGATGGATTTGTATTCCTCCCAGATCGGGATGTCCAGATCACGGTCGGATTCGGTTTTGTCCATCAGATACACGTTGTTGTCGTAGGAGTCCAGTGGGAACAGGGGGAGGATGGCCCGGAGCAGCTCGGGTACGCAGGATCCGTCGGCACGGAGAATGACCGCACCGGAGGCACGGGCAATGGATTCGCCGGGGAAGTTGGAGTCGGAGAACACGATTTCGTCGCCGTGTCCCATCTTGTCAAGGTGCATCAGAAGTTCGGGGGAGATGATCTTCGGAATTCCGTTCAGCATGGTGATACCTCTCTATGTAAGTCAGTTGTTTTCGGTGATCGTGATCAGCAGGGTGGTGAACAGGGGCAGGGTCAGGCAGAGGACGGGATTTTCTCCGGTGAAGGTTTCCTCTCGGGTTACAGCCATGTCGCGGGTTTCGTCCAGTGTTTCCACCTTGACCCGTACATTCCGGCATCCGGTGAGGGAGAGGGCAATTTCCTTCGGCTCCCCTTCATCCGCATCGGTGTAGTGGGTCAGGAGCACGGCAGCTTTTTCTTCATTCTTTGCGGCACAGGCGTAAATCTTACCGCAGCCGGAGGTCACATTCACCGCGCCGCCAAGCCGGTACAGGGTGTTGAACATCTTAAAAGGCCAGTAGCCCTTGAGGAGATTGTGCGGATTGTCCGTTTCCCACAGCCCCGTCATTTCACCCGGTCTTGCGTCGTAATACATGAGCATATCCACGGGCGCGTACTGATTTTCACACATGGTTCCGGCGATGAAGGACGACCCCTTGAGATTTTTCTCAACGATGCTGGAATAGAGGAAGTCCTCGCCGTCCCAGCCTCTGACATAGTTCCATTCGTTGTTGATGCTCTCGCAGTTCGTGTGACCGTATCGGTCAAGAAGTGCGCGGATCTGGCGGGCTTTGTCCGCTTCCCTTGCCGGAGTGGTGGTATAACAGTGCCAGGAGAAGAAGTCCAGCGGCGCGTCAAGGGTTTTGAGGAAGTTTTCCGCCCAGTTCAGGTCGTAAGCCAGTGCGGGACCTCCGATTTTCAGATGGGGGAAGCAGGACTTCAGGTGATTTGCCGTGATGTTGTACAGCTCGTAATACTGTTCCGGCGTGCCCTGCCATGTGGGTGAGGCGGAGGGATTGTCGTTTCTCAGATCCGGCTCGTTCCAGATTTCCCAGTACTCGATGTCGAAGTGATGCCCGTCCGCCCAGCCTTCGGTGCAGTGACGGATGATATGCTCACAGATGACCGCCCATTTTTTGAAATCCTCCGGCGGGAAGACATTGTATTTTTTCACCCAGTGCTGGATGCCCTCGCCCAGACGGTAGAAAACTTTGGTGCCCGCCTTCTCGATGGAGGCAATGAATCGGTCGGTCAGCTCAAAGTCGTAGGATGCGGGATCATACGGATCCGCATCAAACCGCGGGAACACCGCTTCCATATCGATGATGTGGGGGCCGCCGTAGTAGTAGCAGTGGTTGGAGTCATGGGTGCGTCCGTAGGGGATGCCGGCGTTTACCCAGTGATCGAAATTGCTGAACCGGGGATCGGCATGCTGGGGACTGACGGCACCGTAAAAGGGGCCGTTGTTGACCGCGTGCATGGGCTTGATTCTGCCGGTGATTCTCGTCATATCGACGGTGATATGTTCCATGGTGTTCTCCTTGGTGCAATTTCAACGGAATACAGGCGCTTCCGCAGTGTTTTTCTTCATTATATTACAAAAACGCCGGGATGTCAATGCACGGACGAAAAACGGGGGACGACGGAATTCATTTTTTCTCCCGGATCATCTGCCGCAGTGCCGCCAGTGCATCGCTGACACCGCCGGTTTCGTCGATCAGCCCGATCTTCTTTGCCTCAGTGCCTTCCACGATGGATCCTACGTCCGTGGCGATCTGGTCGGTGCGCATCAGGAGGGAGCGGAAGGTGTCTTCCTCCACGCGGGAATGCTCGGTGATGAAGCGGATGATGCGGTTCTGCATCTGCTCGAAGTAGTAGAAGGACTGGGGGGCGCCGATGACGGTTCCGCTGATCCGGACGGGGTGGATGGTCATGGTGGCGGAGGGAACGATGAAGGACTTTTTCGCCGACACGGCAAGGGGGACCCCGATGGAGTGACCGCCGCCGAGGACGAGGGAGACTGTGGGCTTCGACATACTGGCCACCATCTCCGCCAGCGCCAGACCGGCTTCCACGTCTCCTCCCATGGTGTTGAGAACCATGAGCATCCCGTCGATCTCCCGGCTTTCTTCAATGGAGACAAGGAGGGGGATCAGGTGCTCGTATTTGGTGGCTTTCTGTCCGTCGCCGAGGGCGTAGTGCCCTTCGATCTGTCCGATGACAGTGAGGCAGTGAATGGTTTCCTCCCCCGATGAGGAGATCACGCTGCCGGTGGACCGGATGGTATCCGGATTTTCGCGGCTGTCCGTTCCGTTTCTGGTTTCTTCCATATATACTCCTTGACTGTGAATATTGAATCCCGTGTCTATCATATCCGGTGCGGCAGGATTCTATGCATTCACACAAATGTAAATGATACAATTTTGACGGAATGAGGGGATTCTGTTATAGTATTTTATGATTACGGGCGTTTGCTTGTGCGAAAGGACGGAGTTTTTGCCAAAATCAGGCGAAAAATAATGCAAAAAAGATGAATATTTTTTAATTTAAGGGGTTGTTTTTTTTCACGGGAGGTGTTATAATATGCAGTACCAACCCCGAAAACAAAAATTACATTCAGGAGACAAGTCATGAAAAAGATTATTTCCCTCGCACTTGCTGCTCTGATGCTTACCTTCGTGTTCGCATCCTGCGGCGCATCCACCGGCGTGAAGGTCGTTGAAGTCGAACTCACCCAGGAAGATTACGCATTCGGCGTAGACAAGAACCAGCCCGAACTTCTCGAAAAGACCAATGCTTTCATCGCTAAGATCATGGCAGACGGCACCTTCGAAGAAATCTGCAACAAGTACTTCGGCGACGGCACTCCCACCGCTGTTACCTCCGCCGCTCTCGACGAAACCAAGGATCAGCTGGTAGTTGCTACCAACGCTGCATTCGAACCCTTCGAATACACCGTAGGCGAATCCTACTACGGCATCGACATGGAAATCGCAGCTCTCCTCGCTCAGGAACTGGGTCTGGAACTGGTTATCTCCAACATGGACTTTGACGCAGTATGCCTCTCCGTCGGCCAGCAGAAGTGCGACATCGCTATGGCAGGTCTGACCATCAACGAAGAACGCAAGGAATACGTTGCATTCACCGATTCCTACTACAAGGCATCCCAGAAGCTCATCACCCTCGCTGACGACACCACCTTCGATGCATGCGCTGACGGCGCTGCTGTTGAAGCAATCCTGAACGGTCTGGACAAGACCACCAAGGTAGGCGTACAGACCGGCACCACCGGCCAGTTCTACGTTGAAGGCGACGCTGACTGGGGCTTCGCAGGTCTTCCTGTTGAATGTGTAGGCTACAAGAACGGCTCCCTCGCAGTTCAGGACCTCATCAACGGCAACCTCAAGTACGTTATCATCGACGCTGCTCCCGCTGCTGCTATCGTTGAAGCATTCAACGAATTAAACTGAGCAGGGATACACTTCAGCTGAGATTGCAGGACAACCACCCTGCTCCCGAGAATTTCCCTGACGGAAAATTCTCCAGAGTTCCCCCCCGAGCAAGCATTAATTATTGACTGAAACAGCTGCTCTTTCGTTTACCCGACTGACGGAAGAGCAGCGTGTTTTGCATAAAGGACAAAATGGGAAGTTTTGAGAAAAAATTAGCAAACTTTATCCGGATCCTCATTGACGAGGGCGGGTATGTGAAGGTCGTCGAAGGTCTTCAGAATACCTGTATCATCGCAGTGCTGGGTCTGATCATCGGTATCGTCATCGGTACCCTGATCGCAACCGTCCGCGTGATTCCCAAGTACAAGACTCTGCCGAAGGTTCTCAACGGCATCTGCTCCTTCTATGTGGGCTTCTTCCGCGGCACTCCTATGGTAGTACAGCTCCTGCTGTTCTACTACGTCATGCTGCCCCTCATCGGCGTGAATATGTCCGGTGTCAACGTGGCAATCGCCGTATTCGGCCTCAACAGCGGTGCGTACATATCCGAAATCATGCGCGGCGGTATTCTCTCCGTTGACGGAGGTCAGATGGAAGCTGGCCGTGCTGTAGGTCTGTCCTTCGGCACCACCATGATGAAGATCGTCATTCCCCAGGCGGTGAAGAACATCCTGCCCACCCTGGGCAACGAGTTCATCGCCCTCATCAAGGAAACCTCCGTTGTATCTTTCGTCGGAGCGGCTGACCTGTACGTGGCATTCAACTACATCGGCTCCAATTCCTACGAATTCATGGTTCCGTATCTGACCATGGCGATCATTTATATCGCTCTCGTCATGCTCATCACACTGCTCATCAAGCTGATGGAAAGGAGTCTGAGAAAAAGTGATCGACGTAATTAACCTGCAGAAAAACTTCGGTGACAAGGAGGTGCTCAAGGGCATCAACATCACTGTCAACAAGGGCGACATTATCTGCGTTCTCGGCCCTTCCGGATGCGGCAAGAGTACCTTCCTCCGCTGTCTCAACTGCATGGAAGACCCTTCCGGCGGTCAGATCATCTTTGGGGGTGTTGACATCGCCGATATGCGCGTGGACATTAATGTGCACCGCCGCAAGATGGGTATGGTGTTCCAGCAGTTCAACCTGTTCAACAACAAAACCGTAATCCAGAACATCATGCTGGCACCCGTCTACATCGGTCTGGAGGATCTGCGGAAAGCCAAGTCCCGCAACAACATGATCCGGTTCACCAATCTCTTCCGCAAGGCGGATAAGAAGCTGGAGCTGATCCCCATCACCGCCGACAAGAAGAGCATTAAAGAAGAAGCGCAGGCAAACGCTCTCCGGCTTCTCAAGCGGATCGGTCTGGAGGACAAGGCTGATGTGTACCCCTCCACGCTCTCCGGCGGTCAGAAGCAGCGTGTGGCGATCATCCGCGCCATGGCGATGAATCCCGACGTGATTCTCTTCGACGAACCCACCTCTGCGCTTGACCCGGAAATGGTCGGCGAAGTTCTGGATCTGATGAAGACTCTGGCAAGAGAAGGCCTGACCATGGTCATCGTTACCCACGAAATGGGCTTTGCAAAGGAAGTTGCCAACCGCGTTGTGTTCATCGACGAAGGCAAGATTCTGGAAGAAGCGGCGCCCGAGGAATTCTTCGGCAATCCCAAGCACCCCAGACTGAAGGATTTCCTGTCAAAGATTCTGTAAAAGCAAATCCCCCTCACGGCGATCGGAAAACGATACAGCCGGGAAGGGGATTTTTTTTGCGTGATACTGCCGGAAGGCAACAAAAAAACCAGTGATTTCTGTCAAAATTCACTGGTTTCTGGCGCGCCCTAGAGGATTCGAACCTCTGACCTACCGGTTCGTAGGTATCGAGACAGGCGCAAAACGGGTCATTCTCTGCACAAACCTATCAAATGTGCCTAAAAAACTTGTCGAATTTTAGTGCAT
>JAFQWY010000131.1 GCA_017407225.1 Clostridia bacterium | reverse complement strand
GTCAGGGAAATTCTCGGGAGCAGGGTGGTTTTCCTGCGGTTTCACCTCGGAGAATTTTCCGTCAGGGAAATTCTCGGGAGCAGGGTGGTTTTCCTGCGGTTTCAGCTTGAGCGTATCCCTGCTCATTCTTCTGCGTCGAAGAACCAGTTGTTCAGCTTTTCGAAGGACTTCTTGAGCATCTTCGCACTCTTCTTCAGGTCGGAGGAAATGGATTCCTTGGCACCGGAGATACCGCTGGTTACAGTGGAGCGGATGGTGATGTTGGAGAAGTGGAGGTTGTAGGACAGGTCGTCGAATACCAGTCTCAGCATACGAACGGTGTCTTCGTCACGGGAAGACTTGCCCTGAAGAGTGATGTTGACGTAGCCTTCCATAACGGTGTCGTGGGATGCAGCGTTGAGAGCATCGAGGATGTTCGCGTTGCGGTTCACATCTTCAACAGTTACGGGAATCATCTGCATGAAGGGGTTGAGGATGATGGAGTAGTATCTTTCCTGATCCTGATCGTACTTCGGAGGGGGAACGATACCGAAGTCGTTTTCCATGTTGCGGAGTTCACGGGTCCATGCCATGCATTCGGAGTAGAAGATGGTCGCATTTTCCATGAAGAGTTCCTGGATGATTCTGTCGCCCTTGCCGCGGAGGTAGGGAGTGAAACGGCTCTGACGGATATCGAATACATCGTTGCCGCCCCAGTACATATCGTAAATCTTGGTGTAAACGTCGATGAGCTTTTCACCGTTGGTACCGTCGATGAGGTATCCGGTTTCGGGATCCTTGTCGATGTAGTTGACACCACAGCCGCGGGTCAGCATATCAATACCGATTTCGTTGTAGGTAATCCAGCCGTACTTGTCCTTGTCGGTCCACAGGCCGTCACCGTCAGCGTCATGAACGCCGGCTTCCAGCATAGCTGCGAAGTTGTCGATGGTCCATTCGTTGTTGTCAACCATTTCGTAGGGGTTGGTCAGATTGTAGTCTTCGATGAGCTGCTGGTTGAAGTACAGCGCGCGGATGGAGTCAAAACGGGTGGTGTCAAAGGAACCGGTGGTGAAGAACAGCTTGTTGTTGACGGAAAGGTCTTCGTTTGCGTTCTGGTCCCACCAAGCCTGATCGAGATGCAGGCCTTCGAGAGTGTTCAGGTCGTATACGTTGCCTTCCTGTGCGATTGCGAAGTCACCCATCAGAGTGCAGAGCGCAACGCCGAAGTCGTCGGTACCGCCCTTGACGGAGTTTCTCAGTTCAGCCGCAGAGTCGGATACCTGATGTTCCGCAATGTTCACGTTCAGATATTCGTTGACTCTCTGGGTTCTTTCGTAGATACCGTCGTTTACGGGTTCGCCGGTGGTTTCTTCAACAGTCACGTTGAGGTAGGAGTACCATGTAGCGGTACAGCCGTTGAGGATGGTGAAGGTGTAGCCCTGATAGTCGTTCTGGTCAACGCCTTCCTTCCAGTTGTAGGACAGATCCACGCCGATCAGACCGTCGGATGTTTCTGCAGGAACGGTGTCTTCGGTGGTTTCAACGCCTGCCGGAGATGCTTCGGTGTCAGCCGCAGTGCTCTGGGTTTCTTCGGCAGCCTTTTCGGAGCAGGATGCCAGAGAGGACACCAGCATCAGACCTGCCAGCAGAGCCGCGAGAATACGCTTCTTGTTGGTCATAATTTCCTCCAATTATGTAAGTATGAATTCATTTCCGCATACCGCAGTGCCGTACAGCGGAACATGCGGATATAAAGATACTTTAATTATAACCCGATTCTGTTCGTTTGTCAAGATTTTTTTCTTCTTTAGCCGATCCCCGGAAAATCCTTCCCGGAAAATCACGCAGAACCGCATAAAATCCCCTCCCGGCAGGGTAAGATTATAATTGACAAAATGCATCGGATATGATAGAATGAAGATACTGAATTATTTCTAAAATGGGGAGATTGTTTCATGAAATCCAGAACCAAAAAGCGGCTCCTCTCCCTCCTCCTGCTGACCGGACTCCTTCTCACCGGCTGCGGCAGACGGGAAGGCGCAAAAATCTCCGAAACGGCCGGCGTGACCCGCATCATGCCGTCTGAAACTACCGAAAACGGCATCCCCGCCGATACCGGTGAATCCGATATTTCCGCGGATCCCGGTACCCAGACCGATTCCACCGGCACCCCCACCGCATCCGGCGAACGGTTCCAGAACGGCAAATACTGGGACTTCGTGGACGGAAAGTACATCTACAGCCTCCCGAAGCGGGATGACAGCGGCCTTGCCACCATCTCCGACCTGAATTCCGTATGGGGCGTTCACTTCCCCGACAGCAATCTGGAATCCGGCGACTGGTACACCGGCAAGCTGATCCGCGACCTGACCACCGGTGAAGTCACCGTCAAGTGGGACAGATGGGATGAAACCATCGAAATCCTCAACCAGTACCACGGCATCTACAAGGGCAATACCGAGGAAAAGGTCTGCTACCTCACCTTCGACTGCGGCTATGAATACGGCACCACCGCGAAAATTCTCGATACCCTCAAGGAAAAGAAGGCTCCCGGTCTGTTCTTCCTCACCGGCCAGTATGTGCGGGAAGAGCCCGAGCTGATCCAGCGTATGCTGGACGAAGGGCACCTGGTGGGCAACCACTCCGTGAACCACAAGCAGATGGCTTCCCTCTCCGCCGATGAGTTCCAGGCTGAGCTGAACGGACTGGAAGACCTGTTCTATGCCCAGTTCCCCGATGCCATGCCCATGCTGTACTACCGTCCGCCGTCAGGGGATATGAACCAGTGGTCCCTCAGACTGGCCGACAAGATGGGATATACCACCGTCCTCTGGTCTTCCACCTACAAGGACTACGATACCAACAACCAGCTTCCCGTGGAAGAAGCCCTCACCCTCATGAAGCAGGGTCTCCACAACGGTGCCGTGTACCTCCTCCACGCAGAATCCCAGACCAATGCCGATATGCTGGGCGACCTCATCGACTGGATCCGCGCACAGGGATACACCATTCTGCCGATTTGTGATATTGAATTTTAAGTGAAGCGGGGCAGAATGGGGCGCCTGCGGCGAAAAGAATAGAGAATAGAGAAGAAAGAATAAATAATAGATAATAAGCTAAACTCCACGGCGCGCGTGAGCCCCTGTGCGGCTTCGCCTAAGATAAGAGAGAAGAAAGAATAGATAATAGATTATAAGCTAAACTCCATGGCGCGCGTGAGCCCCTGTGCGGCTTCGCCTAAGATAAGAGAGAAGAAAGAATAGATAATAGATAATAGGCCAAACTCCACGGCGCGCGTGAGCCCCTGTGCGGCTTCGCCTAAGATAAGAGAGAAGAAAGAATAGATAATAGATAATAGGCCAAACTCCACGGCGCGCGTGAGCCCGGACAAGAAACAATTTAAGTTGCTATATCCCGCAATCCCTCCACGGCGTGGGCGAATAGGGTCCCGGCGGTCCCTATGAGCCGTATCAGCGAGTTTCTGATACATTGGTACGCATTAAACGGCATCGCACCCTAAGTTACAACCCGCAACTGCATCCGTAGGAAGCTGTCAAACACCCCAAACTGCACGCCGTCAGGAAAAATCCCCCCGAAGCTGACTGAATCATATACGCTCACTCACCGTAGTGGCGCAAAACCCCGTCAGCCGAAAGTTTTTTGCCAGGCTTTTTTACAAAAAAGCCGCGTACCCCCCCATCAACCTCAACCAAACGGAATTTTACAGCCATGCACCTGATCGCTTTATCCGGCGGGGTGGATTCGTCTGCCGCCCTGCTGTTATCCAAAGAAAAATACGGCACCGATCTGCTGGGAGTGACTCTTGCCCTCGCACAGCCCGGATCGGATGAAGAAAAAGCAGACGAAAAGAACATCGCCGATGCCGCATCCGTGTGTGAGATCGGCGGAATCCGTCATACGCCCGTGTATGCCCATGCGGAGTTCCGGCGTGCCGTCATGGATTACTTCGCACGGGAATATCTCGCCGGACGGACCCCCAATCCCTGCGTGGTGTGCAATCGGGAAATCAAGTTCGGGCTTCTCGCCGATTTTGCCGCAAAGAACGGCTGTGACAAAGTCATCACCGGGCACTACGCCAGACTGGAGAACCTGAACGGATTCATCACCATCCGCAAAGCCGCGGACATCACCAAGGACCAGAGCTACGTCCTCGCCATGCTCACGCAGGATCAGCTGATGCGTGCGGAATTCCCCCTGGGCGGCTATACCAAGCCCGAAATCCGCGCCATGGCGGAAAAAGCCGGACTGAAAACCGCACAGCGGAAGGATTCCCAGGACGTGTGCTTCATCCCCGACGGGGATTACGTCTCCTTCATCACGCGCCATACCGGAGAAATTCCCTCCCCCGGTGATTACGTGGACGAAAACGGCACCGTCCTCGGCAGACACAAGGGACAGTGGTGCTACACCATCGGTCAGCGCAAAGGCCTGGGCATCTCCATGGGACGGCACGTGTTCGTTCTCGCCAAGGATGCCGCATCCAACCGGGTTACCCTGGGTGATGAAGCCCCCCTGTTCCGCAAGACTGTATCTGTCACCAACGTACACGCCCCCTCCGATCCCGCATGGATCATGGGTGACGTCCCCTGCAAAGCCAAGCTCCGGTACGCACACCGGGAAGCGGATGCCGTGTTCCACCGTACCTCCCCCGCCGACGGCGTCATCGAGTTTGCCGAACCACAGCGCGCTCCCTCTCCCGGTCAGTTCGCCGTATTATATAAGGAGGACTTCGTCATCGGAGCAGGTGTGATTCAATAAAATTATCCGCTGCCGCATCGGGTTTTCTGACCCGGCCATGCGGCAGTTCCTTCGTTTATCGGAAATTTCACTTCAAAGGAAACCATATCATGTCCATCCATATCGTACATCTGTGCCGGGACTGGGCGGTTGTCGTAAAGCCGTACGGAGTTCTCAGCGAAGGCGCAGCTCCCGATTCCCTTCCCGCGATTCTGGAAGAACAGTTCCGGGAAAGCGGCACGAAATTCGAGAGCATCCATCCCGTCCACCGCCTTGACCGTACCACGGAAGGGCTCATCCTCATAGCGCTGAACAGAAAATCCGCCGCCGCACTGTCGAAGATGGTGCAGGAGCATAAAATCCGCAAGCACTATACCGCCTTCCTCGCAAAGGATCCTTCCCTCCCGGACAGCGGCACCATGACCGACTGCCTCTTCTTCGACAAGCGCGCCGACAAATCCTTCATCGCATCCCCCACCAAAACTTCCGCAAAGAAAGCGGAGCTGACCTATGCCCTCACCGGAACCTTCCAAAAGGACGATATTTCCGTGACCCGCGCCGAGATCGACATGATCACCGGGCGTACCCACCAGATCCGCGTCCAGTTTGCCTCCCGCAAATCTCCCCTCATCGGCGACCGGAAATACGGCTCCCGCGTAAATTACAAATCCCCCGCCCTCTTCTGCACCGGTCTTGAATTTGAGTGGAAAGGCGAAACAAAGAAGTTCACCCACACCGTAAACAATCCCGAATGAAACACCTGCACAGAAGGCGCCTCCTCCCCATCCCGGCAGCATAAACCTGAAGTTTTGTGGATTTTGCCCAAAATCCCCCTCTCCTGTTCGTGCATTTCTCCAACCCGTCAATTGACGGCATCACCGAAATGGAGTATAATACCAATCGTGTGCGTATACCGGCGCAATCGGCTGAACCGCTTCAGCGAATCAGGCGCAAAAATCACCGCACACAGTGAGGTTTTATGAACAAGACAGAGCGCATCCACTCCACCGCAGCCGTACAGAACCCGGCAAGACGGAGCTTCGGATCAAATTCCGTTGTACTTGACGCAGTCACCGGATTTGTCCGCAGAAATATCGTTCTCACCATTGCCGCCGTTCTCGCCCTGGTCACGTCCGTCATCGTACCGCCGGATGAAGCGTATATCGGCTACTTTGACTTCCGTACCCTGACCTGCCTTTTCTGTACCCTTGCCGTGATCTGCGCCCTCGGGGAGATCCGTTTCTTCTATGTCTGTGCGGAAAAGATCATAAGCCTCGCAAAGAACCTCCGGCTTGCCGCCATTGCCCTGGTGTACATCACCTTCATCGGTTCCATGCTCATCGCCAATGACATGGCACTGCTCACCTTCCTGCCGCTGGGCTACATCGTCCTGCACTGCACCGGCAATGAGCGATATATGGCATATATATTCATTCTGCAGAACATCGCAGCCAACCTGGGCGGTATGCTGACCCCCTTCGGCAACCCCCAGAACCTGTACCTGTACTCCTATTTCGGAATCGGGAACGGGGAGTTCATGCTCACCATGCTTCCTCCCTTCATCCTGGCAGTGCTCATGATCACGCTCTGCTGTCTGGCACTTCCCGAAAATCCCATCCGCTACACCGGGGAAAAGACCGAAATGCCCCTGGGACGGATGGCGGCGTATCTGGTTCTGTTTGCCGTATCCATTCTGGTCGTGTTCAGAGGCATCCCCTACTGGCTGGGCCTGATCGTGATTCCCGCCGCCCTCATGGTGCTGGAGCCCAAGGCTCTGAAGAACGTGGACTACGCACTTCTTCTTACCTTCGTGTGCTTCTTCATCTTCTCCGGCAATATGGCGCGGATTCCCGCTGTGTCGAACCTGATGCAGGCACTGCTGGGCCAGTCCGATCGTGTCACCCTGTTCTCCTCCGCGATGTCCTGTCAGGCGATCTCCAACGTGCCCTCCGCCATCCTCCTCTCCAAGTTCACCGAAAGCTGGAAGCCCCTCCTTTACGGCGTGAACATCGGCGGATGCGGTACCCTGATCTCCTCCCTCGCAAGTTTGATTACCTTCCGCACCTTCAACAAGCATAACCCCGGACACGCGGGCAGCTACATCAAGACCTTCTCGGTCATGAATTTCGCCTTCCTCGCCGTTCTGCTGGCTCTGTGCATGATTCTGGTGTGAGTATAAGACCGACCTCCCGTGAGTGGGAGTGAGGGAATACAGTTTCATATATACGCATATATCGGCATCCAAAATAGATTGAAAACCCCCGGTTTCCCATGTGAATTCCACAGGAAGCCGGGGGCTTTTCTGTTGTTTCAGAGTGGTTCTGCCGTTTCAGCAATCTTATTCAGCCTTCTCACCCTTAGCCGCCGCAATGGCCGCTTCGATTGCCTGCATCTTTCCGGCAACAGCGGATGCGTACTGACGCTGATTGTTCTTGAACTGGGGCGAGAAAATACCGTCCTTCACGGTGTCGTTGAACATCGTCATGCCGAGATCGAAGAAAATGGAGTCCATGATAATATCCAGCATCATGGCGGATTCTTCGTCGCGGCTGACCTTACCCTTCAGGGTTACTTCGTAATAGGCGGGCATGACCTCCTGCAGGGAGAGAAAATGGAGGGTCTCCAGCACCGCGCCGCAGAGCTCGTAATTTTTCACGTTGGCGGGCACCGTCATGGTACGGGTACCGGCTTCCACCATCGCGCCGTATTCCTGCTGGTTCTCATCGTACTTGGGGAACGGAATGATCCCGAAATCCGCGTCCATGCCGCGCAGGGAAATGGTGCTGTAGAAGGTGTGATCGGCAAAGAGAGCGCGGTTTTCCTGGAAATGGGGCTCCTTCTGCCAGTAGGTGTTGGAGTCCGTGGTTTTGGTGTACCAGAATCCGGTCTGCCAGCACATATCGCTGACTCTGGTAAACACATCCTCGATCATGGGGTTGGTCAGCAGACAGATTTCCACATTTCCTTCCCGGTCGTTTTCAATGGTGCGGTTTCTGGTGGACGCCAGGAAATTCATGGGCAGCGCATTGACCGCACCTACAATGCCGAAAATATCTTCGTCCCCCCATACGCCGTCGCCGTTTTCGTCAAGCATCGCAGCCTCTCCCATGGTCTTCAGCTTGTCGATGGTCCACTTGTTGTCCAGAACCAGCCGGTAGGGATTTTCCAGCTGACAGCGGCTGATCAGCTCCTGATTGAAGCAGAGTACATGGGTCATGTCGTAGATGCACAGCGTCGCGGCGCCGTAGGAAAGATAAGTGGCATCGGTGAAGTTGATGACGTCGTTTACATCCTTCAGCCAGTAGGGCTTATCCAGATTCACATATTCCAGCGTTGAGATATCCGTGAAATACCCTTCGGCAGCCGCCGCAAAGGCACGCCGGTCCAGATGCATGGCAAGGTCGTATGCCTGATCCCCGGCACTGTGGGAATTGGTGAACACCGTCATGGCCGTACCGGAATCCTTGGCGGCATAGTCCTCGGTGAACTCGATGTTGTACTTTTCCATGATCTTCTGGGTGCGGTAGTACATGGCATCGTTGAGCGCATCCCCGGTCACTTCATGAATGGCGGTAATGGTGTGCTGAACATTGTTTGCACTGGTCAGAACCGTAAAGGAAGCGCCGTCGAAGCTCATGGGCTCGATGTCGTCGGACAGCTCCGTTTCGGTTTCCTCGGGAACAGTTTCTGCCGGAGTCGTTTCACTTCCTTCCGATACCGGGGCGGAGGTGCCGGCAGGATCGCCGGACGTTTCACCGCATGAAACGAAAGACGATGCCGCAAGAAGCACGGCAAGAATCAGGGACAGCTGTTTTTTCATAGTGAAGTTCCTCCTGTATGGAATAAATTCGGTTGATGCTGTTTTTATTATACAGGATTTTCCTCGTTTGTGTCAATATTCCACGGCGATGTATCGGAATCTTTTATTCCTCCGGAATGCCTTCCAGTTCGTTTCCGTCCAGATCCCACCAGCGGAACATACCGTCCGCACAGTCGAAGCCGATGAGGTTGTTTTCCACGTCCAGCGTACATCCGCCGCCGTGCTGCTCGTACCAGTCATATTCGTAGACATATTCGGGTACTTCATCATTCATACCCGCTTCCCAGACAGTTTCACCGCAGACAACGCGGTCATATTCCCGCTTCACGATGATTTCACCGTCCATCTCATAGCCGCCGGGGATGACAAAAATCGCTTCATGAGTCATCAGTTCGCTCTTCCGTGAGAGCAGCGGCTTCAGGATCCGCACGGACAGCGTGCCGTCTTCCATGCCAACCGTGTCCATTTTCATGTAATCGTAATGGGGCGCACGGACGATGACAAAATACCGGTATTCCTCCTCTGTTTCGTACCGGTAGATCCGTTCCGCACCGTATTCCTCCGCAGGAACCTCGAATACCGGAAACTGCAGCTGCAGGAAATATACGCCTGTAAGCAAACCGATCACCAGAATCACCGACAGCACCGATGACAGGATCCGCATCCGCTTCTGGTTACGCATAAAACGCATGAATTTCTTCTTCGGCGTCACTTCTTTTTCCTCCGGCAGCTCCTGTCTCAGCTTCAGAAACTCCACCGCACAGTCCGCGCACTCCGAAAGATGCTCCGACACCGCCGCCTTCGTCACCTCACTGACCACATCATCGTGATACAGCGGCAGAAGATCCCGCACAATCTCGCATTCCAGTTTTCTCTCACTCATAACAAACCCTCCTTTTTCATCTCATCCACAATCCGGTTCTTTGCCCGGTGATACGTCACTCTCGCCCAGCTCTCCGTCTTCCCGAAGATGCGGGCAATGTCCGAAAACGCCAGCTGACCGAAGACGCGCAGGGAGAACACCTCCTTGTACGGCTCGTCCAGCCCGTGGAGCACCCGGTGAATCCCCATGGCGGTATCCTTTTCGCACAGCGCATCCTCAAGGGAACCCCCGTCCGAGGCAAGATCCCCGATCACACCGTCCCCGTCCTGTACCTCGCGTCCCGCAGCCCTGCACCGGTTCAGCCACAGATTCTTCCCGATGGCACAGAGCCAGGTGTATAGACTGCTCTCCGAGGCAAATCCGTCCTTCGCACGCATGGCACGGAGAAAGACCTCCTGAGTGATGTCCTCCGCGTCCTCCCGGTTCCGGCACAGACTGAAGAGATACCGGTATACCGCCTCATACTCCGCGCAGAGCATTTCATATGTAATATCCTTCGCCAAAGTCTGCCTCCTTTCCCGGAATTTTTCTCCGTCTTACCCGTTAGACACACAAAAGCGCGATCCGTTACAGGTTTTATGGAATTTTTTATGATTGTTTTTGCGTTCAGCGGCGACACCTCATCCGACGGCATACGCCGCCACCTTCCCCTCAGAGGGGAAGGCTTGTTATATTCCCGATTTGGGTTCACAGCGGGATATTTACTGAAAATTTTTGATAATATCCCGCTATGATGCGTCAGTTGCAATTAAATGAGCCTTCCCCTCCCAGGGGAAGGTGGCACGAAGTGACGGATGAGGTGTCACCGACGGATGAGGTGTCCCCGTACAATATGCACTTTCCTCATGCACTCCCCCTCCATTATACCATATCTCCGCCCCGCCGTCATCCAAATTTGACTTTTTCCGCACAGGCGGTTTTTTCCGTGCAAAATTTGCCCCAAAACCCTTGACTAATGTTTTTCGTCATATTATAATGAAAATATCACGGCGAAACTATGCTTATCGCCAAATTCAATAAAACTGATGAGGAAAAATTTATGTTGAATATCGGTATCACCTCACGTTCGTTCAGCAAATTGACGATTTCCGACACCGCCGACCAGATGAGAACCCACGGCTTCAAGTGCACCGAGCTGTGCTTCACCCATCCCGAACTGCCCGGCTGGACCTATAACGGCATCGGCGACCTGACCGGGATCACTCCTCAGAAGGTTAAGGAAGCCGCACAGGAATTCACCTCCCGCGGTATTGCAGTTACCTCCCTCGGTCTCTTCACCGACCTGAGAAATCCCGACCCCGCAGCAAGAGAAGCTGCCGTCGACTACGCAAAGCGCTATATCGAGTTCGCAGCGGAAGCCGGAATCCCCTATCTGGCCAGCGAATGCGGTTTCACCCCCGGTCGCCGCGGCATCAATGCCGATACCTATGAATCCGATTACCAGAATCTGAAGGAAACCCTCCGCACCGTATGCCTGGAAGCGGAAAAATCCGGCGTGCATATGGCTCTCGAAGCCTGCGTGCTGGATATCATCCCCTCTCCCAGACGGCTGAAGACCCTCATCGAAGAGCTGGAAGCGGAAACCCACGTACGGCTGGGCGCCATGCTCGACCCCGCAAACTTCCTCGCCAACTCCGACGAAGAAGGGATGTTCCACTACCTGGGACACGATATCTACTACCTCCACGGCAAGGACAGAAAGATCAACGCCACCTACGGCGTGAACATCGGCGACGGCGACATCGACTGGACAAAGTTCATGGAATGCTATATCCGCTACGCCGACAAGAAGCCCTTCATCCTCGAATACTGCAATAAAGACAACTGCGGCGAAATCAAACAGCGCGCCGAAGACGCCTACGACGCAGCATTCCAGGTGATTATCAATAGAATTTATTGATAAAAAAACGCATAATTTATTATAAACCTCCCCCCTGTAAGTCTATCGAAGTAATCCCCGCCTCGCGCAACGCGCGTTCCTTAGGGAAACAGTCCAGTGATGCTCCCCCATCGCAGGTATAGTTAAGATTATAACTGCACGAGCGAGCGAGCACTGTTCACCTTCGGTGAAAGTGGAGCGGACCGAATCCAAGGGCCTGGATTCCCAAGGATCCGGACCCGGAGGATCCTTGGGCGCCGCCTGCGCAGGGCATAAAATCCAATCGAAAATGCGAAGCATTTTCTACATACTCCCCCAACGGGAAGTTCAGCAGAAACTCCCCGGAAAAGAATAAAGAAGAAAGAATAAATAATAAAGAATAAACGCACAAAGTTTGACTTAAATTTTCAATTTATATATTAAAGAAAGGACACCCAACCACCATGATTAAACTCGGCGTAAACTCCGTGCTGTTCAAGGCAGTTTCCTTCCGTGAAGCAGCCGAAGCCATCAAGAAATGCGGCTACGACGGTGTGGAAATCTCCGCAATCGGCGGTATGTGCGAACATCTGAACCTCGCTGACTGGAAAAACCAGAAGGCGGAACTCATCGCCATCCGCGAAGAACTGGATCTCCCCTTCCTCTCCACCGAAGTGGCATCCCATGACCGCGAACGCCTCAATACCGCTTTTGAAGCGTGCGCTGAAATCGGTATCCCGATCGTCAATATCGGCCCCGGCGGCAGAATGAACGACGAAGATACCATGAAGACCTCCCTTGAAACCATTCAGATGCTGGCTGAGGACGCTGAAAAGTACGGCATCACCCTCTGCGTCAAGGCTCATGTGGGCGCGGCTGTGTTCTCCACCCCCACCACCCTCCGCATGATGGATACCATCACCTCCCCCGCATTCGGCGTTGACATGGACCCCTCCCATATCCACAGAGCAGGCGAAAATCCCGCAGTCGCTCTCCCCGCAGTGCTCTCCAAGATGAAGCACATCCATATCCGTGACTGCAAGGGCGAAGGCCCCTCCCCGGGAGATCCCACCAATCAGGCATGCGGCCGCGGCGACATCGACCTGTACGGCTACTTCAAGGCAATGGTTGACCAGAAGTACAACGGCCCCGTTTGTCTGGAAGTCATCGGTCCCGAACAGACCCTCACCGACGCAACCCGCATCGCAGCCGAAAGCTACGGCTACATGAACGCGATTCTGAAGATGCTGGGCGCAAGATAAATATACACTGGCGTGCGGCGGTTTGATTGAATCGCTCGGTTAAAGAAGAGGAATAAAAGGCTGCGCCTTTTAGATCTTATTTCTCCACTGCGCGTGGGGCGGACAAAGGGACTCCGCTGCCGTCCCTTTGTCAATTCCCGCAGCCCGAGGGTTTTCCACCCTCAGGACTCCCTCCGCCGCGGGCGCGTACCCGTGAAGCTGTAATTTACAGATACCACCCGTCAGGGACATGGCTCGTGGATTCCCTCGTTCTGTTCGGCACTGCGTGCGGCGAGACGAAAAATCCAAGGGCACTGAAAGCGGTGAAACTCGCTGGCGCGGTTTAGAAACCAAAACAAATTCACGGCTGTGCAGTCACAAAAAAACAAAACTGATTTCACGCCCCCGGCGTCGTCAGTTATAATTCAGCCAAAAAGTACGCACTGTCAGTGCACAATCCCCTAAAACTGCAGCAGCGCCTCAAGGCGCGAAACCAAAACAGGGAGAATCCAAAGAACCGTAGGTTCGTGGTCGGGGAGATTCCTAAGAGGGTCGAGACAGGTTTCATCGAAGATGAATACCTCCCTCTATATGGCCCGTCCGGCAGGACTCCCCACACGAAGGCTTCGTGAAAAATCCCCCGTCCGTGCACGGACAAATAATAAAATCCCCCCAACGATAAGTTTGCACCAAAGAACCCGGCTGTAAGCCAAACTCCAAACCAAACCCAACAAAATAAAGAAAAAACAAAGGAGCCCGCACCATGGCTAAAAAATATCCCAACATACTCTTCTTCGGTATCGACAGCCTCCGCAGCGACCATATGTCCCTCTATGGCTACGATCGCCTGACCACTCCCCATATCGACAAGTTCATCGAGGACGGCGGCATCACCTTCGATAAGATGTACTCCCCCTCCATCCCCACCACTCCCGGCTACGCTTCCATGCTCACCGGTATGGACTGCTTCTCCACCGACTGCGTTGCCCTCCGTCATCAGGGCGGTCTCACCGACGCAGTTCGTACCCTCCCCGAAATCCTCAAGGACTACGGTTATACCTCCACTTACATCGGCGGTCATGCCTGCAGAGGATGCGATACTTACATCAATTATCCCGACTGGAATCCCAATAAGGCCGAAGAAATGAACAAGGTTGCTATCCCCGAACTGGAACGCCTTGCTGCTCAGGATAAGCCCTGGGTTCTCTTCATGCGCCACATGGATCCCCACTCCCCCTACTACACCAAGGAACCCTTCACCCGTATGTTCTACGAAGGCGACGAATTCGACCCCAATAACAAGTCCCTCGTTCCCGTTTACGAATTCAAGCCCTTCCGTGACTACTTCCTCACCTGGTTCCCCGAAGGATGCACCGACGCTGAATTCATCATCGCTCAGTACGACGCTTCCGTTGCTTACATGGACCTCTGCATCAGCCACATCCTCCAGAGACTGAAGGAACTGGGTCTGGAAGAAGATACCATCGTTGTCTTCACCTCCGACCACGGCGAAACCCTCTACGACCACGACTGCTACTTCGACCATCACTCCATCTACGACTGCGTACTGAACGTGCCCTTCATGTTCAAGTACCCGAAGTTCGGTTACGAAGGCCACGTGGACGACATCACCCAGACCAAGGATATCGTTCCCACCATCCTCTCCGTTGCCGGCATCGACTGCGGCATCAAGTTCGACGGCCGCGATATGACCAAGGCCATCACCGGCGAAGGCGTACGTCAGGAACCCGAATTCTATATCACCGAAGCTACCTGGATGAGAAAGCACGGCTGGAGAACTCCCGAATGGAAGCTCATGGTCGCTCTGGAACCCGACTTCCACTTCAAGCCCGCTGTGGAACTGTACAACCTCATCGATGACCCGGAAGAAAACAACAATATCGCCGAACAGAATCCCGACGTTGTTGCATTCCTCAAGGCACGCATGGAAGCTCACATCGCAAAGCGCGAAGCTGAAGTGGGTCACGCTAACCCCATGTACACCAACCTGAACTGGAGCGGCTTCGGCCGACCCTTCGAATCTTCCGAAGAAGCGTACAACACCCTCCACATCGGCGACCCCGCAGCGGCACAGAAGCTGCAGTCCAAGCTGAAAGACATGGGCGTTGACGCCTAATGCCGGGAGCCCCGGCGGGCAATGTCGGCGCACTTTCAG
>JAFQWY010000130.1 GCA_017407225.1 Clostridia bacterium | reverse complement strand
GACAAGCTCGGATGCAGCCTTTTCCAGAACGGGAAGGGGAAGCATGGACGGACCGGCGGAGAAATTGTATACTCTTTCCATTTTGTTTTACTCCTCATTTATGTGTAAAAATTAATTTTTGCAGGAAATTTATTCGCCGCTTTCATTTTATATTCTCACGCGGAGTGTAAAAATGATAGCCAACGATAAGATGAGCTTATTATAGCGCATTAGTGTGCTAAAGTCAAGGGGTTTGTAATTGGAAATATTGACAAATTATACGCAATAAAACCCTGTACAGTATATGCAATGTGCCGCAGACTGTACAGGGCTATATGTTAAAATTATAATGACGGAAAGAAGAAGTTTTGCTGCAAAACTTTATGCGATCTCTCCTGCGCGGAGGGCGCATAAGGAGTCTCGGGCCGACTCCTTATGGATCCGGGCCTTTAAGAACCTGGCGGTTCTTAAAAATCTCCCTTTGTCGTGTTTTTTCAGCCGGGATTCCCGGAGATTGCCCGATATTGATTGAAATCGAAGACTGCTTCGTCAGTTTCAGCCTGCGGCAGCGAGACGAAACCACTGCCGGCACTGACAGTCTGTTCGATCGCCTGATTTACAGCATACAACACGCCCCCGGCGTTCAAAGTGCAAAGTCCGCCTGTATTTCCCCGTGAGCCGTGCATCAATAATCAAAACTGCAGCTGATCCGGGGTTAAGGGGTGTCCCCTTATCGGGTGGATTCACAAGGAGGCGTCGACACGCCTTCTTGTGCGCCCCACGCGCAGTGGCTGCTCACGAACAGCTTCGTGCAAACCATATTTGATATAATAAAGAATAAAAAAGAAAATTCCAAAGTAAGAAGCTCCCCAAAAGCCCTCGGGAATCACTCCGCAATCCTGCCTTCGTCGTCGTACTTCACGCCGTTGACGAAGGAGTGAGCCGCCGCCACGGGCTGTTCCACCGCGTACTCGTTGCCCTGGAAGATGAAGTTCTTCACGTTGTCGCAGGCGGCACAGGGCACGTTTGTCTGGGTGAAGCGGTTGTTCTTCACGGCGATGGTGTCGTGGTAGTAGAAGCCGTCCACGGTCTTTCTGCGCTTGTTGATGTCGATGACCGCCCGGCTCCACTTGCCGTGACGGCAGTCGTCGAAGAAATTGTCCGCGATCAGAACGTCCGCGGTGCCGCCGCACTCGAACCAGTGCATGGGGTCGGACTCAAACTGAATGGCGGATCCGCCGCTGTGGAAGTGGTTGCCGGTGATTTCCAGATGCCCCTTGGCCGCGATGAGCATCCCTCTCGCCCGGTTGTTGCGGATCACGTTGTTCCGGATGTACGCGTCGCACTCATCGGAAAGATTCTCCGCGATCATGCCGGGAAGGATTTCGCCTTCGATATCGGTCAGCTTCAGCACGGTCTTTTCGGGGTTGAGCACCTCGACCTCCGCAACGGTCGCAAATGCCAGAGGCTGCTGGGATTCCCGGTCCATGATCTGGATCCGGTCGCCAACGCCGAAGATGTCGATGCCCCGCGCCTGGAAGTGCATGTACCGCATCATCACATAGTCGCCGGATACCTTTTCTACAAGAGTATAGATGCCGTGGAGGTTCACCGCATCGTCCAGCTGATTCTCGAACACGCCGTCCTCGATGATGACCGTGCCCCGGCAGTTGACGAAGTGGGTGGCATCCTGACCGGCGGACCAGCAGTTGCCCTCCTCGGGGGTGACCACGCAGCGGCGCAGGGTGATATCGGTGCACTTCTGGGCGATGAAGCCGATGCCCCAGCAGGTGCGGATGGTGATATCCTCGATCAGGACGTTTTCGCTGTGGGATACCAGCACGCCCTGATTGCACCGTCTGGACATGGCGAACACGATGGTGTCCCCCACGGGCGGAGCCACGGGAACGTCGTAGAGGCAGAGGGTATTCTCGTCGGGCATTTCCTTCCGGATCTCCTGAATGGGAAGACCGAAGTTGTTGTCCCCGGTGCCCCGTCTCAGCTCGCGGGTTTCGGTGACGTAGTCCAGGGTGCGCATGACCTCCATGTGCTCCTGGAAGAACTTCTGGGTGAGGAAATTGCCGTGGAGGTGGAGCTGTGCGTGCTTCTCCAGCGCGATCTTCACGCATTCGTTCGAGGACTCGATGACCCTGCCCTGGAAATTGCAGGTGTCGAGGCAGATGATCTCGGCGTTTTTCAGGGTGATGTTCTTCGAGCGGCTGATGACGGCGAAGTCCATCTGACCGTGGAGGAGGAAGGTGCTGCCGCCGCAGTCGATGGTGAGATTTTCCATATCTTCAATGGCGAATGCCGCCGCCTTGAAGCCGTTGTAGCCGTGATTGGCCACGCAGACCACGGGATGACCGGATTCGTTGGCGTAGACGTGATAGGTGGATTTCTCAAGGGTGATTTCGTTCACGCCGTTTTCCTTTGCATAGCGGAGGGTCTGCGCGATGGCCTGACCGACCGAGCCGAAGGGGGAAGTGAGAAGATTCATGATAATGTCCTTTCCTGACGAGATTGGGGCTGCGGGAGGGGGGATTTACGGGATTTGCAGGGATCGGCACGCCTCATCCGACGCTTCGCGCCACCTTCCCCAGCTGCGTTCATTCGGCTGTGGTTTTCCGTGACTGCGTGGGGAAGGCTGACTGAGTTTCCTGTGTTGTGAATCATGTGAAGAGAGCCTTTGCTGTGATGCAGGCGAAATATGCTGCCGTATAAGAGGAAGCAATCCGCGCTGTCCATCCCTGATGCATCCAAAAGAGCGCTCCGTAAGCCTTCCCCATGCACCCGCGTGAAATCACAGCTGAACAAACGCGGATGGGGAAGGTGGCGCGTATGCGTCGGATGAGGCGTGAGAGCATCTTCACTCCGAGACAGGCGCGAAACCATCTTCAGCGTGAAATCAGCGTCCCGGTTTTGTCCCATTATACACCTCCGCCGGAGATTGTGCAAGTTTTTCGGAGAATTTTCGCATTTTTTCATAAAACCACGGAACAAAACCGCCGTCCGCTGCGTCTTATGGGACAGAACCACAAATCAGGAGGACGAAAAGATGAAACTTTACAGAATCACGGCGGCTCTCATGGCGGCGGCAGTGCTCCTCACCGGATGCGGCGCGGCCATGAAGAACACGGCATCGGACAGCATGGACATGGAATACTTTGCCGCGGAAACCGCTCCGGCTATGGATTATGCCTACTCGGACGGCTACACCGGCGGCACATCCAACAAGCTCCAGTACAGCACGCCTTCCTCTGCGGCTCCCGAAGCTGAGGAAATGCCCGAAGAAGCCGGCGCGGAGAACGATCTGAGCGCGAGAAAGATCATCAAAACCGCAAATCTGGAATACGAATCCAAGACTTACGACGAATTCATGGCGAATCTGGAAAAAACCATCGCCCAGTCCGGCGGCTACATCTCCAACCAGAGCGCTCGCGGCGGCGGGGAGTACGCATACAATCCCCAGCGGTACGCCAACCTGACCGTGCGGATCCCGGCGTCAAACTACGACAGATTCATGGAACAGGCGGCGACCCTCGGCAGTCTGACCTACAAATCCGAGTCGTCCGAGGACGTGACCATGAACTATGTGGACACCGAAAGCCACATCCGCGCCCTGGAAACCGAGTATGACGCACTGCTTGCGATTCTGGAAAAGGCGGAGAAGCTTGACGACGTCATCCGGCTCCAGTCCCGGATCACCGAGGTCAACTACCAGCTGGACTCCTACAAGGCGCAGCTTCGGAAGTACGACGACCTGATCTCCTACTGCACCGTCCATATCTCCGTCAGCGAGGTTTACCGGGAAGTGAAGAATGTGGAAAAGCTCACATTCGGTCAGCGGATCGCGGCGGAACTGCAGAACACCTTCTACAACATCTCCGACGATGCCCAGGACTTCACCGTGGACTTCATCGCGGCACTGCCGTACCTGCTGATCTGGGCGGTCATCATCACCCTCGCTGTACTGATCCTCCGGGTGATCTGGAGAAAGCTGAAGCGGAAGCATGAAATCCGCAGGCTGGACAAGCTGTGCAGACAGGCGCAGGAAAATCAGAACGGACAGAATTAAATCCAAATCCCATCCAACCACATTCACAGAAATCATGAAAAAACACACCATTTCCAAAAAACCGCTGAAATTCATCCT
>JAFQWY010000018.1 GCA_017407225.1 Clostridia bacterium | reverse complement strand
TCGCCGAGAGCATCGAGAACATTGGTGCCTACGCGGGTCATGATGAGCATATTGAGAACGACGTAGATGGAGTCGGTCAGCTCGATGCCGTACTTGGCGAAGTCGGAACCAACGATACCCATGGAGTAGGGGATAACGTACATGGTTCTGCCCTTCATAGCGCCCTTATAGAGCTTGCCGAGCTTTTCGTAGCATTCCTTGGGGTCCATCCAGTTGTTGATATTGCCTGCATCTTCCTTCTTGGAGGTGCAGATGAAGGTTCTGTTTTCAACACGTGCAACGTCGTTGATTGCGGTGTGGTGCAGGTAGCATCCGGGAAGCTTTTCTTCGTTGAGCTTGATCATCTCGCCGGTGGAGCAAGCTTCTGCTCTGAGAGCTTCTGCCTGTTCTTCGGTGCCGTCGATCCAGACAATCTTGTCGGGACAGGTGAGGGCAGCCATTTCTTCAATCCAGGAGAGAACGTGCTTGTTAGTAACCATTGGCGTGGTACTCCTTTATATGAATGAATTTTTTGCATGATACCGAAAGCCTGACGGATTGTCAAAAACTTTCTACGTTACATTATACACTAAACTTCGCAATATTTCAATAGCGTGAAGCATATTTTTCTATTTTAACACTTTCGTAACAGAAACGATAACGGGTTATCGGATCTGATTTCGGTCAGATTCACGGGAAACAGGCCGAATTTTCAGTAAAATCAACGAAAAAAACGGAGAATTTTCGTCAGAACAAGTGTTTACATCCGGGCGGTATTATGGTATAATGTTTACATAACTGAGGATGTTTTGTTATTAACGATAAACGGACAACCTGAAACTGAGAGGTATTTATGAATTATCTGGAACCCAAGGAACAGCTTGTTTTTGATTATATCAAGGAAAATATCAGAAAAAACGGATATTCTCCCTCCATCCGCGATATCTGCACCGCTCTGAACATCAAGAGCACTTCTACTGTACATACCTGTCTGGAACGTCTGGAGCGCAAGGGCTATATTCAAAAGGAAAACGGCAAGAGCCGCACCCTCCGCATTGAAGGCGTGACCCAGGAGGATACCGGGGATATGCCGGTGGATTACTGCAGTGTGCCGATTCTCGGCCGTGTAACTGCAGGTCAGCCCATTCTGGCGGTGGAGAATTACGAAGGCTTTGTCCACTATCCCAAGGGAATCCGTCCCGTACCGGCAGGGGATCTGTTTGCACTGCGGGTAACCGGTACCAGTATGATTGAAGCCGGAATTATGGACGGGGATATCGCTATTGTTGAAAAGACCGCCACCGCCGAAAACGGGGATATTGTGGTTGCTCTCATCGATGACGAAGCTACTGTGAAAACCTTCTATAAGGAAGACGGTCACTTCCGTCTTCAGCCGGAGAACAAAACCATGCTGCCCATCATCGTAACCAGCCTGATGATCCTCGGCAGAGTGGTCACCAGCATCCGGTTCTATTGATCCGCCTTCTGGGATTGCGAGCCGAAAACTGAACAGTATTCAAACCGAAAGATTTCAATACAACGGATTATTATCAAAGGAGAAAACCATCATGGGGAAACCGATTCGTGTAGGATTGATCGGTCTGGGTCGTGCCGGCTACGGTATGCACCGGATCGAACTGGGAAGAAGACCGGACAAATTCCAGTTTGTGGCGGTCTGTGACGAGATTGAAGAACGCACCAAAGCCTTCGCGGATGAATTCGGAAGCCGCACTTACACCGGAGTGGAGGACCTGATCGCCGATCCCGAGGTGGAAATGGTGACGGTGGCAACCCGTTCCTGCGATCATTACAAGCACGCCGTTATGGCGCTGGAAGCAGGGAAGGATGTGCTGATCGAAAAGCCCTTCGGCATCCGTCTGGAACAGGCGCAGCGTCTGATTGAACTGGGAAGCCAGCCCGCCGGTCCTCACATTTACATGAGACACAACCGCCGGTTTGAGAGAGGCTTTGAACTGGTGAACCAGATCATCGACTCCGGCAAGCTGGGTGAGGTTTACGAAATCCGTCTGGCGCGAAACGAGTACAACCGCCGTTACGACTGGCAGACCCTGCTGGAATATGCGGGCGGTCATCTGTTCAACTGGGGGTCCCACATCATCGACCATGCACTGCGGTTCTGCGGCGGCGATTACAAGGATCTGTACACCAATATCAAGCACGTTGTGGCGGCTGGAAACTGCGAAGACCACGCAAAGCTTGTGTTCACCGGTATCAACAACCGTATTGTGGATATGGAAATTTCCTACGGCGTGGCACTGCCCACTCCCGAATATATCGTTTACGGTACAAGAGGCACCATGGTCGGCGGCGGACGGAATCTGCATCTGAGATATCTGGATCCCGATCATCTGCCAGAACCCATCGAAGCTGACCGTGAAACTCCTCCGGCCGGATGCGATGCCCTCAATCCCGGCTCCGCACGGGTATCCCGGAATCCCGAGGTTTTAGTGTGGAAGGAAGAGGATGTGGCCATCGACTTCGACGGCACCGAGAGAATGTGGGATGCGCTGTACGATGCCATCCGGAACGGCGTGCCCTATCCCGTAACTCTGGAACAGGCTGCCAAGGTAATCGAAGTCATCGACAAGGCCAAGGCGGGTACCGTGTTCGAAAACGTGGAGTTTGATCTGTAAGGCGTGTGACTCAAATGGAAAAGTTGAATTCGCGTACTGCCAAACTGATGGATGCAAGGTTCGGACATGACAGTCTGATTGCACTGGCAACCACGGACGGAGTGCATCCTGCTGTCCGTGCGGTGAATGCTTACTATGAGAACGGCTCGTTCTATGTGATCACCGATGTGCGGTCCAACAAAATGTCTCATCTCGGACAGAACCCGAATGCTGCGATCTGCGGTGACTGGTTTACAGCACATGGATCCGGGGAAAATCTGGGATGGCTTGAGGATCCCGCAAATGCTGAGCTTGCCCGAAAGCTGAAGCAGTTTTTTTCGGAATGGTACGACAACGGGCATATCGATGAAGAAAACAGAAATACTGTGATTCTGCGGATCCGTTTGACGGATGGAATCCTTTTTCATCACGGTGAACGGTACGAAATCGATTTTACGGAATGCGTGTAAATGCACCGTATAAACCAGGAAATTATTCTAATCTTACATCAAGGAGAAACAACATGGCAAACGAAATCATCAAGGGCATGGGCTTCCATCACATCGCGCTGAAGGCGGTTGATTTTGAAAAGTCTCTCGAATTCTACAAAGCTCTCGGCATGAAGTTCTACACCCAGTGGGGCGAAGGCGACGGCAGAATCGCAATGCTGGATCTGGGCGACGGCGGTATCCTGGAACTGTTCGCAGGCGGCGCGGAAGGCCCCAACACCAACTACATCCACTTCGCAATGAAGGTTGACGATGTTGATGCGGCATATGCCACCGCAATTGCTGCAGGTGCAAAGCCCAAGTCCGCACCCAAGGTTGTTCCGCTTCAGTCCGCTCCCGTGAAGCTGACTCTCAACTGCGGCTTCGTATACGGTCCCTCCGGAGAAGAACTGGAATTTTTCCGCATTGTTGCAGCCGAATAAAACCGAAACTAAGGAGATATACTGATGATCGCAACTCTTGTTTTTGTGGACGTAATCCCCGAATACGTGGAAGCGTTCGCTGAAATCACCAAATACAACCACGAAAATTCCCGTAAGGAACCCGGCAATGTACGATTCGACGTTCTTCACGACAACAAGGATCCGAATAAATTCATCCTTTACGAAGTATTCAAGGATCAGGAAGCCGCAGCTGCCCACAAGGAAACCGAACACTACAAGAAGTGGCGGGAAACTGTGGCTCCCATGATGGCATCCCCCAGATCCGCAATTCCCACCACTCCCTGTTGCTTTGACTGAACTGAGCCGGGAATTCTATACCCGTGACGGTCTGACCGTTGCCCGTGAGCTGATCGGAAAAACGCTGGTTCATCGGGTGAACGGCGGAGAACTTCGGGGAATCATCACCGAAACCGAAGCATACATGGGAGTGACCGACAAGGCATCCCACGCATACGGCGGAAGGCGGACACAGCGCACCGAAACCATGTATCTCCGCGGCGGCCACGCTTATGTTTACCTGATTTACGGGATGTATTCCTGCATGAACATTACAGCTTCAACGGACGGAAATCCCGAAGCGGTGCTGATCCGGTGCGTAATGCCGGAAGGGGACACGCAGGGGATTCTGGACAATGTCCGAGGCACAAGCAGACGGAAAAAACTGCCCGTATGTGCGGAGGATCTGTCCCCTGCGGAGTTGTACGGTCTGACCAACGGTCCCGGTAAACTCTGCAACGCCATGGGAATCACCCGTGGTCTGAACGGTACCGACATGACAACCGGAGACTTCACTGTGATTGATGAAGGCTGGAGAGCGCGGGAGATTCTGATGCTGCCCCGTGTGGGAATTGACTATGCGGAAGAGGCGGCGAAGTATCCGTGGCGTTTTTCGGTTCCCTGCAGGAAGGGAGTTCCGATGCTGGTGTGACAGGATCCGCGCAGTTCGATCAATCTGTTTATGAAACAGCTCTGTAATATCATTCGCTGATAACACAGAGTTGTTTTTTTGTTTCCGTTTTTTTGAATACCGGTTACAAGCCGTATTTATGGCGGATAGGCAGTGATTATTGCCAAAAATACACTGTGCGTTTCGTGAAACCTGCTGAATTGACAAAATTGTTGTGAATTCTGCTAAAACCGTACAGATTATTCAGAAAAGAATTTCATGTATTTATCAAAAGGCACTTGAAAATCTTGGAATTATATTGTATAATATTATAAGGAAAGGATGGTATATGTAAATGACAGATAAGATAATTGTGCCGGAAGACTCAGCGGTGACACCGGCGGATCTTTTCCATCAGGGAATGAATTTTACCTCCTATGATCTCCTGGGCGTACATGGCGGTGCCGATGAAAACGGATATGTGTATACTTTCCGGGTCTGGGCTCCCAATGCTGTGAGTGTTACGCTGAATTCCGATTTCACCGACTGGAAAAACGGTCTGCCTCTAAAAAAAGAGTCGGACAAGGGTCTGTGGAGCGTTCGCGTAGAAACTGCCGAATCTCTGGAAGGCAAATTCTATAAATATGCTGTCACAGGCAAAAACGGCATCACTCACCTGAAAGCGGATCCCTATGCTTTCAAATCCGAGACCTGCCTGAAAACCGCATCCATTGTGAAAACGGTCAGCGGACATCAGTGGAACGACGGTGAGTGGCTGAAAAAGCGCAGTGCGACCGTATGTCCCAAGCAGCGCGGATTCAAACCGAAAGTCAATCATTACTACAGCGCACCTTTTAATATATATGAGGTTCATCTGGGATCATGGCGTACCGTTGACGGAAAATCTACCGCAGACGGGGAACATTATCTGAATTACCGGGAGATTGCAGACAAGCTGGCTCCCTATGTTTCCGATATGGGATTTACCCACATTGAACTGATGCCGGTTATGGAGCATCCGTTTGACGGCTCCTGGGGATATCAGGTTTGCGGTTATTATGCACCCACTTCAAGATTCGGTGATCCCGATGATTTCCGGTACCTGATCGAAAAAATGCACAAACTCGGTATCGGCGTGCTTCTGGACTGGGTTCCCGCCCATTTTCCCAAGGATGAGCACGGGCTATATGAATTTGACGGCGAACCCCTTTACGAATACACCGGGAAGCGGACGGAACTTTCCGACTGGGATACCCGATATTTTGATGTGGGACGTCCGGAGGTGCAGTCATTCCTGATTTCCAACGCACTGTACTGGATCCGGGAATTCCACATCGACGGACTGAGAGTGGATGCGGTTGCTCCCATGCTGTATCTGGACTGTGAAGGTGATCCGGAAACCTGGAAACAGAACGGGACTCACAATCCGGATGCGGTGGCATTCTTCCGCAAGCTGAATACTGCGGTTACGGCTGAGTTCCCCGATGTTCTGATGATCGCGGAAGAATCCACGGAATGGCCCATGGTAACCGGTTCGGCTGCAGAGGGCGGTCTGGGATTCAGCTTCAAGTGGAACATGGGATGGGCGAACGATGCTCTCGAATACATCCGCACCGATCCTATCGCACGGAAATACAAGCACAGCAAACTCACATTCCCCCTGATGTATGCATTCAGCGAAAACTATATTTTGCCTCTGTCACACGACGATGTGGTGCACGGCAAGAAATCGCTGGTTGACAAGTGCTTCGGGGAATATGATGATAAATTTGCCTGTATGCGGACACTTCTGATGTATCAGATGACTCTGCCCGGCAAGAAAATGATGTTCATGGGCACGGAATTTGCACAGTTCCGGGAATGGGATTACAGAAGTGAACTGGAATGGTTCATGATCGATTATCCCAGACACATCGAAATGCAGCGGTTTGTCCGTGCAGTCAACAGGTTCTATCAGGATAATCCTGAACTCTGGGAGATCGACGATACATGGGACGGCTTTGAATGGATTGATGCGGATGCCGCCGACATGAATGTGATTTCCTACCGCAGACGGGATAAAAAGGGTCATGAGATCATTGTGGTTCTCAATTTCGCGCCGGTTGTACGGGAAAAATTCTCTGTCAGAGTACCGAAAATGGGACGTTACGAGGAGATTTTTACCTCGGACCGATACGAATTCGGCGGAAAAAACCGCATGAACGAAGAAGCTGTCCGGACCCGCACAGTTGTGGGAGAAGATGGCGTGAAGCAGAGCGTGGTGGATATCAATCTGCCGGCTCTTACCGGAATCATTCTGCGGAAACAGCAGGCCAACTGATTCTTCATCAAACAGTCAGCACTACTTTATTATATAATTCACGGAGGACAACATGTACAAGAAACAGGAATGCGTTGCGATGCTCCTTGCCGGCGGACAGGGCAGCAGATTATACACGCTTACCGAAAGAACTGCAAAACCGGCCGTACGGTTCGGTGGTAAATACCGCATTATCGACTTCCCGCTGTCCAACTGCGTCAACTCCGGCATCTACACCGTAGGTGTTCTGACCCAGTATCAGCCGCTGGTTCTCAACGAATACATCGGCAACGGTCAGCCCTGGGACCTTGACAGAAGCCAGAGCGGCGTTATGGTTCTGCCCCCCTACCAGGGCAAGAGCGGCGCGGACTGGTACAAGGGTACCGCAAATGCTATTTATCAGAACCTGCAATTCATCGACCGTTACGATCCTGACTACGTTCTCATCCTCTCCGGCGACCACATCTATAAGATGGACTACGCAAAGATGCTGGAAGCGCACAAGGAAACCGGTGCGGACTGCACCATCGCGGTTCTTGAAGTTTCTCTGGAAGAAGCAAGCCGTTTCGGTATTATGAACACCGACGAAAATCTGAAGATTCTGGAATTCGAAGAAAAGCCCAAGCAGCCCAAGAGCACCAAGGCTTCCATGGGTATCTATATCTTCAACGCAAAGCTCCTGAAGGAATACCTGATCGCTGATGAAGCAGACCCGGAATCCTCCAAGGACTTCGGCAAGAATATCATTCCCAAAATGCTGGAAGACGGCTGCAATATGTATGCATATCCCTTCGTAGGATACTGGAAGGATGTCGGAACCATCCAGTCCCTGTGGGAAGCCAACATGGACCTTCTCGGCGAAACTCCCAACTTCAATCTGGGTGACAGATCCTGGAGAATCTACTCCCGCAACTACTCCGACCCGCCGCACTTCATCGGTGAATATGCCAAGGTTTCCAACTCCATGATCACCGAAGGCTGCGATATCGAAGGTATCGTTGAAAACTCCGTACTTGCCAGCGGCGTAAAGGTTTCCCGCGGTGCATATATCAAGGACTCCATCATCATGAAGAACGTTACCATCGAAGAGGGAACCACCATCAACTACTCCATCGTTGACAGTGACACCACCATCGGCAAGAACTGCGTCATCGGCAGAACCATGAGTTCCAGCGAACAGATCACCGTTGTCGGCTCCGACCTGAACATCAAGGCCGGCACCGATATCCCCGGCGGCGAAATGGTCAATGAAGAATGGCTTGCCAAGAACGGCGGAAAAGCTTAAATTGAAAGGACGGAAACAAAATGTCAGCAGCAGGAATTATTTTCTCCAATATTCACGATAATAATATACCCGAGCTTACCAGAATGCGTACCGTTGCGTCCGTGCCCTTTGCCTGCCGTTACCGCTTCATCGACTTCACCCTGTCGAACATGGTAAACTCCAACATCTACAACATCAACGTTATTACTCACAACAACTATCAGTCCCTCATGGACCATATCGGTTCCGGTAAGGACTGGGATCTGGCACGTCGTTCCGGCGGTATCAAGATCCTCCCCCCCTATATCACCGCATTTGCAACCGCAGCAAATCCCTCCTATGAAACCCGTCTGTCCGCACTGAAGAATGTATACGATTCCATCATCCGCATCACCGACGAATATGTGGTTCTCTCCGACTGCGACGTAATCTGCAATGTTGACTTCAACGAAATGATTACCTATCATCAGAAGTCCGGCGCAGACATGACCTTCGCTGTCAAGAAAATGAAGATGACCAAGGAACAGGCCAAGAACAATACCGTATTCTACACCAATACCGAAGGCAGAATCGTGGATATGCTGGCGTATCCCACCGATTTCAACGAAGAAGAAGCAGACATCAGCCTCAATATCGTGGTTATGAAGACTTCTTATCTCCGTACCATCGTGATGGATTCCATCGCACACAACTACACCAGCATGACCAAGGACGTCATCGCGAAGAATCTCAGCATCGCCGACTACCGCATCTACCGCTACGACGGTTATTTTGCATGCATCTCTTCCTTCGCGGAATACTATCAGTCCAGTATGGAACTTCTGTCCAATGCAAATGCACGCGAATCCCTGTTCAGCGTGAAGAACCGCCCGGTTTACACCAAGGTAAGAAATTCCAATCCCTGCTACTACGCTCCCACTTCTTCCATCAAGAATTCCATGGTAGCGGACGGCTGCGAAATTCTCGGTACCGTTGAAAACTCCATCATCTTCCGAGGAGTCAAGATCGGCAGAAATGCAACCGTAAAGAACTCCATCATCATGCAGGACACCATCATCAGCGACGGCGCGTTCCTGAACTGTGTTATCACCGACAAGAATGCTGTAATCCGCGACGGACGTATGCTCTGCGGTGCCGAAACCCAGCCCTTCTATGTATCCAAGGGCAAGATGATCTGAGTATCCCGTCATAACGAAGAAATTCATAACAGAATATTACAGGAGGATTCCCATGAAAATCCTTTATGCAGCTTCGGAAGCCCTTCCGTATGCTTCCACCGGCGGACTTGCTGACGTTGCCGGCTCTCTTCCCAAGGCGGTAAAAAACGAACTTGGCAGAGATTCCGACGTTCGTCTTGTAATGCCCCTTTATCCTCAGGTTCGTGATAAGTTCGCGGAACAGCTGGAACTGGTCTGCGAAATCAATGTACGGTTGTCATGGCGTAACCAGTACTGCGGTATCTGGAAGATCGAATCCGACGGTGTGATCTATTATTTCATCGACAATATGTACTACTTCGACCGCAAGACCCTCTACGGATGCTTTGACGATGCGGAACGGTTCGCGTTCTTCTCAAAGTGCATCATTGAGCTGATGGCGGCGGTCAACTTCTATCCCGACATTCTCCATGGCAACGACTGGCAGACCGCTCTTGCAATTATCTACCTGAAGAGACGGTTCTCCCATCTGCCCGAGTATCAGCACATCTCCACCCTCTTCACCATCCACAACATTGACTACCAGGGAATCTACGACTTCAATATCCTCAGCGAAGTCTTTGAACTGCCCGAATGGGACCGCAACATTGTGGAATACAACGGTATGATCAACCTGCTCAAGGGTGCTGTGGTCTGCTCCGATATGGTCAGCACCGTCAGCAACACCTACGCACATGAAATCCTGACCGAATACTATTCCAGCGGACTGCATCACATCCTCCGTCAGACCGAAGCGGAAGGCAGACTGACCGGTATTGTAAACGGTATTGACGTTGGTTACTACAACTCCGAATCCGACCCGGATATCGCTGCAAACTTCTCTGCCGACGATCTTGCCGGCAAGGCTGAGGATAAAGCGGAACTGCAGAAGCTGTGCGGCTTCAAGGTTGATCCCGAAACTCCCGTCATTGCAATGATTTCCCGTCTGGCTGCTCACAAGGGCTTTGACCTTGTCCGTCACGTACTGGAAGAAATCATCATGAAGAACGATGTTCAGTTCGTACTTCTGGGTACCGGAGAAACTTCCCTGGAAGAATTCTTCAAGGATCTGGCGATGCGCTATCCCGCAAAGGTGTGCGTCAAGCTGGAGTACAACAAGGTTCTTTCCAAGAAGTTCTACGCAGGTGCGGATATGTTCCTGATGCCCTCCAAGAGCGAACCCTGCGGTCTGTCCCAGATGATCGCATCCCGTTACGGTGCCGTTCCGATCGTCCGTGAATGCGGCGGTCTGGCAGATACCATTCAGGCTTACAACGAATACGAAGGAACCGGCAATGGCTTCTCCTTCAAAAATTACAATGCACATGAAATGATGAAAGTCATCGATTATGCACTTGCAATGTATTCCGATAAATCGAAATGGGCGCAACTTGTGAGAAATGTCATGAAAGTCGATTTTTCCTGGAATGTTTCGGCTAAAAAATACATTGATATTTACTCCGCTTTGTTGTAAAATATAATAGTACGATTTTAGCATCGGCGCAGTTGGTTTTTAATCGGCTGCGCCTATGCGGATTTTAAGAGGCTTAAAGAAGATATATGGAAAACAACAAACCTATGACTGAAGCAGAGATCAGAGCCAATATCTCTGCCAAGCTCACCCGGTATTTCGGCGTCAGCCTTGACGAAGCTACCGAAGAACAGATTTATAAGGCTGTTGCTCTGAGCGTAAAAGACGTTCTCACCGAGAAGCGTTCCGTCTTCCACAATAAAGTGAAGAAGGCACACCCCAAAAAGGTGTACTATATGTGCATGGAATTCCTGGTAGGCCGTCAGCTCCGGAATAACCTGATGAACCTCGGTCTTGCTGATGAGTACCGCAAGGCACTGGCATCCATGGGCGTGGATCTGGACAGGATTTTTGAACTGGAACCCGACCCGGGTCTGGGCAACGGCGGTCTGGGACGTCTGGCAGCCTGCTTCATGGACTCCCTGTCCTCCCTTGATTACGCTGCTACCGGATTCTCCATTCTGTACGAATACGGTCTGTTCAAGCAGCGGATCATTGACGGCAACCAGGTGGAACTCCCCGACAGCTGGATGAATGAAGGCTCTTCCTGGCTGGTTCCCCGTACCGACAAGGCATTCACTGTGCGTCTGGGCGGTACCGTGGAAGAAAAGTGGGAAAACGGCAAGTGCTCCGTTCAGTATGACAACTATCAGGATGTCCGCGCCGTACCCTACGACATGATGATTTCCGGCTACGATTCCAAGGCTGTCAACGCGCTCCGTCTTTGGAAGGCAGTTGACATGACCAACTTCAACATGAACCTGTTCTCCCAGGGTCAGTATGTTCAGGCGATCCAGGAAACCTCCAATGCCGAAGTTATCTCCAAGGTGCTCTATCCTTCCGACGAACACGACGAAGGTAAGCTGCTGAGACTGACCCAGCAGTATTTCCTTGTATCCGCATCCCTCCAGAGCATCATCTCCGACCATCTGGCGGCGTACGGTACTCTTTACAACTTCGCGGATAAGGTATCCATCCACATCAACGATACCCACCCCGCACTGTGTGTTCCCGAACTGATGCGGATCCTCATGGACACCTATTCCTACTCCTGGGACGCTGCATGGTCCGTGGTTACCAAGGTTATGTCCTACACCAACCACACTGTTCTTCCCGAAGCTCTGGAAAAGTGGAACATCTACCTGTTCAAGCTGAAGCTTCCCAGAATCTACATGATCGTGGAAGAAATCAACCGCCGGTTCTGTGCAGACCTGTGGAATATGTATCCCGGCGACTGGGACAGAATTTCCCGTATGTCCATCATCGGCTACTCCCAGGTTCGTATGGCAAACCTCAGCGTTGCCGCTTCCCATACCGTAAACGGCGTATCCGCACTCCATTCCGATATTCTCAAGGCAACCGTTTTCCACGACTACTACAAGGCAATGCCCTACAAGTTCACCAACGTGACCAACGGTATCGCAATGAGACGCTGGCTGTGCTACTCCAACCCCGGTCTGACCGCGCTGCTGGATGATACCATCGGCACCGGCTACCGCAAGGACTTCGAACAGCTGGCAGGCTTCAAGGCATTTGCCGATGACGAAGCTGTCAAGGAACGTCTCCGCACCATCAAGACCGACAACAAGCTGACCTTCTCCAAGTATTATTTCAACAAGACCGGCAGAACCCTCGACGTGAACTCCGTATTCGACGTTCAGGTTAAGCGTATGCACGAATACAAGCGTCAGCTTCTCAATGTGCTGAAGATTATTTCCCTGTACAACGAAATCAAGGCGAACCCCAACGGCAATTTCACTCCCACCACCTTTATCTTCGGCGGTAAGGCTGCTCCCGGTTACTACATGGCGAAGGATATCATCAAGCTGATCTGGAGCCTGGGTGAAGAAATCGAAAGAGATCCCAAGGCAAGAGAAATTATCAAGGTTGTATATCTGGAAGACTACAACGTAAGCACTGCTGAAGTTCTGATGCCTTCCTCCGATATCAGTGAACAGATTTCTCTGGCAGGTAAAGAAGCAAGCGGTACCGGATGCATGAAGTTCATGGTTAACGGTGCTCTGACCCTGGGTACCCTCGACGGCGCTAACGTGGAAATGCGTGAAGCTGTAGGCGATGAAAACATCTACATCTTCGGTCTTAAGGCAAATGAAGTTGATGATCTCTGGAAACACGGTTACAGCTCTCTCAACTATTACACCAACAGCGACCGCCTGAGATCCACCATCGACAGACTCCGCGGATCTTTCGCAGGCAACAACTTCAGCCATATGGTGAACTACTTCCTGTACAGCCACGGCGTTGCAGACCCCTATATGTGTCTGGCAGACTTTGACTCCTACATGAACACCTTCAATACCATGATTGAGACTTACCATAACGAAGATGTATGGACCAGAAAGTCTCTGATGAATATAGCAAGTGCAGGTTTCTTCTCTGCTGACCGCAGTATCCGTGAATATGCCGAAAATATCTGGCACATTACTCCTGTAAAATGATTTTTGAGTTCGAAGAAAGAAAATTTGATACTGCAGAAATGCGTGACGTGTCGCTGTTTGGGGCTTTCCCCTGCGGCGGCACCGTCCGTTTTCTGCTGAAAGTAAAAAAAGAATACAGGCCTCTGTCTGCGGAGATGATTATTCATGCGGACGGGTGGAATACCGGACGAACCGTTCTGCACAATATTTCCTTTGAAAAATATTCTGATGAATATTCTTCCGTAGAATTTGCGAAGGAAATCAGTTTTTCCGAGCTTCTGAAACAGTGCGGACTGGCTGAAGACGGATTGTTTTATTACCACTATCGTGTACAGACGGAAAACGGCGAGATTTCACTTGGCGGGGAAGCACCTACCGAGCTGATCCGGATCGAAAACTTCATCGGCGAACGTCAGCTGCTGATTCACACCGATGACTACAGAACTTCCTCGGGTTTTTCCGGGGGAATTGTGTACCATGTGTTTGTTGACCGGTTCCGTTCCAGCGGAAAATGTCCGGTGAAGGAAGACGCTGTTTTGGATCCCGACTGGGAAAACGGCATTCCTCAGTACGGTGAATATCCGGGTGCCGAATTTCCGAACAATGTATTTTTCGGCGGAGACCTGTACGGTGTGATCGAAAAACTGGATTACATTGCATCCCTCGGTACGAAGACTATTTATCTCTCTCCCGTATTCGACGCTTTTTCCAACCACAAGTACGACACCGGCGACTATCTGACCGTGGACTCCATGTTCGGCGGCGATGAAGCCCTCACTGAGCTTTGCAGTAAAGCAAAGGCAAGAGGAATCAATATAATTCTGGACGGTGTATTCAATCATACCGGATCCGACAGCGTGTACTTCAATAAAGAAGGACGTTATGACAGCATTGGTGCGTACCAGTCAAAGGAATCTCCTTACTACGGCTGGTACAACTTCACTGAGTATCCCGATGAATACGAAAGCTGGTGGGGTGTGAAGATTTTGCCCAGAGTCAGCAAAAACGGAGAGTTTCAGTCCTTCATCTGCGGAACCGTCATGGACAAGTGGATGAACGCCGGCGTTTCCGGATGGCGTCTTGATGTTGCTGACGAACTTTCCGACGATTTCCTGAACTGCATCCGCAAGAACGTGAAATCACGGAATTTCGATGCGGTGATCATCGGCGAAGTCTGGGAAGACGCTACCGATAAGGTTGCATATGACCGCAGACGAAGCTATCTCAGAGGCGGTCAGCTGGACTCTGTCATGAATTATCCGCTCCGCGGTGCCATCATTTCCTATATAAAAAACGGAAACTGTGCTGAACTGCGGAAGTACACAGAAGGAACCTACCGCCGTTATCCCAAGCAGTCCTCGGATAATCTTCTGAACTTCCTGGGCACCCACGACACCGAACGGATCCTGACCCATCTGGGCGGTGAATCCTGCGGCGATCATACTAACGAGGAACTTTCCACCATGAGAATGACCGCTGACGAAAAGCAGGCGGCGATCGGAATGCTGAAGCTGGCGTACGGTATCATCGGCGGGCTTCCCGGCGTTCCCTGTGTATTCTACGGTGACGAGGTCGGGATGGAAGGATACCGCGATCCCTTCTGCCGCAGACCGTTCCCATGGCATGATATGAATTCCGATCTGCTTGAGTATTACCGCAGAATCGGCAATATCCGCAAGAAACACAGTGTTTTCAGTGACGGTCTTTTCAGAATTATTTCGCTTACGGATCAGCATTTTGTTTATATCCGCTATCCCGAACGTGAAGAAGGAGAAAAAATCATTGTAGCTGCATCCCGTAAAGGCGATCTCAGCTTAAGACTGCCGCGCCATACCACTGATTCCGGTACAGGACGTTTTGTCAGCAGAACCGGTATCGTGAGAGAAAATGAGGTACGGTATTTCTCCTGTCCGGCATGGACCAGTGTGACCGCATCCTCTCTCGGTCTGTAAATCACATAAATAAATCCCGTTTTCAAGGATTACTCCGAAGGAACGGGATTTTTGCATACCAATATTCGTTTATTCTGATTTGCAGCGGAACTTTTGGAAGAGTCCGGCCAGATCGAAAGCGGATTTTTCCAACAATTCACCGGTTCTCTCCATGGATTCATTCAATGCAAGAGGGCCGTCGCATATGGAAAACACGGCATCAATTCCGAGTGAATACAATCCCTCGCCGGCTTCGTTCTTTCCGCAAAGGCATACAACGGGTTTACCGCTGCTGTATCTGGAAACGGCAACGGGAAGCTTTCCGGTTTCGGTCTGGGAATCGGTTTTGCCTTCTCCGGTTACAATCAGGTCAGCGGACTCGGCGGCTTTTGGAAAACCGATGGTCTTCAGCACATAATCCGCTCCGGGGGTTAGTTTGCCTCCAACGAGGGACAGACCGTAACCAAGTCCGCCGGCAGCACCTGCTCCGGGAAGACAGGATACGGACGCAGAGACAGCTTTATCGCAGACAGCCGCGTACTGAAGCATCGCAGATTCAAGACGGGGAATCATTTCCTCAGTGGCGCCTTTCTGCCTTGAGAACATACGAACTGCACCTTTTTCACCGGTCAGCATGACACCGGCATCGTATAGAAGGGTGAGTTTGATATCTTTCAGAAGCTGGAGCGCAGGAGTCAGATCGCATGACACAACGGAACCGAGTGAAGCCGTGCATCCGTTTAGTAGATTCTGATGTGCATCGTAAAAGACAGCACCCAGAGCAGTCAGTGCTCCCATTCCGCCGTCACTGGTACCGCTTCCTCCAAGCCCGATGATAATTTCGGAACATCCGGACGAAACGGCTGCACAGATCATTTCGCCGACACCGTATGTAGTTGAATGGAGAATATCGAAACCATGGGACTTGGCGAAAGTAATTCCGGCGGCAGAGGCCATGTCAAAGATGGCGGTTTTCATCCCGTCAATCATGGTAATTCCCATGACAGCGGTGATAGGAGCCATATGGGTATCGTGTACCCGGATTTCCAGCTGATCCGCACGCAGGGACTGACAAAGTGCGCTTGCTGTGCCTTCTCCACCGTCGCCTACCGCAAAAACGGTAACAGCGGCGGATGGGATACGCTTGAGAATTCCGCGCCGGACAGCTTCTCCTGCATCCAGGGAAGAAAGAGAGCCTTTGAAAGAGTCCAGTGCGGCAATTACGTTAAGCATTTTCTTCATCTGGTTTGTAATGGCAGGGTGAACGGTAGAATTTCTTCAGATCGATTTTCCATTCACCTTCCTGCTTCCGGAATCCGAGGGATTTGATGAAAGCCTCATCTGCGGCGTCATCTTCTGCGTAAATCACGGGAATTTCTGCACGGTATACGAAATTCATCACCGTCCGCACCATGATAAAGACCGCTTCGTCACCTGCGCATACTTCGGGAAACGCGATGGATTTGATCACAGCTTTGTCAGGCGCATAGGTGAACTGACACATCCCGATCAGGGAAGTGATGGTGGTATTGTCTTCAGCCAGTTCACCGGCAAAGAATGCGAAGGTGTCGGGATGGAATTTGCACTGTAAAACGTCCGCGATCTGAGCCTGAAGTTCTCTGGAGCGGACAGGTTGAACCTGGAACATAAGCACCTCTGATTAAAGTTTCATGAGATAGTCGATTTCTTCTTCTGTCAGGTGACGCCATTTTCCGGGGGCGAGACCCTCAAGCTTGATGGAACCGATGGAGATACGGGTGAGTCGGGACAGTTTCAGACCGTGATGTGCGCAGATATTGCGGATTTCACGGTTTCTGCCTTCATACAGAGTAATCTCGACGATTGTGCCGTCAGCTGCGCCGATTTTGGTATACTCGATGAATTTTACATCGAAGGGACGAAGCATATACCCATCCAGTTCGAAAGGGACGGCAAGTTTCTGCAGATCTTCGTCGGACAGGTGCGTGGTGATGTATGCGCGATACACTTTTGGCACGCTGTGGGAAGGATGGGTGATCCGGTTGGTAAGTTCTCCGTCATCGGTGCAGAGAAGAAGACCGTCGGAGTACAGGTCAAGCCGTCCGACAGGATATACACGTTTGCCTGCGTTTGCGAGCAGATCCGCCACGGTTTTACGCCCCTGTTCGTCGGACATTGTGGTCACATAACCGGCGGGCTTATTGAGAATAATATAGGTGCGGGAGGAGTCCGCATCTCTGCGAATCTCCCTGCCGCGGAAAATAACAGTGTCGCAGTCAGGATCAATTTTATCGCCCAGACTTGCGGTTACACCGTTGACGGTGATATTGCCTGATTGTATTTCAGCTTCAGCGGCGCGCCGCGAAAGGACACCGCATTCGCTGAGAAATTTCTGGAGTCTGATTTTTTCCATAAATCACCGGAATAAGTCAAGAATTTTTTGCCCTGCCGAACGTGTATCCGTCGGTTCGGATACAAATTCGCAGGAGTAGAGCGGAACTTCACCGATTTCGGTTCCGGATGCGTAAAACACCACTCTGCCGACTTTCTGACCTTCCTGAACAGGAGGCATCAGGAGGCGATCCGCTTCCACTGTGTGGGTAATGTCAAGCCCGTTTTCACGAACAAAAGCCAGACCGTCCCGGTTGCAGACGGTGATAACGCCGTCACGGGCCGTGGGGCAGGGAAGCTGTACGGTGAACTCACCGGGTTCCGCCAGTGTGTAGCGGGTACGGGATGCAAAACCAAACTCATGGAGCGAAAGATGATCGTTCCAGTCATCCGGCGCATTGAGGGTAACAGCAATAACTTCAACACCGTTTCGGCAAGCGGATGAAACCAAACAACGGCCGCTGTGCCTGGTAAAGCCTGTTTTCACTCCGGTTACTTCATCGGACAGACGGAGGAGTTTGTTGTGGTTGAGCAGTACCCGTTCAACAGTTTCGCCGTCTTTGTGGGTGATGGAGACGGTTTGTCTTCTGGATGAGACGATTTTTGCAAAAATTTCATTCCCCATGGCATGGGATGCAATGACTGCCAGATCTGCTGCAGTTGTATAGTGCTGCTCGTCGTCCAGACCGTGCGGATTGGTGAAGTGCGTATCACTCAGTCCGAATTCAGCTGCCGTTTCATTCATCAGCCGGGCAAAAGCATCAATACTGCCGGCAACTTCGTAAGCGATAGCAGCTGCGGCATCATTGGCACTTTCCAGCATCAGGGAATAGAGCAGTGCTTCCATGGTCAGACGATCCCCGGTCTGCAGATAGATGCTTGAGCCTTCCACACCGCAGGCACCGGGATGAACTTCCACTGTCCGGGAAAGATCCCCGGATTCGATGGCGCACAGTGCTGTCATGATCTTGGTTGTGCTTGCCATGGACATACGCTGACGGGCGTTCTTTTCGTATAGGACATCACCGGTGGATTGTTCGATGAGAACCGCAGAATGAGCAGAAACATCATCCAATGCCAGAACGGCAGTCTGGGATAACATAAAGAAAACCGTAGTCAGAATCAGGGTTTTTCTAAAAATTTTCATAACAACTCCCGCGTGTAAACATACTGCGAAATTGATCTCGTCCGTAGTGTTCCCGCGCGGTGAGAGTTGATGCTATGAAATCCGAGGAAAAGGAGGGAGAGTTTTCTCAGATATTGTTTTCTTCGTTTTTCTTGGTGAAAATACCCTTGATCCGTTCGATGAGATCGGGAGATCGTTCCAGGAATCCCACAACCTGGGAAACGGTATCAACAGGAGTAGCTGCAGCAGGTGCAGGAGCGGCAGCAGATGCAGTGGGAGCACCGATGTTGAGAATGTTGACATTGCCGTCAGCGGAAACCACAAGGAATGCTACGGGAGTCATGGAGAGACCGGTACCGCCGCCGCCGCCGAAGTTGTTGTTGATGGGCTTGCCCTGAGAAGTGGGGGCATCCTTCTTTGCATAATCAAGACCGCCGGAAGCGTAGCCAACGGAAATCTTGGAGATGGGAATGATGGTGGTGCCGCTTGCGGTTTCGATGGGATCGCCGATGATGGTGTTGGCGTCCAGCATGGAACGGATGGAGTCCAGCGAGGTTTTGGTAATGTCGCCGAGTTTGTTGGTGTTTTCTGCCATAGTGACCTCCAGGAGAGTATGGATCTGTATCTTGAATTAATTATTGCAGACGAAGTTTATTTAGCTGCTGCAGCCTGGGTCTGTTTGATTTTCGCCTTGATAAACCAGACGAGAGCATGCCAGCCGATGCGGACAATGGAGAAGAACCTGAGACGGAAGCGGAAATCGATCTGAATTTTTAGCTTTTCAGAAGTGAAATCCGCGTTCAGGGCAATGGTGTTGGGTCTGAGAGGATGCATGGATGTTCTGGCCTGCAGAAAGTCCATGAACAGCGGAAGCGCCGAGCATAGGATGCCGTAGGTTTTTGCAATCTTTTCGGGATCCTTGCCGCCCACGGTGACGGAGAGCATCCGGATATCGGTCTTCATGTAGGAGCCGAATCTGCCAAGCTCTGTAACGGCGAAGCGGATGATTTCAAAGACTGTGAACAGCTTGACTTCATCGGGAGCGTTTTCAGCTTCCTCAAGTGCTGCCTGAACTTCTTCCGCTTTTTCGGCAAGAAGTTTGTCCTGGCGTTTCTTTTCCGCTTTTTCAGCCGCTTTCTGTTTTTTCTTCAGTGCGGCTTTCCTGTCTTTTTCCAGACGTTTCTGATGTTTTTCGTAAGTGTAGTCCCGCAGATCGATCGGTTTGGGGGGCTTTTTGGGTGCCAGCTTCAGCATAATGGGACCCAGACCGGCTCGGAGATGAAGCTCATCCCCCAGATGCAGGTAGATTTTGATATGGAAGGACAGCAGCAGTCCGACCAGAAGGATAATCCCCAGCAGAATGTACAGAAGAATACGAAGTACAATCATGTGCCGTCCCTCCTTTCATGAGATTTTTAGTGGTTACTGTTCGGCGGGTTCTTCTGCGGATTCGGGAATGACCGCATCGGATGCCGTAATTTCGATCGGTTCACCGGAGTCGTTCCGGACCTTGACCGTGGGAAGCTCGCTCAGCTCACTGAGTCCGAAGACCCGGAGAAAATCGTTGGTGGTGCGGTACAGAGTGGGACGACCGGGGGCATCCACACGGCCGCAGGGTTCGATAAGGCTTTTTTCCAGCAGTGCGTTCATGGCATAGCCGGAATCCACACCGCGTACCGTGTCCACGTAGGAGCGGGTGACGGGCTGGTTGTAGGCGATAACAGCGAGGACTTCCAGAAGGGACTGGGACAGCTTGCCGCCCCGACGGATGCCCAGTGCTTCCTTGATTTCCAGACCGTACAGCTCTTTGGTACAGAGCTGACAGGAATCCGGGAAACGCACCAGCATTACGCCTCTGGGAAAAGCGCCGTCGCTGTTGTAGATCACCGAGAGTTTTTCTACAGTATCCGCACATTCGGCGGGAGTGATATGGAGAACTTCGGCAAGTCGGGCATAGGACAGCGGATGTCCGGCGGCGAAGAGACAGGCTTCGATAATGGCGAACTGTTCCTCCTGAGTGTAGGAAACTTCCGGAAATTCTTCCGCTGAAAGATTCTGTTTTGTCGTATTCATGATAACTTCTTTACGATGATATTTTGCGCGAATCAGGCGTAGGAATCAAGGGCTGCGGCTTTGATGTCCTCATCCGAGCCGATGAGGGTTATCCGTGCATGACACCTGACGGGAGTAATACCGTCTGCAGCATCGTCAGATTCTTCCACGACGACGATGTGGGATTTAATCAGCTCGAGAATGCTGAGAAATTTTGCTACGATTTCCTGCTTGCTTTCCGACTGCATGAAAAAACTGTCCAGATACAGCTCGGACGTACGCAGGGAGGCAATCAGATTAGTCATTACCGTTTCCACCGGAATCCGGGGGGCGTTGACGATTCCCTCAAACTCACTGCGCATATTCTTTTCGCTGAATCTGGTTTCCGTCAGGACGTGAACCAGTGCGGCGCGGAGCAGATCCGCCGAATGATTGGCAACATAGGTCCGGTCGGGAGCAATATCGTCCTGTTCCTTGATCATGCGGCTGCCGTATTCGGCAAACAGATCGGACAGCTCCGATGCAGCCAGCTTGGCACGCTGGTATTCCACCATGGCGTCGATGAGGGGCTTTCGGGGGTCTTCATCCTTCACCGGGTCACGGGGCAGGAGCATCCGGCTTTTGATCAGCATCAGCTCACTTGCCATGTAGGCAAATTCGCAGGCCAGATCCACATTCCGCATAGCGGCTTCGTTCATATAAGCCATGTACTGCTCACACAGCAGGTCTATGGGAATATCGTCGATATTCAGCTTGTGTTTGGCAACGAGGGTGAGAAGAAGCTCCAGCGGCCCCTCAAACACCTCGAATTTGTAGTTGATGTTTTCCATTTTGTTCCGTGAACGGCGGCTTATAGGAAGGGAAGAAAGGAGATAACCTTAAACATCCCGGAGGAAAGCCATGACACCAGTGCGGACAGAGGACGGGAGAGAAGGCCGAGGTACAAAAGAATCATCAGTCCGATCTGGATATACCGTTCGTATTTCATGATACCGAAATAGTATTTGGCAGGCAGGAATGTGAGAAAGATCCGCGATCCGTCAAGGGGAGGGACGGGGATGAGGTTGAACATCCCGAGGGAGAGGTTCAGAATGTGGAAATACTGCAGGAGCTGCAGTGCCGCAATCTGAAGATATCCGAGAAAATTGGTAGGCGCCGGAAGATTTACAAAAACCGTGTAAAGAATCGCGTACAGCAGCGCGCCGAGAAACGCCATGATGAAATTGGAAAGCGGACCGGCTGCGGCAGTCAGCGCCATATCACGGCGGGGCTTTTTGAAGTAACGGCTGTTGATAGGAACCGGTTTTGCCCAGCCGAAGTGGAAGAGGATCATGCACAGGGTGCCGATGGGATCCAGATGCTTCAGAGGATTGAGGGTCAGCCGTCCCAGATTCCGTGCAGTGGGGTCTCCAAGCCGGAATGCCATGTACCCGTGGGCAACTTCATGCACGGTCAGCGCGATGAGGACGCACGGGATGACAAACAGCAGTTCAATAATCTTATCGGAAATGTTTGCGAGCAATTTTTTCCTCCGTTTTACAGGGAACAGGCGGAATTGATCTGCTTCCACAGCTGATCCCGGCCAAGATGGGTTTTGGAAGAGTAGCAGATCACCGGCAGATCGCAGGTCAGCTCATCCTCCGCCATGATCCGGTCGAACTCCTTCTTTTCCGTGGCGTTGAGTTTGTCATACTTGGTTGCCACGACGATATGGGGCAGATCCGCCTCTCTCAGGTAGTAGAGCATATCGTAGTCATCCTCCGTGGGACCGATGCGGCTGTCGATCAGCTGGCACACCAGTCTCAGGGAGTCGATGTTCTTGTTGTTGGTAAAATATCCGTCGGTCAGCGCGGACCACTGCTTTTTGTCTTCCAGTGTGCGCTTGGCGTAGCCGTAACCGGGCAGGTCAACCAGATAGAGCTTCTTGTCGATGTCGTAGAAGTTGATGGTGATGGTCTTGCCGGGTTCACCGCTGACTCTCGCAAGGCTCTTTCTGCCCAGCAGAGAGTTGATCAGCGAACTCTTGCCCACATTGGATCGACCGGAAAAAGCGATCTGCGGAACCCGGTCGGAGGGAATCTGCTTGGGGTGCCCGGCGGACATTTTCAGGTTTACGTTATTCAGATTCAGTTTCATGTTTCACCTAAATTTATACGGTGCCGTAGATCCGTTCGTTCTGAGTAGGAATAACTGAGGAAATATCGGCAGATTGACCGGATTCGGTTTCCTGGTGTACAGGAAGAGATACGGATTCGGCATTCTGCTTCACGAGTGCGTTGGAGAGCACATCGTTGAGTGTTTCACAGGGAATGAAGGTCATCTCTGCGGATACGGTGGGATCCAGCTCGGGAATGTCCCGCATATTATCCTTGGGGATGAGCAGAGTGCGGATTCCCATGGTATATGCGGCAGTTGATTTTTCTCTCAGACCGCCGATGGCCAGAACACGTCCGGTCAGGGTGATTTCACCTGTCATGGCCACATCGTGACGGACGGGAATACCGGACAGCGCGCTGACCAGAGAAGTAGTCATGGTCACACCTGCACTGGGGCCGTCCTTGGGAACCGCGCCTTCGGGAACGTGGATATGAATATCTTTGGTTTTATAGAAATCGGCGGGGATACCGTATTCTGCAGCGTGAGCGCGGATGTATGTAACCGCGATGTGTGCGGATTCCTTCATCACGTCGCCCAGCGTACCGGTCAGTTCAATCTTGCCGGTGCCGTCCACGGGGAGAACTTCCACCTTCAGCATATCGCCTCCTACTTCCGTGTAAGCCAGACCGTTGGTGACACCCACCAGATCCCGCTTTTCCACAGCGTCGTCAATGATCTTGCGGGGACCCAGATACTTTTCCAGATCCTCGGGACCGATGGAGAGATTCTTCCGTTCTTCTTCCACGATTACCTTGGCGCCCTTGCGGCACAGCGCACCGATTTCACGTTCCAGATTACGGACGCCGGATTCCCGGGTGTATCCGGCGATCAGTTCACGGATGGCATCGTCGGAGATCTTCAGCGTGCGGCGGTTGAGACCGTGGCGCTTCAGCTGCTTGGGAAGCAGATGATTCTTGGCAATTGCAAACTTTTCGGAGGGAGTGTAGGTATTCAGTTCAATGACTTCCATTCTGTCAAGCAAGGGACGGGGAATGGTGTCAAGGGTGTTTGCGGTGCAGATGAACAGGCACTCGGACAGATCCACGGGGAGTTCCACATAGTGATCGCGGAAAGCCTTATTCTGTTCGCCGTCCAGAACTTCCAGAAGAGCGGAAGCCGGGTCGCCGTGAACGTCGGAGCACATCTTGTCCACTTCGTCAAGGAGCATGACGGGGTTAAGGGCACCTGCCTGAATCAGACCGTTGATGATCAGTCCGGGCATGGACCCGACATAGGTCTTTCTGTGACCGCGGATGTCGCTTTCGTCGCGGATACCGCCCAGGGAAACCCGGACGTACTTCCGCTTCATGGAACGGGCGATGGAGGCACCGAGGGAGGTTTTACCTACACCGGGCGGGCCTACAAAGCAGATGATCTGGTTCTTCAGATCGGGATTGAGCTGCTTGACAGCGAGGAATTCCAGGATTCTTTCCTTGATTTTTTTCAGACCGTCGTGGTCGGCATCCAGAATCCGGCGTGCTGCTTCAATGTCCACACGATCCTTGGTTCTCTTGTTCCACGGAATTTCCAGACAGGTCTCCAGGTAGGTGCGGATGACTGCAGCATCGGGGGAACCGGGCTGAGCCTTTTCCAGGCGGTAAATTTCTTTTTCCAGCTTTTCGCGTACTTCACCTTCCAGCTTGAGGGCGTCGATCTTCTTGCGGAACTTGTCGGAGTCTTCATCCATGCCAAGCTCGTTTTCGATGGCTTTCAGCTGTTCGCGGAGGTAATAGTCCCGCTGATTCTCGTCCATGGCCTGCTTGACTTTCCGCTGGATATCCCGTTCGGTATCCATCAGAAGCATCTGATTTTCCATGGTCAGAATCAGCTTTTCCAGACGCTTCATGGGATCAAACTGTTCCAGAATTCCCATTTTGTCCGCATACCGCATCAGCACATTGGATGCAATGAAGTCGGCAAGGAGACCGGGGTTCTTCAGGGAAGCGCAGGTAATCATGAAGTCGTCGGAGGTGTTGGGAGCATACCGGAGCAGGGATTCCACGGTATTCATGGCTTCCGTCATCATGGCTTCGGTGCGGAGATCCAGTGTGGAGTAGTCGCCGGTCAGGGTTTTGGAGATCACATCCGCCACAAGATGTCCGCCTTCGCTGCGGATGGACTGTACGGCAGCACGGCACATACCTTCCGCGACCACACGGATATTGCCGTTCTGAGGCTTATGGATGGACTGCTTGATCTTGGCAACGGTGCCTACGGAATAGAGATCGGCTTCCTTAGGGTCTTCCACATTCAGTTCCTTCTGCGTGAGCAGGAGAACATACATATCATCGGCGGAAGCGGCGCGGCATGCACTTTTGGAAATCTCACGTTCCAGCTCGAAGTTGACGGGGATTGAGGGGAAAGCTACGATGCCTCTGAGGGGGATGACGGGCAGGGTGAGCTTTTCCACCTTTTCTATATATCTGGGCATATTATTGTCCTTTCAGTCTGCGGGGTATTTGCAGGGATATCCAATACAAAATGAGTATAATCCTATCAGCATATCACATCTTATTATACCACAAACGAAACCGAATTTCCACTGCAGGATATAAATAATTGTAACTTTTTTTGTCATTATCATGTGACGGAACTGTGAGCGGAGAAGTTTTCCTGTGCAGGCACCAATATCACGCCGAAAAACATACAAATTTATCAAAATCTTATTGACTTTTCCGTATCGGATACGTTAAAATAGTAGCATGGATTTTTATGTTCGATGAAAGGGAAGGAAACGGTATGCTGCGTACTTTGCGTGGAATCTGTGTTTTTCTGGCAGCGGTTCTGCTGATTCAGGGGCTTGCGCTTCTTTTGCTGACTCCGGGAGGTCTGGAGCGGATTCATCCGTTTCTTGTCCGCATCCATGCCGAGAAATTTGATCCTTCCACCAACACCTACGCGGTGTATTACGATACCCGGACAGAGATTGCGGCGGCGGATCTGATTGTTATCGGCATCGACGGTAATATTGCCGAAAGCTACGATCTGCTGGGACATTTCACGCGTTTTGCCAAACAGTACAATAATTTTTCATCCGTGATGATGGATCTGACCAGCTCCCAGCGGATGCTGTCCAACTCCCTTCTCACACAGAGCGAGGAAAGCCGGTTTGACAGACGGCTGGATGCCATGCGTGAGAACACCGGAATGACGGAGGATTTCACCGGGTACTTCACGGAGCTGTTCATCATCAACCGCACCATGACAGCGGAGAGGAAGTTTGACATTCTTTCGTTCAGTGAAAAAATCATCAATGCCGGGACTTCTACGGAAGACATGACCGGGGCACAGTGGGCAGAGGCTGTGGCTTCTGTTTACGGCGATGTAAGCCGATCAGCGGTCTGCGTGGTGGATTCCCGTTTGCTGGAACAGGACAGCGGATTCCGTGAAACACTGACGGAAACACTTGGAGATAAGAATACCGTATTTGTTCAGACCTGTTATGATGACAACACGGTCTTCCCCGAAACTCACCACGGATTTGTTTTCCCTTTGACTTTTAAAAAAGACGGAATCTATTTTGTTTCCGATGAAAAATCCGATGGTTTCTATTCCTACTACAGGAAAGTGACCCGGCTTCCCAGCGGCGGAAGAGAACTGGAAGATCCGCTGGACACCCGATATACCGATTATTATTTCGTCGTCAGCGGCGGAACACAGGCAGAATGAGGTAGATTATGATTCGCAGAGAAGAGTTTGATTTTGAACAGGAGATTCTCAATGACAGCCACATCGCGGTGCCTTTTCAGGTGACGAAGAAGGCTGACGGCACATTGGATCTGCTGGTGTATTCATTTGCCGAAAAAACGGCAGAAGAATTCGAACGGAGATTTGCGGCGGATCCTTTTTCCGAGGCAGCGAAGGCGTATCTGGCTGAAAAACTGACGCCAGTCATGGAAGAATTTGAGTTTGATGCAGACACCGCAATGGAACGTGTGCATCTGGAATACCGATGCAGCGCTCCCGATACCGCAAAAATCCTGCCGGATTGTGAGCTGATTGATACCCTTGACGGCGAAGAATGGGATGACCTGCCCCTGGATGAGTTTGATCTGGATCCGAAAAATCCCCTTGACCGGATGGCGGTGATCAGACGTGACGGGAAGATCGTGTGCTTTGCCGGTCTGAACGATATTTCCGAAGAAGACGGACACCTGGAAGTGACCGTGGAATGTGAGGTAGACTTCAGAAAGCAGGGATTTGGCGTGTCCTGCATCGCCAAGATCACAGAGTATCTCCTCGGTCTCGGCGAGGAAGTGAAGTATGTGTGTGCCGACGACAATTTCGCGTCCGCAAAGACCGCGGAATCTGCAGGATACGGCCTGTATGCAGCCTGCATGCCCTTCGTCTGTTATAAATTCGCAGAAGACGAAGATGAAGAATTTGACGAAGAAGACCCCGAATGAGAGGATGATAACCGATGGCTTATGATGCCGGTATGCTCCGGTTCGTCATTGCCGAGCTGAACGCGAAGCTGACGAACGGGAAAGTAGATAAAATTTACCAGCCCACCCGGGATGAAGCGGTATTTGTGATCCGCTGTGCCGGGGAGGAACACCGTCTCGATATTTCGGCGGGCGGCAACGGTGCGAGGATGAATCTGACCTCCATCAAGCCGGAAAATCCCGCTGTGCCCCCCATGTTCTGCATGATGCTCCGCAAGCATTTCTCCGGTGCGAGATTTGCGGGTGCGGAACAGCTTGGTTTTGAGAGAGCGGCGCGGCTGACCTTCGATACTCACGACGATATGGGATTCGCCACCCGGAAGCACATTATCTGCGAGCTGATGGGGCGGTTCTCCAATATCATTATCACGGATGCGGATGATAAAATCATCGGCGTTCTCAAGTCCATTGACTTTACCACCAGCGAAAAGCGGCAGGTTCTCACCGGAATGAAGTATGAACTGCCGCCCAAGCAGGATAAGCTGGATCCCCTGGAAGTGGACGAAAAGCAGTTCAAATCCATGGCGGCGGCTGAGGATGAAAACAAAGCGGCGGAAAAGTTCATCATGCATCATTTCGCCGGGATCTCTCCCCTGATCGCGCGTGAAATCGCTTACCGTGCCGCGGGAAAGACCGACGCTACTTTGAAGGAATCCGCAAGGGAGCTGACGGCAAAGTTCTTCGATGTGATAAACTGCATCAAGGAGCTGACCGGAACGCCCCATATCGTGAAGAACAGCGACGGAATTCCCGTAGAATACGCATTCATGGAGATCCGTCAGTACGGCGGCAGTCAGACCGTGGAGGCAGTGGAATCCTTCGGCAGGCTGATTGACATGTACTTTGGCGAGCGATCCCGTGACGAACGGCTCCACCGGAAAGCGGGGGATCTGTTCAAGCTGCTGTCCAACGCCGAAACCAGAATCATCAAAAAAATGAATCTCCAGCGGGACGAGCTTGCAGCCTGTGAAGATGGCGAAAAGTTCAAACTGTGGGGGGATCTGATTACCGCAAATATCTGGCAGCTGGAGCGGGGGATGACCCAGTGCAAGCTTCCCAACTACTACAGCGAAGAGTGCGAAGAAATCATCATTCCTCTGGACAAGCGCCTTGCTCCCTCCGCCAATGCCCAGGTTTACTACAAGAAGTACAACAAATCCAAGGCAGCGAAGGTGCATCTGACCGCACAGCTTGCCTCTGCGGAAGAAGAACTGGCGTATGTATACACGGTTCTGGACGCTCTTTCCCGTGCGGATACAGAGAAGGAGCTGAACGAAATCCGTGCGGAACTGTATCACAGCGGATACGCCTCCAAAATGAAGAATTACACCGAAAAGAAGCAGACCCAGCCCAGTATTGACAAATATAAGACCACTGACGGGCACACGGTTCTCTGCGGACGGAACAACATTGCCAACGACCACCTGACCACCAAGCTGGCGGAGCGTTCGGACTGGTGGTTCCATGTAAAGAATCAGCCCGGATCCCATGTGGTTCTGATGAATCTGGACGGGGAAGACGACCCTTCCGAATCTGCCTTCACGGAAGCGGCTGAGATTGCGGCGTATAACTCCAAGGCACGGGGCGGCGTCATGATTCCCGTGGACTACACCAAGGTTTCCAAAGTCAAAAAGCCTGCCGGAGCCAAGCCGGGATTTGTGATCTACACCTCCAACTGGACGGCGTATGTGACTCCCGATGAGGACAAAATCCGCGCTATGAAGCAGAAAAACTAAGGCATTGCCTACAGAACAGGAGATTTGCCATGACAAAATTCAATTACAAGCACAAGGTAACCATCGCCGGCCATCGCGGTGACCCGAAAGCGGTGCCGGAAAACACCATTGCATCCTTCCGTTCCTCCGTGGAAAAGGGCGCAGATATGCTGGAGCTTGACGTACACATGACAAAGGATGGCGAAATCATCGTCATGCATGACGACAAGGTTGACCGTACCACAAACGGATCCGGGCGGATCTGCGAAAAGACCCTTGCCGAGATGAAGGAGCTGTCCTGCGGTGAATACAACGGAGAGATTCTCAGAGTACCCACCTTCCGTGAGTTCTGCGAATTTGTCAAGCCCTGCGATGTGCTGATCAATGTGGAATTCAAGGATTATTTTGACACTCACGGCGAAGAATTTTCCGATCTGAGCATGAGAAAGACCGTTGAGATCATCGAGGAATTCGATCTGTCCGACAGAGTTGTGATGAACAGCTTTGACGCACACATTCTCAAAAAACTGGCGGAAATGAACGGCGGCAAGTACCGTACCCACGGATTCTATCCTTACAGCATCATGCGTAACGTGGAATCCGATCCTACCGAGTACCTGTACTGCGCGTGTATGTTCGATTTCAATGCCGACAACGCCAAGTTCCTGAAGGATCACGGCATTGAAACCTGGCTGGGCGCAGGCGTAGTGACAAAGGAACAGTTTGAAACCGGCATCGGTCTGGGTGCGGTCCTTTTCACTACCAACGACACTGCCGAAGCACTTCGGATCTGCACCGAGCTTGGCGTAAGATAACCATCGCTATTACCAACAGAGGGGGAGGGAACCGCTCATACGGGCGGGAAACATATCATGAACAAGAAAGTATTTGCATTCGACCTTGACGGAACACTGACCGAACACCGCACATGGATCACCGATGAAAACATGGCGGTACTGCAGCAGCTGAAGGACCGGGGAATCCGGGTAGTAATGGCAGGTGCCGGTCAGGCAAGACGGATTTTCAAGCAGCTGAGAGAGTTTCCTGTGGATGCCATCATCGGCAACTACGGTCTGCAGTATGCCATTTACCGTGACAATCTGGCGGATATCGAGATCGTACGCGACCTGACTCTGCCCTGTGACCGGGAATCTGTGGAAAAACGCGTGACCTTCCTCAGAGAAGAACACGGATACACCGAGTTTGCAGGCGACAATGTGGAATTCCATCCCTCCGGATGCGTCACATTCCCCATCCTCGGCACCAAGGCGGATATCAGCGATAAGCTGAAGTTCGACCCCGACCGGAAGAAGCGCCGTGCTTTCTATGACGAAGTGGTGAATCTGTTCCCGGAATACACTGTATTTGTGGGCGGATCTTCCTCCTTTGATATGGCCCCCAATCCCTACAACAAATATCATGCTCTCGACGTTTTCTGCAAGGAAGAGGGATACGACCACGGGGAACTGACCTATTTCGGCGACGACTACGGTCAGGGCGGCAATGACGAAGCAGTATTCCAGTCCGACTTCGACTTCGTGAAGGTGGACAAGTATACCGATCTGCCGAAGATTGTGGAAGAGTATCTGAAAACCATCGAATAATATGAAATATGTCGAAAAAATAGCCGTCACGGATCAGACTGAGCGGAAAAACGTCATTCTTTCCGTCCTTGACGGACTTGAGATTCCCTATGAAATCCACGACACCGTGCGGGATGATCAGCCCGTTTCCAATATCATCGTATCGCTGAATCCGTCCTCCCATCGTCTGGTCATCGGCGCTCACTGGGACAGCGTGGATGGAAGCACCGGAGCCAACGACAATGCATCTTCCTGCTCCATTCTGCTCCGTCTCTGCGAAACGCTGAAAACTACGGACAAAAGCGTAGATCTGGTTTTCTTTGACAAGGAAGAAAAGGGCTGCCCCGGAAGCAAAGCATACATCGACGAAGTTGGACGGGAGAATATTTCCGCCATGGTGAATCTGGATGTGTGCGGCGCTGGGAAGCAGATTGTGATCTGGAGCAAGGGAAATGTTGATAATCCGGCTTTTTACGGTATTCTCACATCCGCCAATCTGGATAAGCACGGCGTAACGGATCTGCCTTGGCTGCCCTACGGTGACGACCGCACTTTTGATGCAGCTGAGATTCCCAATATCACCGTCTGCGTCCTGAATCCGGCCGATCTTGAAGTTTTCCGTACAGTATCTGCAAAAATTGCGGCCGGTCAGCCTTTGTCCGAAGAGGAAAACAAGGCGTTCCATGGTGTGGAAGTGATGAAAACCATGCACAACGGTGAGAACGACAGCATCGCCTCCGTGAATCCGGATGCTCTGAACACGGTATACAATTTTGTAGAAAGCGGACTATAAACATAAATAACTCACGATCAGGTTGATTGTGAGTTATTTTTTTGAAAACATTGACATTTTGGCGGATTTATGGTATTCTTTGGATATAACCCTGAAGATTCTGAGGTAATGATATGGAAAACGTAAAGAAACGCCCCGGTGCGGGACTGCAGGTTATCGCTGCACTGATTTGTGTTGTGATTTTTTTCGCTCTGACTGCCGGCTGTCTGATGCACACCGCTCAGACTATGGCAACGGAACAGTTCCTTGGGCGGATCATCGATGAAGTCGGATTGTACGATATTGCACTTCTGTTTGCAGGTGAGAATACTATGCCCGATTATATTTACTCAGCTGTAAAGCCGGAAAAACGTGCCGATATGGTGATCAACGATGAAACCCTCGGTGCTGTTGTGAATTCCGATATAGTGGGTGAGATTGTGAAGACGAAAATCACGCAGTGGTTCGATATCATCAGAGGTGGAAGCGGTGCCCTGGTTACGAAGGAAGAAGTTCGGCCTTTGATCGAGTCTCTCGAACCGGTGCTGGCAGAGCATATGAACTGCATTCTTTTGGAAGAAGATTATGCGGATATCGATTCCCACATGGAAAAAATGGACTGGGGAAAATTCCGTTGGGAAAATCTGATGACAAATCCGGTACTTCTGAAACTTCTTTCTCTGCTGTTCAATACAGGAGTTACAAAAATCCTGTTCATCGTTGTGGGCGTTTTGTCAGGATTGGTTTGTCTGATCCTGATTCAGGGAATCGGTATTGCCATGACGCATCTGGGTGTGACTGGGTTGATTACCGCTGCAGTGCTTGGACTTACCGGATTTGGTCTTGGTGTTGCCGAAAAACCGTTTGCGACAATAGGAGGAGAGATTATCCGCCGGATACTCAATGAGTTTTCAGAATTGCTGGAGCTGAAAACTATCACCTGTGCGGTCGTGGGAGCAGTATTCCTGATTATCGGGATTATTTTGAGATGTATAAACAGTAAGCAGAAACAGACAGATCACACAGAGACAAGAACAATATGAATAAACGGGATTTCCGTCACCATTGGGTGCAGCGGAGATCCCGTTTTTGTTATTTGTTCAGCTGTGTGCGGAGAAATTCTGCGACGGTTTCGCCGAGAATCCGGTATCCCTCTTCGTTGAAGTGAACACAGTCTGCGAAATAGTCCTCGGACAGCGGCTCACTGACGGCAAAGAGATCGTCCACGGGGATTCCCATCTTATCCATGACTTCCGTACCGACCCGGTTGTATTCCCGGATTTCGTCAGTGGTTCTGGGACTGCCGCAGGGGGCATCGCCGGGATTCATGGGAGTGGTGGTGGCGTAGGCGATCAGCGCATCCGGGAAGTACTTCTTCAGCCGGGATGCAACCCGCTCAATATTGTGGGCATAAACCGGCAGGGAAGTGAGCGGTTCTTCTTCCGCACCTCCGAACCGTGCCGCATCCCACTGACCGTTGTTGAAGTGGACGGCGGCAATCCGGTCACGATCGCAGAGACTTACCCAGAATTCAAGACTTTCCAGTGTGAAATGGGTACACCGGCAGTTGGTTTCCGGGAAGATAACTTCATATTCGTCCTTCAGCAGTTCCTTCACAATCTGGCAGTAGCCCAGACGGATGGAGTCTCCCAGCAGAAGAATCTGAGGCTTGTTCATAATTTACCTCCTGTGATACAGAAAAGGGACTGCAGCGGATGCAATCCCTTTGTGTTTTTTAAAAATTACAGCTTGGAAACGATAGCTTCGGTGTCGGAAGCGATCATCAGCTCTTCGTTGGTGGGAAGAACGTAAACCTTAACCTTGGAATCGGGAGTGGAGATTTCAACGGTGTTGGGCTGGCGGTGAACGGTAGCGTTCAGTTCCTTATTGATCTTAACGCCGAGGAATTCCAGATCGGAGCAAGCTCTTTCACGGACTTCGGGGTTGTTTTCGCCCATACC
>JAFQWY010000129.1 GCA_017407225.1 Clostridia bacterium | reverse complement strand
TCCGTCGGAGAGATCCTCGTTTGCGGAGGTGTAGACGGCATCGGGATTGTTCCGGCCGAAGGTCAGCAGATTTCCACGGTATCCCGCCATGGCCAGACGGCAGTTTTCGTCGTCCAGATTCACCACGGCATATCCGTTCTCACCGGTGATGTTCATGAAATCCGTGAAGGACTGACGGATCTGCTCAATCGAGGAGAAATAGTCCACGTGGTCCAGCTCAATGTTCAGCACGACAGCTACCGACGGGAAGAAATCCAGGAAGGAATCCATGTATTCACAGGCTTCAAATACGAAATAATCGTGGGAGCCGATCATGTCAACAGTTCCGGTTTCCTTCATGGGAGCGCCGTTGAGTACGGTGGGATCAAATCCGCCGTGGGAGAGAATCCGTGCGGTCATGCCGGTGGTGGTGCTCTTGCCGTGGGTGCCGGAGATTCCGAGACGGTGGGTGTATCCGGACATGATATATCCCAGATAATCCGCACGGGAGATTCTCGGAATATTATGCATTCCTGCGTATGAATATTCAGCGTTGGTGTCGGGCATGGCAACGGTGTAGATCAGCGCGTCGCAGTCCTTCATATGCTCATCGGATTCTTCGTAGTAAACGGTGACACCCATTTCCTCCAGCTTTTTGGTCAGAGCGGAAGGGGCACGGTCATAGCCGGAAACCCGGTGGCCTCGCAGGTGGCTGATGTGAGCGAGAGCATTCATGCTGACACCGCCGATGCCGTCGAAAAACAGATTCTTTTTGCCGCTGTCCAGAAGTGCGGAGATTTTGTCAGGTCCCAGATGTGTATTCGGTAAAGCCATAAGCTGCCTTTCTTTCATGAAAAATGGATCCGGATTCCGCAGAAAAAACATACGGAATCACTGTACAGTTCCATTATATCATAATTATGAAAAAAAAGATACATTCAATTAAAAAATTATTTATGAATATCATGAATCATTGTCATAAAAGTGGGGTATAATAAAATAGTACCAAAGAAATATAAAAGAGGGAAAACTATGGTAATCACAGACATTAAGGTAAGAAAACTCTTTGACGAAGGCCCGATGAAGGCGATTGTATCGGTGACGTTCGACGATCAGCTGGCACTGCACGATATTAAAGTCATCAGTGTCCGCGACAAGAATTTCATTGTTATGCCCAGCCGCAAGAATCCCGACGGAACATACCGTGATATCGTTCACCCCATTCACGCCGATTTCCGCGGAATGCTGGAAGAAGAAGTGATCAAGGCATACGAAGCTGAACTTGCAAGAGCCGCTGCGGAAGCTGAAGTTGCTGCGCTGGAAGCAAGGGAAGAAGAAGCATACTCCGAACAGATCTGAACCGAATATTTGACTGTATTAGATATATGACATCCGAATCCATTGACGGGAATGAACCCCGCTGTGGATTTTTTGTTTTTCCGGGACAAAAAATGACGAAAGATACCGGTGCATTTCCGCGGGGATTTATGCATCATCATGAAACGGAAAAAGATTTGCGGAATCTGTTTTATTTTGTCGCCTTTGGTGGTATAATTATGCGAATAATTTTTGATTGGGAGACACGATTATGCCGAAAGATAAAAGTATCAGAAAAGTTCTGCTCATCGGATCCGGCCCCATTGTCATCGGACAGGCGGCGGAATTTGACTACGCAGGAACCCAGGCACTCAAGGCCCTGAAGGAAGAGGGGATTGAAGTGGTTCTGGTCAACTCCAATCCTGCCACGATCATGACAGACAACGCCATGGCGGACAGGATTTTCCTGGAACCTCTCACGGAAGAAACCGTCAAGCGGATTATTATCGATGAACGTCCCGACAGCCTTCTCGGCACCATGGGCGGTCAGACCGGTCTGAATCTGGCCATGAAACTGGAAAAGAGCGGTTTCCTGAAGGAACACGGCGTTCGCCTGCTGGGTGTGGAAACCGATACCATCGACAGAGCGGAAGACCGTCAGCTGTTCAAGGATGCCATGGACAAGATCGGACAGCCCGTTGTTCCTTCCGATATCACCACTACGGTGGAAGGCGCGCTGGAACTGGGGGAAAAGCTGGGGTATCCCATCATCGTACGTCCCGCGTTTACCCTCGGCGGTACCGGCGGCGGTATTGCACAAACTCCCGATGAACTGCGCGAGATTGCCGATACCGGTATTCAGGCGTCCCCCATCAGCCAGATCCTGTGCGAAAAGTGTATCGCCGGCTGGAAGGAAATCGAATTTGAAGTTATGCGGGATGCCAAGGGCAACGCCATCACCATCTGCTCCATGGAAAACTTCGATCCCGTGGGTGTACATACCGGCGACTCCATCGTTGCGGCGCCTGCGCTTTCTCTCACCGACGAGGAACTGAGCCTTCTGCAGAACTCCGCGCTGTCCATTATCACCGAACTGGGTATCTGCGGCGGATGCAACGTACAGTTTGCTCTGAAACCCAACAGCCTGGAATACGCGGTTATCGAAGTCAATCCACGTGTGTCCCGTTCCTCCGCTCTTGCTTCCAAGGCGACCGGATTCCCCATCGCAAAGATCGCGGCCAAGCTGGCAGTGGGCTATACCCTCGACGAAGTGACCGTCAACGAAAAGGATCCCGGCAAACTGTTCGAGCCTGACGTAAAATATATTGTAGTAAAGTTCCCCCGCTGGCCCTTCGACAAGTTCGTGTATGCTTCCCGGAAGCTGGGTACCCAGATGAAGGCGACGGGTGAGGTCATGTCCATTGCTTCCACTTTCGAGAATGCGCTGATGAAGGCGGTTCGCGGAGCGGCGATCAACATGGACTGCCTGAGCCATCCCAGATATCAGGAAATCCCCACGGAAAATCTGCCCGATCTGATCCGCGGATGCACCGATGAGCGGCTGTTCTTCGTGTATGAAGCAATCCGCCGCGGTTCTCTCACCGATGAAGAGCTGTATGCCATTACCAAGATCGACTGGTGGTTCCTTGACAAGCTACACATCATCGCGGATATGGAAAACGAGCTGGCATCGGCAGGGGAGAGTCTGACCGAGGAAACCTATATCCGTGCCAAGCACATCGGCTACCCCGACAGCGCCGTTTCCCGCATCACCGGAATGAAAAAGCTTCCTTATAATATGTCCGCACAGTTCAAGACCGTTGACACCTGTTCCGCGGCGCTGAGAGTGGATTCCCCCTATTTCTACTCCGAATACGGTATTGCCGACGAAGCATCCCGGTTCATCAACAGCCACAAAAAGAGCCCCCTCGGTACCGTGATGGTCGTCGGCTCCGGTCCCATCCGTATCGGTCAGGGCATCGAGTTCGACTATGCATCCGTTCACTGCGTATGGGCACTGAAAAAGGCCGGTTATGATGTCATCATCGTCAACAACAACCCCGAAACCGTGTCCACCGACTTTGACACTGCGGACAGACTGTATTTCGAGCCCCTCACTCCCGAAGATGTGTCCAACATCATCGCCGTGGAAAAGCCCGTGGGGGCTGTAGTGGCGTTCGGCGGACAGACTGCCATCAAGCTGACCCGTCATATTGCTGCCTGCGGTGTGCCGATCATGGGTACCTCCGCCGACAGCATCGACTGTGCGGAAGACCGCGAACGGTTCGACGAACTTCTGGAACGCTTCGGCATCAAGCGCCCCGCAGGATATACTGTTATGACTGCGGAAGAAGCGCTGAAGGTGGCGGATGAGATCGGCTATCCCGTACTGATCCGTCCTTCCTACGTTCTGGGCGGTCAGAACATGATCATCGCTTTCACCGATGCGGATATCCGGGAGTACATGGCAATCATTCTGGCGCAGGGAATTGAGAATCCCGTACTGGTGGACAAGTATCTGATGGGTACCGAGCTGGAAGTTGACGCTATCTGCGACGGGGAAGACGTACTGATCCCCGGCATCATGGAACACGTGGAGAGAACCGGCGTCCATTCCGGTGACTCCATCGCGGTATATCCCTCCCAGAATGTGGATGACGAGATGAAGGAGATTATCACCCGTCAGACCAAAAATCTGGCAATTGCACTGGAAACCAAAGGTCTGATCAACATCCAGTACCTGATCTGGCAGGGCGAGCTGTATGTCATTGAAGTCAATCCCCGTTCCTCCCGTACCGTGCCCTATATCAGCAAAGTCACAGGTATTCCCATGGTGGATCTGGCGGTGCGCTGCATGATCGGCGAAAAGCTCAGACACATGGAATTCGGCACCGGACTGTACGAAACCTCTCCCTATGTGGCGGTAAAGGTTCCCGTGTTCTCCTTCGAGAAGCTCAGCGGACTGGATACCGCTCTCGGCCCGGAAATGAAGTCCACCGGTGAGGTGCTCGGTCTTGCCGGAACCTTCGGCGAAGCACTGTACAAGGGGCTCCGTGCGGCAGGATACCGTCTCAGAAAGAACGGCGGCGTGTACATGACCGTCCGTGACAGCGACAAGGGCGAAATCGGTCCCATCGCCAAGAAGTTCAACGAACTTGGATTTGAAGTGTATTCTTCCCACGGTACTTCCGGTGTGATCCGCAATTACGGTGTGAAGGTGCAGGAAGCGGATGGACTGGATGAAATCCGCACATTGATCGCCGGCGGAAAAATCGACTACATCATCTCTACTTCCGCCAAGGGCCGTGATCCCCAGCGTGCAAGCGTGCGCCTTAGAAGACTGGCAGTGGAACACGCGATCCCCTGTCTCACCTCTCTGGATACCGCAAACGCGGTTGCCGACAGTATCGCCAGCCTGTGGAATGAATCCTGCACCGAGCTGGTTGACATCAACGCTCTCCGCGAGGAAAAGATCCGTCTGGATTTTGTGAAGATGCACACCTGCGGCAACGACTACATCTATTTCGACTGCATGGATCAGACCATCAGCAATCCCGCCGGACTGTCCATTAAGTTTACCGACCGCCATTACGGTATCGGAGCCGACGGTACCATCATCATCGTACCTTCCGAGCATGCCGATGCGGGAATGCGGATGTTCAACCGTGACGGCAGTGAAGGAAAGCTGTGCGCAAACGGTCTGGGATGCGTGGCAAAGTATCTCTATGAAAGCGGTATCGTGCAGACCCGTGAGATGACCATCGAAACACTTGCCGGGAACCGTACCGTGAAGCTGACCACCTGCGACGGACTGGTAACCAAGGCTAAAACCGAAATCGGACGGGTGGACTTCAGTACATCTTCCGTACCTGTGATCGCGGACGGCAGAGAACAGCTTATCAACGCTCCTCTCATTCTGGCCGGGGATGAATACAAGGTAACCTGTGTGTCTCTCGGCAACCCCCACTGCGTGATTTTTGCAGAGGATATGGGCTTTGATATCTCCAGAACGGATGTGGAATCCATCGGCTACGCCATCGAACACGATCCCGCATTCCCGGAAAGAACCAATGTGGAATTCGTCCATGTCATCGATGACCATACCATCATTGCAAGAGTATGGGAAAGAGGTTCCGGGGAAACCAATGCCTGCGGTACCGGTGCCTGTGCCGCCGCTGCTGCTGCTGTGGAAAACGGAAAGTGCAGAAGCGGTGAAATCACCGTATACGTTAAGGGCGGCGCGCTGGTCGTTGATTACAAAAACGGGGAAGTATCCCTGACCGGCAGCATGAAGGAAGTCTACCGCGGTTCCGTGGAGATTTAAGTGAATCTGAATCCGCAGAGGATTACGGAAAACCGTATGAATCTGCGGATTTTTCTTTTCCGGAAATGACGATAAAATATTTCGGAAAAAATGCAAAAAGGTATTGACAAACGGGAGACGATGTAGTATAATATCATCGTTCGAGAGAACAACACCAAATGCGGGCATGGCGGAATTGGCAGACGCGCTAGATTCAGGTTCTAGTCGAAGCAATTCGGTGGAGGTTCAAGTCCTCTTGCCCGCATCGCACGCTGTATCCTCACAGATGCGGCGTGTTTACTTTTGCGGGTGTAGTTTAGTGGTAAAACGCCAGCTTCCCAAGCTTGAGTTACGGGTTCGATTCCCGCCATCCGCTGGGAACAAGCTTCACCCACAACAAATGTATTGTCCCACGGGGCAGTACCATACGCGGGCATGGCGGAATTGGCAGACGCGCTAGATTCAGGTTCTAGTCGAAGCAATTCGGTGGAGGTTCAAGTCCTCTTGCCCGCATGACAGCCCCATGACTCACAAAGTCCTGGGGCTTTTTATTCAATGAAACGTAAATCAAACCAACTTCCGTCCAGAAAGGAAATATATCATGAAAATCACTCCTGTAAAAGGCACAAGCGACTACCTGCCCGGCGAAGTGCTGATCCGCGATTATCTGCAGAATACCATTCTTGAAACCTACCGCTCCTGCGGCTTTGAGAGAATCACCACCCCCATCATCGAAGACATCGAAAACCTGGATAAGTCCGAAGGCGGCGAAAATCTGAATCTGATCTTCAAGATCATGAAGCGCGGCGAAAAGCTGGAAGAAGCTCTTCAGACCGGCAATGAAAAGGAAATCGCAGACATGGGCCTGCGCTATGACCTGACCCTCCCCCTGACCCGTTACTACGCCAACAACCGTGCCAAGCTGCCCAATCCCTTCAAGGTGATCCAGATTGACAAGGTTTACCGTGCAGAGCGTCCCCAGAAGGGCAGAATGAGAGAATTCGTGCAGTGCGACATCGACATCATCGGCTCCGATTCCTATACCGCCGAAGTGGAGCTGATCACCACTACTGCCAAGGCGCTGCTGAATATCGGTTTCAATACCTTCAAGATCCGTGTCAACGACCGCCGTCTGCTGAAGGCGATCATTACCGGTGCCGGATTTGCGGAAGCTGACTGCGATTCTGTCTGCATTTCTCTGGACAAGCTGGACAAGATTGACGCTTCCGGTGTCCGCGATGAACTGCTCGCAAAGGAATTCCCGGCAGAACCCGTGGAAAAGCTGATGGCGATTCTGGAACGCAGCCCCTTCACTCTGGCAGACGCCAAGGAAGTATGCGGCGAACTGGACTGCATCACCAATCTGGAAACCATCATGAATCTCGCCAATGAAATGTCCGGCGGACGCTACAGCATCGAATACGATATGACTCTGGTAAGAGGTCAGGGATACTATACCGGTACGGTATTTGAGATTTCCAGCCCCGACTTCAGAGGCGCTATCGGCGGCGGCGGACGCTACGACAACCTGATCGGCAAGTTCCTGGGCGAAAATATCCCCGCAGTCGGCTTCTCCATCGGTTTCGAGCGGATCGCAGGTATCCTGCTTGCTCAGAATTATCAGATTCCCAGCCGCAAAGCCCGTCTGGCCGTTGTATATTGGGAAGACAACTTCAAGGAAGCGCTGATCCGTGCAGAAGAGCTCCGTGCGGAATATGACGTGACTCTCTGCGCAGCTCCCAAGAAGCTTGGCAAGCTGTTCAGCCAGCTGGAAGCTTCCGGTTATGCGGGATGCGCCGTTATGGGACAGGACGAACTGAAGATGTTCGGCAATAAGTAAGAAAATTCCATCGGGATACAGGAGAACGGTATGTCCGATTATATCATGGATCTGCGGAAAATCGTCGGCCACCGTCCGCTTCTTCAGGTGGGTGCCGGCGTGATCGTCACGGATGAAGCGGGAAGGGTTCTGCTGCAGCTGAGAAGCGACAACCACTGCTGGGGCTATGCCGGCGGATCGGTGGAGCTGGATGAAAATACAGAAGATGCTGCCAGACGAGAGCTGTATGAGGAAACCGGGCTGACGGCACACAAGCTGGAGTTGTTTGGTGTATTTTCCGGCAAAGATATGCATTACGTCTATCCCAACGGCGACGAAGTGTCCAACGTGGATATCGTGTATGTCTGCCGGGAGTATTCCGGGGAGCTGAAATGCCAGGACGGGGAAGTGGATGAACTGCGGTTCTTTGCACCGGACGAACTCCCCGAGAATCTGTCTCCTCCTATCGTGAAGCCCCTGATGAAATGGGTGGAATCACAAAAAACAGAATAACAGAAAATCCGACTGAACCTAAAAGGGAACAGCCGGATTTTTTTGCATACAAAAAGTCCCCGCGAACCGGAGTTCACAGGGACTTATGTTAATCTCAATCAAAACTACGCCGCATCAGCGTCAGCGGAAGGTCGTGGGATTTGTAATAATCTCAACTTACGCAACGCCGAGCCTGCCCGTGGGGGCTGCCCCACTCACTGCGTGAGTGTTCAGTCAGCGAAGGTGATTTCAACTTCGCGGCCGCATGCAGCGGACTTGTTGATACCGTCGATGATAGCCTGGTTGTACAGGATCTGGGAGGTAGGAACAGGTGCGGGACCGCCGGTCTTGACTGCATCGAGGAAGGAACGGATCTTCTTGTCGAACAGACCGCCCTTGCCGGTGTTCTGGAGAATCGGGATAACGGTTTCGGTGCGAGCGCCGCATACGTCGTGGTACAGAGTCATGGGGCCGCCAACGGAGCCGTTCCAGCAGTCGGTGGAAGGAATGCGGAGTGCGCCTTCGGTACCGAAGATGATGGTATCGCCGGGAGTGTTAACGTGCATAGCCCATGCAATTCTGAAGTCGAGGATGATGTCGCCTTCCAGACGGATGAATGCTGCTGCGAAGTCGTCTACGGAGAAACGAGCTGCGTCAGCACCGTTGTACTTGGGATCCTTGCCGAAGAAATCGGAAACGTAACCGGAAACGGTCAGCG
>JAFQWY010000128.1 GCA_017407225.1 Clostridia bacterium | reverse complement strand
GTGGGGTTGGTTTCAGCGGCTTCGGTGAATTCCAGCCATGCTTCAACGGAAGAAGCATCGTCAGCGAGAATCATGTATGCCATATCCATGGGTTCGTAGATTTCGCCGGAGGACATACCTATGGAGAAGCGTTCTGCGTAGAGATCGGTGTTTGCAGCGGCAAATTCAACCATTGCATCGATGTCTGCGTAAACTTCGGCCATGGTGTGGAAGTCGTCGTAGGGAGTGATCTTCACTTCAACGGAACCGAGTTCGGCGCCGTCAACGGAAGCAGTCAGGTAGAACCAGCCGCAGGGATCCAGATAGGAACCGCCGTTTGCGTGAGGAGCGGAATAGTCAGCGTCGCCTCTCCGGCCATAGAAATAAGTATCGTTGGAGAATTCTGCTGCAACGTAGGTCTGACCGTCAACGGTTTCCACGGTGGTGGTCACTTCGGAGAAGAAGTTTTCGCCGTTGGTAGCCTTCCATGCGTCAAGAGTACCGCCCTGAATCTGGTTCGGATACTTTTCTGCATCGTTGTAGGGCTTGTCAAGGTTTCTGGTCATGGTCCATTCAACTGTTGCGGGATCAACGTCAGCGGCAGCGGGGATCATTGCCTTGTAGGTGCGTGCTTCGGACAGAGAAATCATGTCCTCTCCGTTATCGGAGGTGTTTTCAAAGGTACCGGTTACAGCGGTTTCTTCTGCGGGAGCTGCGGAGATGAGCATTACTTCGTTAGCGGAAGCGATTGCGGTCATGCTCTGAGCTGCCAGCGCCAGAAGAAGCAGAGTGCTTACGGTCTTCTTCATGCTGAATTTCATTTTTTTACTCCTTTTGGGATAATTTAAAATTTGCACGGGTAGATTATAGCACCAACGCAACAAAAAAGCAAGAGCAAAATGAAATTTTATACGGGATTTTCGCATATTTATTTTAACATTTACCGGTTATCAGGTATTCCGAATCGCATTGCCGCCTTCCCCATGAATAGTTTCATTTTGCGCCTGGTTTTATGCAGAATCACATCCGGGTGTAAAAACAGCGCACCCTCCGCTCTGCCGAAGGATGCGCCCGTGCGTATATTTTATTTCCTGATTCTTCCTGCAGTTTCACCGTAGTATTCATCCATGAACCACTCGGCGGTCTTGGTGATTTTCAGCTTCACGCCGTCTCCGTCAAAGGCAAACACAGCCGCCATGTTGCCGAAATAGTCGTCGATGACATAGCTCCGCACCATGAGCGTATTTTCGCTCGTCCAGACCGCGGCATTCAGGCACCGGTATTCCCTCCCGGCCGGTTTGTTGATCCTTCGTCCGCTGTAATGGGTTTCCGGGAAAACGGTATCCGCATATTCTCCCAGCCCGAAGGTGAACTTTTTCTCGCCCCGTGCGGTATCGTAAGTCAGCACACAGTTTTCCAGATCAACAGTGAAGGATTTTATGCCCATCCGGTTTTCGTCCAGATCATAGGTCACGCCGCTGATTTTTTCTGCCATGGGGGAAGTTCTCTCACCTGCCGGTACATTCACTTCCAGGGATGCCGCAAGTTTCTTCAATTCATCATATGCACCGTCATCTTCCGGCAGAGGTTCGTCGGCCATTCTGTCGATGACGGTTTCCCACAGTACATTGTAGATCATCTGATAGCCGTCCGCATCCCCCTGCATATCGCTGGTGCAGCAGAAGATGAAATCCTTTTCCGGAATGATGATCGCAAGCTGTCCGCCCATGCCGCAGAAGGAATAGGATCCCTTCCATGTCTGCCAGATCTGGAAGCCGTAGCCGTAGCCTTCCATGGCATTGATCACCGCTCCGTTGTCGATCAGGTGTGAAACCGCTTCCTTTGCATAAGCTTCGCTGAGGTACCGTTTGCCGTTCACTTCACCGCCGCCGGCGAAAATCATGGCAAACCGGGCAAGGTCACGGGTGGTGCATTCCACGCCGGATCCGCCCCAGGCATATCCCTCGGGAGCTTCCACACACCATGCCTCCGGAGTGAACCCCAGTTCCAGCAGAGCTTTCTTCTTCAGATATTCCAGGAATGTCATGCCCGTGATCCGTTCCACCAGCACATCCAGCGTGTAGGTAGCCGCCGTATCGTACCGGAACTCCGTGCCTGCGGGATGATCCGGCTCGTGATAAGGATGGAAGAAGGTATACAGCCAGTCCATTTCATGTCCGCCGTAGGAATTGGATCTGTGGCAGGTTGCCATCTTCAGCATATCCCGCACGGTCATTTCACGGATGAGGGGGTGGGTGTTTTCATCGCACTGATCGGGAAAATGATCGCAGATTCTGTCATCCAGCGTGATCTTTCCCTCGTCAGCAAGCATCCCCACCGCACAGGACACAAAGGTTTTGCTGACGGAATACATCCGGTGAAGCCAGTTTTCGTCAAAAGGCTTCCAGTATCCCTCGGCAAACACCTGCCCGCCGCGCATCATCAGAAAGCTGTGGCACATCTTCCGTCTGCGGTTCATCTCGTTGATGTAGTCCGCCACATGATCGGGGTGAACTCCCGCCGCTTCCGGTCTTCCGTACTTGAGAATATCCATATCGAAACCTCCGTTTTTCTTTCAGTATAACACAATTCTTCCGTTATTTCAACGGTGTGTCCCTATTTCTGCACAGAAAAACGGCAGTGAACCCGTGTAAAGTCCGCTGCCGTCTCCGATTGAATCGTTTTGATCAGTCCCATTCGTCCCTGCCCAGTCTCTTTCGCTCGGAATCCCGGTCCCAGAGATAGCTGAACCGCAGTTCCGTGCCGTTGCGGATCCGATGGAGATTTTCCGTATGCTTCAGCAGGATCATCACGCACCCTACCCCCATCATTGCAGCCCCGATTCCGTCGTGAGCAAGGATGGCATAGGCGATGGGAAAGGCAATGGCCGCCGTAATGGGAACAAAGCAGATATAGTTGGTGACAAGGACAATGATGATTTCAAGAATCAGGAAAACGGCGAATACCCGACGTGAAAACATCATAATCATGCCGCCCAGACAGGCAAGCCCCTTTCCGCCCCGGAATCCCAGAAACAGCGGATGGATATGCCCTACGATGCAGGCAGTTCCGGCTGCAGCAAAGGCATGGTCGTATTCCGGGAACAGGAATGCACACAGCCCGATGGCAACACACGCTTTGAAGATATCCAGCACCGCACAGACAGCACCTGTTTTTTTGCCGCACAGGATCACCACATTGGATGCTCCCGCATTTTTCGATCCCTTATCCCGGATGTCGAATCCGCGCAGTTTTGAAATAATCCACGCCGGATTGACCGATCCGATCAGGTACCCGATCAGACTGCACCAGATATACGCCATAAAATCTGCCCCTTTGACAATAAATATGCATCATTATAGCAGAATTATTCCCGTTTTTCAAGAGGTTTGGTTCAATACAGAACAAATTAACGATTCGGTCACAACAGGATGATAAAAACGACGGAATGATTTTTTCGCAATTACAGGCTGCGGATGATCTTCGCCAGTGCCCCGTCCTTTGCGTGAATGGTCACGAAATCAGCGGCAGCCTTGACCTCTTCCGTTGCGTTTTCCACCGCGTATCCCATATCCGCCGCCGTCAGCATGGGGATGTCCCCGTTGGTGTCGCCTGCACAGATGAGGGTATGGGCACCGGTGATTTCCTTCAGACGGCGGACAGCCGAGCCTTTGTGGACGCCCCGTGCAGTGATTTCCAGAATATCCTCCCGGTTGGAGCAGATATTGCAGATATCCCCGCAGATCCGCTGTACGGCATCGAACATCTCAGGGGTATATTCGTTCTTCAGCCAGAACACAATCTTATATGCACCGGCAAGGCGGCTCATGCCATCTTCGATGCTTTCCTCGGATCGGTTATTGAACAGATAGGGTTTGTCGGCACAGTAAACCGATGCATCCTCCAGTTTCACCGGGGATTCGTCCCGCAGATACCGGCAGACTTCACGGACCGCATTCTCTTCCGAGCCGTCCATGGTGAAGTCTCCCAAACTCTTCCCGTCCCTGAAATCCCAGATCCGTGCACCGATCATGCACAGCATGGGTGCATTGGGCTGAACGGGCAGATCCTTTTCTCTTACTTCGTAGTTTGCACGGCCGGTAGCCAGCGTGAATTTTCCGCCGTTTGCCATGAATTCATTGATCGCATCAATGTTGTCCGGATGTACCCCGTTGTAGTACAGGGTTCCGTCGTAATCGGTGCAGATCAGATATCCTTTGTATTTCTTGTTATCCATGATTCTTCCTGATTTCTCAGCCTTTTCCGCCGTTTTTCAGCGCGGTATCAATGTAATATGCCGCAAGGGACGCAAATCCGTGGTTCAGAGAGCAGGTGACTCTCGCGTGTTCCCAGAGAGTTCCCGTCAGCTTTGCCATGCCGGAGAAAAATCCGCGGCAGTCCGCCAGAACCTGATCGTAACAGCCTGCACGGAGCATCAGTTCCAGTCTCAGGTAGTTGCCGATGAAGGCATTGGACTGGGGAACATCCGGATACACCTTCTCAGGATCTCTGTGCGGTCCGAAGTCCTTCAGCAGCTTATCAAACAGCTCCGGATGGGATTCCCGGGTCGCCGCACCGAAGTAGAATGCATAATACTGGCAGGTTTCGGAGGTATGTCCCGTGGGGGTCAGCTTACCGTTCTCATCGCGGATTGCGTTATCCTCAAAGAATTCCCCGTTAAACGCCATTTCCGCAGCGGTTTTCCGGATTGCCGCACCCTTTTCGCACAGTGCGGAATCATCGTACAGCCTGCCTGCCGCCTCCAGTGCCGCGGACCAGAGCATATTGGAAGGATAGTTGACGCCGCGGATGAAGTCACCGTCGTTGCAGCGGCTCCATTCGATGAATACCCAGTTTTCCAGATTTTCCAGCAGCCCGAATTCGTTATAGAACCGGCTGAAGAACTTCACCAGTCCGTACACCTTGTCCCGGGATTTGTCGATCAGCTCCTGGTCTCCCGTCCGTTCCAGATAGCTTTCCAGCTCCAGAATATACCACATGGACCAGTTGGGAATGTACACGCCGTCATTGTGATCCGCCGGGTAGCACATGGGGATCATGCCCTCGGGAAGGAACGGGGACTGGGGGCACATGGCGTAATTTTCAAGAAAACTCTTTTCCACCGGATTCTTTCCGGTGAACAGACGCTCGGAGCGGGAGGTGAAATAGCTGTCGCAGAGCCAGCCGGCACGTTCTCTCGAAGGACAGTCGGTGAGCACATCCACCGCATTCTGGGCGAAGGTATTCACAGCCGCTCTGATGATGCTGTTCAGCTCCGCATCTCCGGTATCATATTCGCAGGAAGCGGCGTCGGGATTCTCGTACTTCACCATACCGAAATCGGCAATTTCCGCTTTTCCGCCGGTGATACAGCAGACGGCGTACCGTGCGGTATTTGCTTCAAAGCTGATCAGGCGGTATTCCCCGGCTTTCAGACTGTACTTCACCACGTTGCAGCAGTCGTTGCGGAAGGGATTGGGGTATCCGTTTGTGAGAACCTCGTCGAAGAGAATGTGGATCGCACAGTCTGACTGTGCCTTCACGGTCATGGTGAAGAATCCGGTCAGAGTCCGTCCGAAATCGTACAGGACATAGCCTTCTCCGCCGTCGGCACGGAAAACAAACTTCCCGGCTTCTTCTCCGGAGTCCTCCTCCAGCTCATCCGGGCGGTATCCCTTGAATTTTACGGGATCAATGTTGTGGTACACACGGTCGCGCCACGGTCTGCGGCTGTCATCCATGCCCACAGAACCGGTGCCGGTTTTTTCCGCATACTCCGTATCCAGACGGGGATATCCCACATATCTGGGCAGAAGTTCGTTCATGGGCACCTCTTCGGTTTCGGCAGGAACATAATCGGCAGGAGAAAACTCCGCCGGATCCGCACTCAGGTGATAGATCTCGGTAAACGAACGCTGGAAACTGAAACGTCTTACCTTCTGTACCCGTCCTGTCATGCGGAAACATTCAAAATCCCCGGCATCCGCGATCAGGGTACCGCCGCTATAGATTTCACAGGCGAAGAAGGGATGCTCGTCCACGGTATAGAATGTGTTGATATTGGCGGAATATACCTCTGCAGTGACGGTAATTTCTTCATCCTGCCATTTTTCAAGAGAATAGCTGTCGATACGGGAGTATCCGTGCGCCGCCCTAGCGGGACCGTAGCCGATCATCTTCCCATTCACGCACAGCCGGTACAGATTGGATGCCGCCAGCTTCAGTTCACAGTCCTCACCGGGAGTCAGCCGGCAGCGGAATGCCAGCATCACGTTTTTTTCCTCAAGCAGCCCTTTTGCCCAGATGGATTTCATACTTCTGTCTCACTTTCATGGTATTTTTGTTTCAGTATAGCATAAAAAACACCGGATTGCAACAAACAAACTTGACACAAAAGCGGTTTTGTGATATACTTGACTCAATTGAATAAGAAAAGCTATGATGGAAAGAGTAGCCTTTGCGGAACAGACAGAGAGAGAAACAGATGGTGGAAGTTTCTTATGGGAAGCATGGGTGAAGACCGCTCCTGAGCTGCAGTGCCGAAAGTAGAGTAAGCGCTGCCGTATTCCTGCGTCAAAGGATAGGATTTGTTGGAATCCGAAAACGGACAGCATCACCGAACCGTGATCCCTGTCCCATCAAAGTGGAACCGTGCATTTTTCGTGATTGGTATGCACCCCCTGACTGTTTGGCTTTTCCCACAGTCGGAGGGTGCTTTTCTTGTTCAATAATACTATATATGATTGGAGAAGAATCATGAAAACAATCTGCTCGGACGGCAGAGTCATACTCTGCGAAGGGGACGAAGAATTATCCGTCCTCCGTCACTCCGCCGCACACATTCTGGCACAGGCAGTCAAACGTCTGTATCCGGGTGCCTCCCTCGCCTTCGGTCCCGCAACGGAAAAAGGCTTCTACTATGACGTGGATCCCGGTGATACCCCAATTACGGAAGAGGATTTATCCCGGATTGAAGAGGAGATGCATCGGATCGTGAAGGAAAACCTTCCTGTGAAGCCCTTTATTCTGGCTCGTGAAGATGCCATCCGGCTCATGGAAGACCGGAGGGAGCCGTACAAAATTCAGCACATCAATGAGCTGCCGGAAGATGAAAGCCTCAGTTTCTTCAAGCAGGGGGATTTTATCGATCTGTGCCGGGGTCCCCACATCACCTACACGAAGGGACTGAAAGCCTTCCGGCTGACCGGTGTCTCCGGAGCATACTGGAAAAACGATGCTGCCAACAAAATGCTCACCAGAATCTACGGCACCGCATTCCCCTCTCAGGCTGAGCTGGATGAATTTCTCATTCAGCAGGAGGAAGCGGCGCGCCGGGATCACCGGAAGATCGGGCGTGAGATGGATCTGTTCCTGTTCGCCGAAGAAGGTGCGGGATTCCCGTTCTTCCTCCCGAACGGTCTGATTCTGAAGAATCGTCTGATCGAATACTGGCGGGATATCCACCGGAAGAACGGTTACCGGGAAATTTCCACCCCCATGATGCTGCACAGAAGCCTGTGGGAAACCAGCGGACACTGGGAGCACTACCGTGATTCCATGTATACCTCCGAAATCGACGGAGAGACCCACTGCATCAAGCCCATGAACTGCCCGGGCGGAATTCTGGTGTACAAAAATCAGCTCCACAGCTATCGGGATTTCCCTCTCCGGATCGCGGAGCTGGGGCAGGTTCACCGTCATGAGCTGAAAGGCACCCTCCACGGTCTGTTCCGGGTGCGGTGCTTCACCCAGGATGACGCACACATCTTCATGCGCCGTGAGCAGATTCCCGATGAAATCACCGGGGTCATCCGCCTCATCGACGAAGTTTACCGGAAATTCGGCTTCACTTATACTCTTGAACTATCCACCCGTCCGGAAAACAGCATGGGCAGTGACGAGGACTGGGAAGCTGCCGAAAACGGTCTGAAGGAAGCCCTTGACAGACTGGGACTTCCCTATGAAATCAACGAAGGGGACGGTGCATTCTACGGTCCCAAGATTGACTTCCACCTCCGGGACAGTCTGGGACGGACGTGGCAGTGCGGCACCATTCAGCTGGACTTCCAGCTTCCCCAGAATTTCGATCTGACCTACACCGATGAGAATAATCAGAAACAGCGCCCCATCATGATCCACCGCACCTGCTTCGGCTCCATCGAGCGGTTCATGGGCATCCTCACCGAGCACTATGCCGGAAGATTCCCCGCATGGCTGGCTCCGGTACAGGCAAAGGTTCTGCTGGTTTCCGAAAAATGCCGGGACTATGCCGATTCTCTCTGCCGGACTCTGGACGAAAACGGAATCCGCTGGGAGATGGATACACGAAACGAGAAAATCGGCTACATGATCCGTGAGGCACAGTTTGTTCAGCGGATCCCGTATCTTCTCATCGTGGGTCAGCGGGAAGCCGAGGAAGACATGGTCTCCGTCCGGTACCGTGACAGCAGTGAAACAGAAACGGTTTCCCTTGAAAAACTCATGGAAATTCTGTCGGAAAACCGCTGAGCATCCGTCTGAACCGTTGCAATCGGAAATCGGGTGTGCTATAATGGATTTACCATATCAACGAAACGAGGAATTTGCCATGTTTCTCACAAACGAAAAAATCCGTCAGCTGACCGTGGGCGCGGCAGGGGTTTACGAAGAAGCGGAAGGTCTGCGGTTTACCAAATGTACCGCCGATCAGCTTGCCGCATGGAAAGAAGCCGCTCCGTGGATCTACGCAAATGCAGTGGGTTCCACCGGCGTGCGTCTGGATTTCTGCACCGATTCCGATTTTGTCACCGTAAAGACCGCGGAATACGGCAAGTATGAAGTAAAAATCAACGGTCTGCTCCACGCACAGTACGCATTCCGTCAGGCCGACGGTGCGGAAAAGATCAATTCCTTCACCGTTCAGCTGGGAGAAGGTGTGAAGCGGGTTACCGTTTCCCTGCCCAGCCACGGTCCTGCCGGCATCCTTTCTGCTGTGGAGGTGGCGGACGGTTCCTTCTGCGAACGCCACAGATTTGACACAAAGATGCTCTTCCTCGGTGACTCCATCACCCAGGGCTGGAACACTAAGTACGACTCCATGTCCTATGCCTACCTGGTCAGCGAAGCCTTCAACGCGGACAGCATCATTCAGGGTATCGGCGGTGCCATCTTCGCCCCCTCCACGGTTCTGCCCATGGATTTCGCCCCCGATACCGTTGTGGTTGCCTACGGTACCAACGACTGGGGATACTACAGCGACTACACCGCCTACCGGAATGCGGTTCACGACACCCTTGCAAAGGTGAACGAGCTGTACGGCAGTGCAAAGATTTATGTAATCTCCCCCATCTGGCGTCAGGACTGCGGCAAAACCACCAAGGTCGGCACCTTCGACGACTGCTGCAATACCGTACGGGAGATGGCGGCACTGTTCGGCATGACTCTCATTGACGGTGACGCCCTGGTTCCTCCGATCATGGACTACATGGCTGACGCAGTTCACCCCAACGATCTGGGCTTTGCGGTCTATGCGGCAAACGTAATCAAGGCCATGAAATAATTCCACCAGCAGAAAACGGTACTCTGATTTCTCAGAATACCGTTTTTTCGTTTATTCACCGTCGGTCATAGCGCGGAGCTTCACGATTCTCCTGTATGCTTCTTCGATGAAATCCCGGGGATCCATTCCGCCGTATCGGTTCTTGTTGCCTACTTCCAGCATCAGGGAACCGGTGTATCCCGAATCCCGGATGGCCTGTGCCACATAATCAAAATCGCCCGCACCGTCGAAGGGAAGAAAATGGCTGTCGTCGTTGTAGATGCACGTATTGTCGTGGATGTGAGTGCAGATCAGCCGGTCGCCGAACAGGGGCATATAGTGCCGTCCGGGCGTGAAGCAAAGCTCGTGTCCGCAGTCCCAGCAGAATCCCACGGATTCATCGGGGAATGCCTCAAAAGCCCAAGCGATGTTGGCAAGCTTCCGCTGATTCTCAAAAGCGATTTTCACGTTCTTTTCTCTGCCGTATTCCACCAGTCTGGTGAACCGTTCCCGTCCGATATCCGTTATGGACGGCGGTCTGGATCCGGCCGACAGATGCACCACCGCGATGGGAGCGCCAGCCAGAACGCAGTGATCCACACAGTTCAGAAGTTCTTCCAGCATCCCGTTGTCTTCTTCCAGCCAGATATCGTTCATGTGTCCGAAGGGGGCGTGGAGGGTTTCATATTCCATCCCGTATTTCACGCAGAAGTCCCCGATTGCCGCCTGACGCTCCGCCTCTTTGACGCCGCTGAAGAGGGTATTGAAGCCCAGAGCCGCCGATTCCCGGATGTATTCCTCATCCGTCAGTCCTGCAATGGCGTGAAGATTGATCCCGATTTTCCGCATAGGTCTGCCTCCTTTTTTATCGTTTATTCCTTCTCATCCGGTGAAGCGGCGGATTCCGTTCTCTCAGCCGGAGTTCCGTCTTCGTCATCATCTTCATCGTCGTCATCGGCACGCGCCTCTCTGCACATCCGGATATGCTCTTCCAGCAGACTGTCAATCAACTCGTCGTCCACGACTACGGAATATTCATTGTGCCAGTCCTCCGCCCGAGGATCCTTACGGAGAATCACAGCATCACCACCCGGTGCCCGGATCAGAACATACAGGTCGGATTCCCGCTCGATGACGTTGGCAATGCTGTACCGGTCATCCGCTTCCTCTTCGGTCCAGCCGATCAGTTTCAGAAACTTCCCGAACAGCCCTGATACCGCAGGGAAATACTTATTCTTTTCATTCAGGGCGGAATTCATCAGCATCACGGAAATGAACCACAGCAGATACCCGATTCCCCAGAAAGCTCTGAGTGCATTGTATCTATCGTCGAACAGCATGATAATCATGCCGAACGCATACAGATACAGGAATACCTGAGCGGAGAACACATATGCACCACGGGATCCCATCATGGCAATCAGGAAAAAAATGACTGTAAGGACAATTGCCGTAATAAAATACTCATCAAACAGGCAGGTAAACGCCAGATTATTGACATAGTCCGAGTATTCGCAGATCAGTGCCAGCACATCCACAGCGATTCTGGCAGCCAGCAGGGACACCACCATCCACCGGCAGCGGCGGTACTTTTTCTGTCTCCGCAGAACAGAAAACAGAACCAGCATGGCGAAAGGGATCATATCGGTCAGCTGAATCAGTGTGCGGCGGATGTAAACGTAAACCGCATCGTTATTATAGCCGAGAGGCCGGAGCATATACAGCACCCCGGACATCAGAACCATCACTGCGGACAGGATCATCGTGATCCATTGGAGCTTATCACGGACATTTTTGGACAACATAATCTTCCTCCATTAATAATATTGATGAAAAAACCTCCGTTCTGCAAACGGGCATGGGAATCCTAAAAAACGCATACACTCTTACAGGAACGAAGGTAATTATTTGAAGTGGAATAATATTATACCATATTATCGTAATTTTGTCAACAGAATACCGGATTTTCTGACAGAAAACGGAAAAACGGTATGTCCCTGGTGATCTGCAGGACATACCGCTTTATTATCTTTACTGCACAGCTGCCGGAGCAGGTTCGGCTTTCGGAAGCTCCGTTCTGCTGATCGCGCTGTTCAGCTCCTCGGGGGAATAGAACGTGGGAACCACTCTTCTGAGGGCAGCTTTCACGGCCCGGTCATCTTCCGTCTCCACCGCTTCGCTGAGGATTTTCAGCTTCTCTGCAATCTCGTCCGCGGACAGAGGCGCATCCCGTTCGATGAAAATCATGCTGTTTTCCGTTTTGTCCAGCTCTTCCGTACGGATCAGCAGTTCCTCATACAGTTTTTCGCCGGGTCTGAGACCGGTTTCAACAATCTGGATATCCTCGTAAGGTTCATAACCGCTGAGACGGATCATATTCTCAGCCAGTTCCAGAATCCGCACCGGTTCCCCCATATCAAGCACAAACAGTTCGCCGTTCTTCGCCATAACACCGGACTGAAGAACCAGCTGGCTTGCTTCCGGAATGGTCATAAAGTACCGGATAATACGCTTGTCCGTAATCGTAAGCGGTCCTCCGTTCATGATCTGTCTCCTGAACAGAGGAATCACGGAACCTGCACTGCCGAGGACGTTGCCGAATCTGGTAGCACTGAACACGGTTCCGGTATTTTCACCGCAGCGGCTCAGCACGATCATCTCGCACATTCTCTTGGTTGCCCCCATCACATTGGTGGGATTGACCGCCTTGTCGGTGGAAACCATGATAAATCTTCCGACACCGTATTTTTCCGACAGTTCTACAGCATTCAGCGTGCCGAACACGTTGTTCTTTACCGCTTCGCAGCAGTTATGCTCCATCAGCGGCACATGTTTATGGGCAGCGGCATGGAGAAGAATGTCGGGACGATAGGTTTCCATCACCTTTTCAAAGCCTCTGCGGTCACACACGGAAACAATTTCCACATGAAGATCCAGCTCACTGCCGTAGAGAAAACGAAGTTCCTGCTGGACATCGTAAGCACCGTTTTCGTAAACATCCAGGATGATCAGGCTCTTCGGCTGCATTTTGCTGATCTGACGGCAAAGCTCACTGCCGATGGATCCGCCGCCGCCGGTAATCAGAATCACCTTGCCGCGGTAATAGTCGTTGGCTGCGCTGTCGCGGATGTCGATGGGCTTGCGGAACAGCAGTTCCTCGATATCAAACTCACGCATCTGCCGTCTGCCGGACTCGGCTTTCTGCATAACGGGATAATCGTAGACCTTGATTTTGCAGCCGGTCTGCTTATAGTGGCTGTAAAGTTCCTTCTTCCGTTCCGGAGTGATCTGCGGCAGAGCAAATACAATCTCCTGAATGGGGTAGGACACCAGTTTCCTGATGGTTGCTTCCTCATCGGAATATACCGGCAGTCCCATGATCTCACGGCCTATTTTTGCCTCGTCAATATCAATAAAGAAGCAGGGGACATAGTGCGAACGGGGATTGTTCAGCAGTTCATCCGCCAGCATAGCCCCTACCCTTCCGGCTCCAACGATGGCAACCTTGATCTTCACCCCGGCTTCCACAGGTTTGGTACTGCCGCGGCGGGCCATAATGGAGAATCCGCTGATAAACTCCACCACTTTCCAGAACAAACCGGAACAGCTTACCGAACGGTTGGCCCGTTCATACAGGAAATAATACATCAGACGGAGACTCAGGGAAAACAGCAGAGTAATTGCCGCAAGAGAGACAATCCGGATAAACTCAATCCGGGCAACCGGGAGAACAACCTGAAGAATATAGTACAGTGCTCCGGCACCGATATCCGCCAGAATCAGACGGATATAAGCAAGAGAACCGCCGTATCGCCAGACCTGCCGGTACACAGCAGCAATATGCCGGCAAACAAAAATGCATGACGCAAACAGCAGAATATGGACAGCGAACCATTTCAGAGGCATTCTCTGCTCACTGCTGGGATTAACACCGAGAATCAGCAGCGCCACCAGCAGAATAATCAGTATATCATAAAAGACCAGCAGAAGTTTTCGCCGTATATTCGCCGGGTTCTCCCTAAAAAAATTCATATGTTTCAATTGATGATTTCCCTTCATGTACAATATCGCAGTGGGATGGGCAGACGAATCCAATTGCAAAGATTCAGAAAAACAGACTTGCCCACTTTTTATTGTATCACACTATATCATAATTAGCAAGTGGAAATAAATATTTTCTTAATATTAACAATTAAGCAGAAATCAACATAAAAATACAGCCCCGTATGTCACAGGACTGTATTTGAAATCTGTATCAGCCGCCCAGATATGCCTTCTGAACCATTTCGCTTGCCGCCAGCTCGGCACCGGTGCCGGAGAGAACAATATTGCCGTTTTCCAGTACATAGGCGCGGTCGGAGATTGCCAGAGACTTGCCGGCGTTCTGTTCCACCAGAAGAATGGTGGTGCCGTCCTTGTTGATGTCCTTGATGATCTCGAAGACCTGATCCACCAGCAGAGGGGACAGACCCATGGAGGGCTCGTCAAGCATCAGCAGCTTGGGATGGCTCATGATGGCGCGTCCCATGGCCAGCATCTGCTGTTCACCGCCGGACAGGGTGCCTGCGATCTGATTCTTACGTTCCGCCAGACGGGGGAAACGGGTATAGACCGCCTCGATGTCGTTCTTGAATCCGGAGGTGTCCTTGATGGAATACGCACCCATCAGGAGGTTTTCGTATACGGTCAGCTCCTGGAAGATCCGGCGTCCTTCGGGAACCTGGGTCATGCCCAGATGCACAATTTTATGACAGGGAGTCTTGGTGATATCGTGACCGTCGAAGGTGACTGTACCGGTTCTTGCGGGAATCAGACCCACAACGGACTGCATGGTGGTGGTTTTGCCCGCACCGTTTGCACCGATGAGGGTAACGATTTCCCCTTCGTTGACCTCAAAGCTGATGCCCTTGAGCGCGCAGATGACGCCGTAGTATACGGAAAGGTTATTTACAGTTAAAAGTGCCATATCATTAACCTCCGATATACGCTTTGATAACTTCGGGATCCTTCAGGGCGGTTTTGGTATCGCCCTCCGCCAGAACCGTACCGAAGTTGAGAACCGTCACGCTGTCGCACAGACCGGCAACAAATTTCATGTCATGCTCGATCAGGAGAATGGTCATATCGAAGTGATCCCGGATGAAGCGGATGGTCTTTTCCAGATCCTCGGTTTCGTGAGGATTCATGCCCGCCGCAGGTTCATCCAGCAGAAGCAGCTTGGGATTTGTCGCAAGAGCACGGGCAATCTCCAGCTTTCTCTGCTTACCGTAGGGCAGATTGCAGGCCAGGTTGTTCCGTTCGTCTTCCAGATCGAAAATACGCAGAAGCTCCTTGGCTTTTTCGCGCATTTCCTTTTCCACCTTGAAGTGTCTGGGCAGACGGAGCATGGATTCCAGCACATTGCACTTGTATTCAGGCTGATCGTGGAGACCGACCATGACGTTGCGCACCACGGTCATGTTGTTGAACAGACGGATGTTCTGGAAGGTTCTTGCGATGCCCTTATGGTTGATTTTGTCCTGACTGAAGCCTTTCAGCTCCTCACCGTCCAGATAGAAGGTACCGGTGGTGGGCTTGTAAACGCCGGTCAGAAGATTGAAAATGGTAGTTTTGCCCGCACCGTTGGGGCCGATGAGACCGTAGATCTGGTTTTTATCAATCCGGATGTTCACATTCTGCGCCGCTTTCAGACCGCCGAAAGAGATGCCGAGATTTTTGGTTTCCAGAATGTATTCTGCCATTAGTTCCCGCCGTCCTTTCTCTGATAACTCTGCTTGTCCTGGGGCACCAGATCGATGGAGAGAACTTCGTTCATTTCAATCTTGGTGGGTACAACGTCCCATTTCGCCTGGTCATCCTTGATGCTGGACGGATCGGCTTTATGCCTGAACAGCTTGTGCATCAGTACGGTCAGGTTGTACTTTTCACGGAAGCTCTTGAGCGCGGGAGCGTTGTTGTAGATCACGATGGCGATGAGGATCACAGCATACAGAAGATTCTGTAGGACTGCCAGATCGCCGGTGAGGATGGTCGCCAGCTTGGTGTTGAGGAAGGTGATCAGTGCGGCCGCGATGATGGAGCCGTTGATGCTGCCCATGCCGCCGAGAACGACCATGACCAGAATTTCAATGGAGTAGTTATAGCCGAATTTTGCGCTCTGTACATTGTAGTTGGAGAAGCTGTAGAGAACGCCCGCGATTCCGGCAAAGGCTGCGGAAACAGTGAACGCCAGCAGCTTGTACTTGGTTACGTTGATGCCGGTCGCCCGCGCCGCGATTTCGTTGTCACGGATGGCGGTAACCGCTCTGCCGTGCTTGCTTCGGATGAAGTTCTGCAGGACGGCCAGAGTGAGGAGAACCAGCAGGAACGCCCAGATGAACAGGTACTGCTTGTCGTAACGGGGTGTTTCCAGACCCAGTGCACCGCCGAAGGATTCCGCTGATGTGTTCTGGAACAAGGATTTTACGATTTCACCGAATGCGAGGGTGACAATTGCAAGATAGTCGCCGCGGAGTCTCAGTGCCGGAATACCGATGATGATGCCGCAGACAGCCGCAACACATCCGCCCACAATCAGACCGATGATGAGATTGATCCAGCTGTTGCCCACAACGGGTTCCAGAACCGCGGAGATCTTCCCGCCGAGATAGGCGCCCACGCACATGAAGCCTGCGTGTCCAAGGGAAAGTTCACCGAGGAAGCCCACAACAAGGCTCAGGGAAACGGCGAGAATCACGCTGATCGCGATCTTTTCAAGAAGGAACAGCAGGGAGCTGTTGAGCCGCACGCCGCAGAGGGACATGATGCCGAACACCAGCGTGAAAATACCGATGACGATATAGTTGATGTAATGATTCCAGCGGATTTTTTTCAGCTTGTCCATCATACCTTTTCCCTCCTTTTCTTACCGAGGAAGCCGGTGGGTCTGACCAGAAGAATGATGATCAGAATGGAGAATTCGATGGCGTCGGTATAGGGTGCGATTGCGGTAATTTTGTAGGAAATAGATTCCACGATGCCCAGCAGGATACCGCCGAGCATTGCGCCGGGGATGGAGCCGATACCGCCGATGACGGCTGCGGTGAACGCCTTGATGCCGGGCATGGCACCCAAAGTGCTGGAGATGCTGGGAGCCTTGAGCAGATAGAACAGGCCTGCCAGTGCAGCAAGGGCGGAACCGATGGCGAAGGTGATAGTGATAATCTTATTCACGTTGATGCCCATCAGCTGTGCGGCGCCCTTGTCTTCGGATACAGCAATCATGGCGCGTCCGAGACGGGTGCATTTGACGAACAGAGTCAGGGCAATCATGACAACAATGGTGACTGCCAGTGTTACCAGAGCGGATACCTGTACGGTCACGCCCAGGAACTTGATGGAACCGAAGTCGTAAACGGTGACCATCTTGTTTGCGGAGCCGAAAATGATCTGGGCAAGGCTCTGGAGCAGATAGCTGACGCCGATTGCGGTGATGAGAACCGCCAGGGGAGATGCGCCGCGGAGAGGTTTATACGCCACTTTTTCGATCAGCATACCGAGAAGTACGCAGAAAACGACGGCCATGAATACTGCAAGCAGAGGATTGTGCAGTGCCATGAACACGTAGATCACGTATCCGCCTACCATGATGATATCGCCGTGAGCAAAGTTCAGCATTTTCGCAATGCCGTACACCATGGTATACCCCAGCGCGATCATGGCATAGATGCCGCCGAGGCTCAGACCGTTGATCAGGGTCGATAAAATAAGTTCCATGTTTGTACCTGTAATAAGTCATAGCTGCATATACCGGAGAAGCCCTCGATATATGCAGCCGATAGTTCAAATAATATGAGAAATGTTGGGAATGTCAGCACAGATCAGCGCAGCGGAAGGTCGTGGGATCAAATTGTGATCTTAGCCTCCAAAACGCCGAGCCTGCCCGTTGGGGCTTCCCGACACTCAGTTTGCTTCCTTGATGACGTACTTGATTGCGCCCTTGTTGACATAACCGGTGGATTCCCAGGAGATGCTGTCGCCGGTAGCACCGTTCGTGTAGGTGAAGCCGCCGTTGAACTGATCCTTGAGAATGTCGCACAGATCGGATGCGCTGATGGTAACGGGGATATCCTTGCCTTCGTCGATTGCCTTCTTCATTGCATTGAAGATTGCGTATACGCAGTCATATGCAGCTGCACCGAACTGGTTCAGGGTATCTGCGCCGAACTTTTCAACGTACTTGTCAATGAATGCCTTTGCAGCACCTTCGGTAGCCTTGGAGTTGAAGTGGGACAGCATGGTAACTTCCTGAGGAATGGAAGTGATGTCGAAGCCGTCTACGTTGTCGATACCGTCGAAGCCGTCACAGCCGTAATATACAGCGTGAGGAAGCATGATATCCTTGCCCTGCATCATGAAGAGAGAAGCGGGAGTATAGTAGATGGGCATAAATACGAATTCGCAGCCCTTGAGGGTGTCGATCTGGGTGGAGAAGTCGGTGGTGTTTGCGTCGGTGAAGGTGGTTTCAACTACAGTTACAGAAGAATCCAGATTGGTCTTGAACTGGGAGTAGATACCGCTGGAGTACGGGTCGTCGGACTTGTAGAATACGCCGATGGTCTTGCCGGAGAAGTTTTCATTGATGTATTCGGCAGCTACCTTACCCTGGTTGCCGTCTGCGAAGCACATCTGGTAGCCGTTATCGAATTCGGGAATCTTGTCGCCGGATGCGGAAGGGGTCAGGAAGAATACGTTGTCGTCGTGGGACAGGTTCTTGAATTCCAGACCGGGGTTGGTGGTAACGGTACCGAGGGATACCTGCATACCGCCTTCGTACATGGAAGAGTAGTTGGTTGCAACCTTGGTAGCATCGTGCATATCGTCGGTTGCGATGAGCTTGAACATAATGCCGTTCAGACCGCCGGCTTCGTTGATTTCGTCAACTGCCATCTGAGCGGAATTTGCAACAGCCACGCCGTACATAGCAGCGCCGCCGGTGAGGGGACCGGATACACCGATCACGTACTCGGTATTGTTTTCAGCATAATTCACAGCACCGCAGCCTGCGAACAGACCGAGCATGAGAACAGCTGCAAGTACAAGGGAGAGAATTTTTGTTGCTTTCATTGTCATAACCTCCAATCAGGATCTGTACAGAATGTTTTGTACCTATACAGTATACATCTTTTTTGAAAGCTTGTCAATATTTGGTGAAATCTTTTTGACGGAATCTTTAAACATCGTGTAATAAATATTCATATCCTCGGAAATACCCGGCAGCAGAACCACACCGTTCCGGAACCGGATAATCCGGCAGCAAGAACGGTGCGGTCAGATGATGTTTATTGCAATGAGGAGCCGCCGTTCATCAGATCCGCCAGCGTGATCCCGTCCAGGTAGTCGTTGACCAGACGGGTCAGATCCGTCCACAAGGGCCGTGTCCGGCAGCTGTCCGCACGGTCGCATCCCCCTTCCGTACAGTCGGAACAGGATACGGGAGCCAGATCCCCTTCGGTCAGCCTGAGAATATCTCCCACACGGAACTGCGCCGGGTCTCCTCCCAGACGGTATCCGCCGCCCTTGCCGTGAATCCATGTCACATACCCGTTTTTCACCAGCACCGGCATGATCCGCTCCATATATTTCAGGGACAATCCCTGCCGCTCCGCCACTTCCTTCATGGGAATATACCGGTCCGGTTCGTGCTCTGCCAGATCCAGCAGTACGCGCAGGGCATATCTTCCGCGGGTGGAAATCAGCATGGAAATCACCTCCTCTTACAGAATCTGCCGACAGTATATCATATCCGGCAGGCAAAATCAATGGTCTTCCTCCACTTCCGGGAACAGCTCCGGATCATAGGTGATGCCGTTTCTGTCGAAATAGTCCTTCACTGCATTGCGGATTGCCGCTTCCGCCAGAACGGAGCAGTGCATTTTGTGTGCCGGCAGTCCGTCCAGAGCTTCCGCCACCGCCTTGTTGGACAGTTCCAGTGCTTCGGAGACGGGCTTTCCCTTGATCAGCTCGGTTGCCATGGAACTGGATGCAATGGCACTGCCGCAGCCGAAGGTCTCGAACTTTACGTCCGTCACTACATCGTCCTCGATTTTCAGATAAATTTTCATGATGTCGCCGCACTTGGCGTTGCCTACTTCACCGATGCCGTCCGCGTCTTCGATGATGCCGATATTTCTGGGATTGCGGAAATGATCCATTACCTTTTCACTGTAGAGAGCCATAGTCTTCCTCCTGAATTTTCTGTAAATCTGTTTATATAAATAATGAAGATTGATTATTCCCGCTCCGGGATCATGCGGCAGTGATGAATTTCTGTTTGCCGGATTCCAGATCCCGCCATACGGGGGAAATGCTTCTCAGATATGCCACCACATCCTTTACCGCTGCGATGGTTTTGTCGATTTCTTCTTCGGTGGTTTCGTGGGAAAGGGTCAGCCGCAGGGATCCGTGTGCGATCTCGTGAGGTCTGCCGATGGCCAGAAGCACATGGCTGGGATCCAGCGACCCGGAAGTGCAGGCGGAACCGGACGATGCGGCGATTCCTTTGTCATCCAAAAGGAGCAGGAGGGATTCACCCTCGATGCCTTCGAAGCAGAAGCTCACATTGTTCGGCAGCCGGTGTTCCCTGTCGCCGTTGAGCACCGCGTGGGGAATTTCAGCCAGCCCTGCGATAAGGCGGTCACGCAATGCGGTCATCTTTGCAGAATTTTCATCCAGGTGAGCCGCCGCCTCCTCCAGTGCCCGTGCCATACCCATGATCGCCGGGATATTTTCGGTACCGCCGCGTTTTCCGCGTTCCTGTGCGCCGCCTTCGATGATGTTCTCAAGCCGGATGCCCCGTTTCGCATACAGAACACCGATGCCCTTGGGTCCGTGGAATTTGTGTGCCGACAGGGACAGCATATCGATATTCTGCTTCTTTACATCTATGTGCAGATGTCCTGCCGCCTGAACCGCATCGGTGTGGAACAGCACGCCCCGTTCCCGGCAGATCCTTCCGATTTCTTCCACGGGCTGAACGGTGCCGACTTCGTTGTTGGCGAACATCACCGTCACAAGTGCAGTGTCATCCCGGATGGCCTCCCCCACCTGCTCCGCTGTCACCAGACCGTTTTCATGGACATCGAGGAGAGTGATTTCAAAGCCTTCCTTCTTCAATTTGTCGAGAGTATGGAGCACTGCGTGATGCTCAAATGCCGTTGAAATAATGTGCCGCTTCCCTTTTTTCTCACCTGTCCGGGCAGCGGAGAGGATTGCCTGATTGTCCGCCTCACTCCCGCCGGAGGTGAAAGTGATTTCCCGGGGTTCCGCACCCAGCACCTTTGCGATCCGTGCTCTTGCTTCTTCCAGAGCCTCCTTCGCCAGCTGTCCGGCGCTGTGAAGACTGGAAGGATTGCCGTAAATCTCGTTCATATAAGGAATCATCGCGTCAATGGCGTGTCTGCTCATTTTCGTGGTCGCGGCATTGTCAAGATAAATCATAGTGTTCTCCTCTCATGGGATTGTATCTGTATGGAAGTTGTTTTTATTTTTTACCTACCACCTTGGTTGGTATCTGTATTATAGCACATTCTACCTACCATGTCAATAGGTTAAATGTGTTGTTTACAATTCCGTCATATATATCGGTAAAATTTACCGGACAGCATAAAAAAATCACTCCCCGTTTGTGAGAAGTGATTTCAGAATATTTATTTCAGAACCGCCGTACCGTCCTCGCGGTATTCGATCCGGTCGCCTTCGCAGTTCAGCGCATCGATATAGGCGAGGTATTCTTCTTTGGATTTGAAGGGTGCATCGTATTCCGCCGCGATCTTCGTCCCCAGTGCGCCGCCGTCCTTCAGGAGCAGAGTCAGCATGGCAACCTGCCACTTGGCACAGTCCACGCAGGCAGCCACGGGATCCACAATTTCGTAGTCGTTGCCGTGTCCCTTGCCTCTTGCACCGCCGCTGTAGGGATGCACCACCGGCATGATCGCAGACAGGTCGCCCATGTCCGTACTGCCGGAGCCGATGTGATTGCTGGAACCGAAGGAGTAATCCGGTAGAACCAGCTTCGCCGCATCTTCCGCCACCTTCATCATCTGTCGGTCATTGTGGAGAGGACCGTATCCGGGAGCATCCACGATCTCGATATTGGTGCCGATGGAATATGCCGCACCGGTGAGAGCGCGGTTGACCTTCTTGTTGGCCTTCACGATGGCATCGAAACTGCTGCCGCGGACGTAGCTTTCCAGCGTCACCGTTTCGGGAATGGCATTTACCATATCGCCGCCGTGGGTGATGATGGGATGCACTCGGATGATGTCCGGCTCCGCGAAGGTTTCACGGATGGCGTTGACCGCGTTGATGCCGCAGGTAGCCGCGTAAAGTGCATTTCTGCCGGACCACGGACTTCCGCCCGCATGAGCCGCAGTACCCTTGTAGATGATTTTCTTGGACATGCATCCCACGGAACCGCCTGTCACGGAATAACTGCCGGAGGTGTGAACCATGAATGCCAGATCCACGCCGTCGAAGTATCCACGGTGCAGAAATTCCGTCTTGCCGCCGAAGTATTTGATCTTTCCCTGATCCCGCAGTTTACCACGGTATTCGATTTCCAGAAGCTCTTCGGCAGGCACCGCGCACAGCCGGATCCGGCCGCTCAGTTCATCCAGAATTCCCGGTTCGGTCAATGCCGCCGCCACGCCCAGAAGAGCCGCGCACTGTGCATTGTGACCGCAGGAATGCACAGCCCCTGTCACGGGATCGGCATCCTTGTGGGCGGGACAGATAATGGAGTCCAGCTCGCCCAGCACCAGCACCTCGGGACCGGGGCGTCCGGTATCGATCACGGTATAGAAGCCTGTGATGCCTTCCGCCATGGTCAGTTCGTATCCCAGTTCACGGAATTTTCCCGCCATGTAACCGGATGTGACCGTTTCCTTGAAGCCGGTCTCGGGATGCGCCCAGACAAACCGCTCCGCTTCCAGAATCAGATCACGGTATTTTTCCACTGCGCCGATGATTCTCTGCATATGAGCCTCCTGTAATCCTTAGATTTATTTTGAGTAAAATTCGCTGACAGCCGCAAAAAAGGCGTCGATGTTTTCAAAGGGAGCCTTCGCAGGGATGTCGCATCCGGAGGAGATGACGAAGTTGGGATGTACGGTGCATTTTTCCATCAGATCGAGGGTCGCCTTGCGGATGGACTCCGGAGTTCCGCCCTTGAATTCCCCTGCCGGGTCGATGTTTCCCATGATGACGGTATCCGCCGGGCACACTTCCATCATCTTCTTCATGTCGATGGCGTTGCCGAAGTGGTAGGCATCCGCGCCCACACGGAGAATGGAGTCGATCATGTCGATGGTGCCGTTGCCGCAGTTGTGGTAGATGAACAGGAAATCGTCGGACTTCACCGCATCCGCCAGCTTCTTCACGTAGGGTTCGGAGAATTCTTCCGCCAGTGCAGGAGACAGAAGTCCCGTCACAGGTTCGGCAAGCGCAATACCGTCGGCACCGGCTTCCTTGAATGCCAGGCAGTACGCGATGAGGAAATCGGTAACCTTTTCCATAACCTTGTGAACCGCGTCGGGTTCGTCGTAGCAGAGATACATGATCTCTGTCACTTCGGTCAGACGTGCCGCCAGGGAGAACGGGCCGATGGCACCTGCGAAAATGGGCTTATCGGTAACCATTCCGCTGAGCTTCTTCACGGTATCCACGTAGATTCCGGTACGTCCTGCGCCCACTTCGGGTACTTCCAGGGCATCCGCGTCGTCTTCATCCTCCACGATGTGGCCGACAACGGTGGGAACTTCGCCTTCCCCTGCGCGGATTTCGGAGCCGAATGCTTCCGCTTCCACGGACAGGTCCATCATGCAGATCAGCGCGGAGGAATCGGTGCGTTCTGCCAGTTTTGCCAGAGCCTGAGCCTGCAGATCGGCGGATGCGATCATTTCGTCCAGTTCCATGCCGATGAGCTGGCAGGAAGGTGCGGACAAAAGGGGCATCGCCTTCTTTACGGGGGAAGTAAGCTGATCGTTCAGCCATTTACGCATATTTTTGTTCATATGAAATCTCCTTCCACGGATTTTTTGTTCCTATTATAACGGAATCGTCCCGTCATGTCAAGAAAGGAGCAGAAAATCCGCTTTTTATGTCAAGAAAAGAGCAAAAATCTACTGTTGTTCTTTCGGGAATCAATACTGCCGTGCATCGCGGTAAGCGTCGATCATTGCCTTCAGATGGGATTCCGGCAGGGTTGCGGGAAGATTGTGAACACCGGAGAAGATGAAATTGCCGCCCTCGCCCAGAACCTTCACGTTGTTGTAAACTGCACGGTATACCGCATCGTAATCCATGTCGGTGGAGATCAGCTGTGCATCGTATGCACCGCCCCAGAATACCACATCCTTGCCGAACCGTTCCTTGAGGGATGCCGCACCCATGCCGGCTGCAGAAGTCTGTACGGGATTGAACACCTGCAGGCCGCATTCGATCAGATCGGGCAGAATGGTATCTACGGAGCCGCAGGAGTGGAGGTTGACCTTCATATTCGTGCGCTTCTGCCAGCCGGTGAACAGCTTTTTGTAGGAATCCTTGTAGATCTCCCGCCACAGATGCTCGCCGATGGTCACAGAACGGTTGTCGCCGAAATCGTGTGCGATGGAGAGAATGTCAACATACTTGCCCACTGCCTGATCCAGAAGCTCAATTTGCTTCAGTCCGGCATCGGCGCATTTGTCAAGCAGAGCCTGCATCACTTCCGGTTCCTCCATCATCAGAACCATGGAGCCGATCATGCCGCCGGGAGCAATCTGCAAATCGGTGATGGTTTCGCCGAGACAGATGGAAAGATCGGTTCTCTCGTACAGATCCTTTGCCGCATCCTCCAGATGGCGGAGCAGATCGTCGTTCAGGGTATCATAGGGATGGAATTTATCCGGATCCGGCACATCGAATTCCGCGGTCAGATCGGTGTATCCCTTGTGATCGAAGAAGAACATTCCGGGCGGGCAGATTGCGTTTCCGGCGGTCTCCCAGACAATGGTGCCGTCGGGTTCTTCACGGAATCTTTCACGGACGGGTACGCGGAAAGTCTTTCCCCACAGTACCTGCTCCTTCCACTGTTCTTCCGGATAGCTTCTCAGTCTGCTCGGGCACATTCTGGGGGAGGCCAGCAGGATAATATCCCCGTCCATGGCTGCGATCACGTCTTCTTCAAATACAGCGTTGGTCATGAAGGTGTCCAGTCTGGGAGGAAGTCCGTTCACGCCCAGAACCTTCTGCAGATTCCCGTAAGCCACGATGTGCAGGCCTTCGGTTTCACAGCCGCCGAGACCGTTGGGTACCCGGTCGGGAAGCTGATGGTTCAATACCGCACGTACTCTTTCTCTGGATGTCATAAGATAGTCTCCTTTGTTTCTGACATTGTTATACAGTTACATTATAACTAGTGAAGGGAAATATTTCAATAACATAAGGTGAAATAAAGTTGACATATCCTACCGCGTGTGATATACTGAATGTAACAGCACAAAAGAAGGGGGGCTGTCATTTGTTAACAGTCACCGGAATCCGTCACGCATGGCCGGTAAAAGCAGGCTTCTGTCTGTCCCGTCCCGCAGGGTATTACAACTATTCCTTCGTCCACTTCATCAGCGGAGTGGAAATCACCCTGAACGGAGAAACTACCGACATTCCTGAGCACACCTGCATTCTCTACCGTCCGGGAACACCCCAGCATTTTTATTGCCGGACAGCTATGACCCACGACTGGTTCCATTTTTCCGGAGACAGCGAGCTGGATAATATGCTGAACCGGCTGAATCTGCAGGCAGATACCCTGCTTTATCCCCGCAGAAGTGATTTTCTCACCGGAATTGTGCAGGAAATGGAAATCGAATTCTTCGGAAGCAAACCCGGCCGCGAGGATCTGCTGGATGCAAAAATCCGTGAGCTGTTCTGCCGGCTTTCCCGGACTGTATCCGGAGAGAATGAAATGTATGTGGATCCTGCTACCGTAGAACGTCTCCGTGCTCTCCGCAGTGATATGTTCCTTACGCTCTCCCATCCGTGGACGGTAGCGGAAATGGCATCCCGGGTAGGTTTCAGCGAATCCCGTTTTTACAGTGTGTATCGCACAGTTTACGAAAACTCTCCTATGGATGACCTGATCCGCGCCAGAATTGACGCGGCAAAGAACGCGCTCCTGTTCACATCTGATCCGGTATCCGTCATCGCGGAATCCCTGGGCTACAATAATCTGACCCACTTCATCCGTCAGTTCAAAGGCTTCACCGGAACCTCCCCGGTCAAATACCGTCGAAGCGCGAGATAAGGAAAAGGGACTGCTGCACTTTCACTACTTGCAACAGTCCTTTTTTGTTTTACCGGATTTTCCACATATCGAACATCACCAGTCCGTCGCAGCGGAAATGTGCATATCCATTTTCATAAGTGAAGGGTACACTCTCATCCTTACGCTCGCGTCCGCCGATCCGGACAATCTCCGCGGGCTTTTCACATCTGACCGCAATCTCAAAGGATCTGACGGGAAGCAGCTCGTCGGTGCAGAGAAGATCCACTGCACTGATCAGTGTTTCTCCGCCATCCCGGAATGTGACCAGTTCCACCTGACGGGGCGCATCGGACCGCACACTGAAGGAATCCGGATCCGCAAACCGGTTCAGGAGTGCCCGGATGACGGATTTATGACTCCGTCTGCCGTCATTCTCAATGGGACACGCCGACCAGATCACCGTCCCATTTCCCAGCTTCCGCATGACCATGGCAGGAATTTCGGTGGGAATTCCGGGAGGATTGGAGTGAATGGAGGCAAAGCGTCTTTCGGAAGGCTTCGTGTAGGGCATGGTCATTTTCGCCAGCACCGCAACGTCGGAGTCAAACGAAAGTATCGGCAGACTCATCTCCGCCGGGAACGGATAATCGGCATTGAACTGTCCGAAATACTGCTGACCGTCCGCTGTGGGTGCCATATAGACCGCGTTTTCCTCGGTATACCCGGTCAGCTCAGCGTCCAGAAGCAGCTTCAGCAGATCCCTGTCCTCCGCACCCGACAGATACAGCACACCGCCGGTCTTCACATAATCCGCCAGTGCCGCACGGTTCTCGTCACTCAGACCGGCGATATGGGGTGCGAACACCATGCGGTATCCGCCGATGGAATCCAGATGGGTATTGGCAATCACACCCACCGGGACGTTTTCTTCAATCAGGGTACGGGTCAGGGCAACGGCACAGGTTTTGTTCGTGACAGGCAGACCACGGGTATTGTACCGCCCCGTTGTGGAGTAGCACACACCCACATCCTGTACCATATCCCCGCGGAAATAGGGTTCATAGGGTATCTGCCGCTCAAATACTCTGCCCACGCGCTCGTACACTCTTCTGTCCAGGGTACCAACGGGGTCGATGGCGTCGATAATAAAGGAGGCGCCGTGATGAGCCGCCGTCAGCATCACTTCCACTGCCAGATGCTCCTCCGTCTTGGAGTTGGTGTGCACGGAAAGAGACCGGTCGCACCGACAGGTCATATATTCCAGCGGCGGATTCTTCGTCACGCCGTAGTAATACTTGGCCGTGAAGGAATGGTTGTAGAGATCGCCGTACAGATCCCCGCCGGTGTAGTCGCAGGCATCATTGACCAGCTCCGTGGAACAGCAGAGGGAGCTGTTATCCGCCACGGCATTGGCATAATTGTGCTCCACGGTGCATCCGGGCATGAGACGTTTGGTTTCGTCGGTCACAAGACGTGCGAATTCCCCCATCCACTGCACCCGAAGATTCTGGAACTGCAGCCATGCGGGATCGTTCCAGTTGACTGCCGGGAATTCCTCTCGGCCTGTCGCCTGTCTGTACCGCGCACGGCAGTGTTCGCACAGGCAAACCGACGGCCAGAAAGTCATATCGTAGAACATTCCGTCCACGGTGAAGTATTCCGCCATTTCCCGGATCTGTTCCAGCACAAACGCACGGTAACCTGGATTGTTGGGACAGCAGTGACCGTAACGTCCGCCTCGCTGTCTTGCCGAGGTTCCGTCCGGTGCGCTGACAATACGCCACTGGGGATGCCGGTCTTCTTCATATGTGTTGTAGATCAGGCTGTAGTAGCCAACCACCTTCATGCCCTCTCTGTGACACAGCTCCTCAAGGGTACGCATTTTGTCCTCACATCCCGCAAATGAACGGTGCATATGCCCGGATACGGTGGGCCAGTAGCAGTGTCCGGCATGGGACTGCAGATACAGCATGGGAGCCTGGATGTGCGCTTTTTTCAGGTTCTCCACATATTCCGCAGGATCAAACCGTGACAGAAAGTCCTCGTTCCAGTCGTCGATATGCATATCAACAAGATTTCTGCGCAGGCAGTCTATAAACCAATACTTCTTCATGACAGTTCCTCCCTGTAAATCTCTTCAAGTTCATCCAGATCCGACGGAGCATCCGCATCCATCAGCTCCGCAGGATGAAATACATTCAAAGTTTTAACCCGGTCGGGGTATTTTTTCGCGAGCCAGCCGCCGCCCTTCCCTTCCGGAAGATTCTTCAGTTCCTCATACGCCCATCGCGGAAACAACACGGGAGACGCCGCATTTCCGCCCCGGGATGCCCGGATGATGGACTCACGGTCGTGTTTCGACAGAAGCAGCATGGCTGAGATGGTGTCCCGTTCAATCAGCGGCTGATCCCCCTGACAGAACAGACAGCAGTCCGTATCCGCCATGGCTTCGGTGCCCAGTCTGACCGTATCGCTGCGGTGGGGCAGATCATGGAAGATTACCTCGTTCTCTGCGCACAGCACAGCAACATCCCGATGGCGGGTGACAACGACACGGCGGTGAAACAACCCTTCCGTGGTGTCAGACACACATCGGATCAGAGGGTGCCCCAGAAAATCCGCGGTCAGCTTGTTCACGGACCCGTCCGGGGAAAAGCGTTTTCCCATCCCCGACGCCATGATCACACATCCCGGTTTTCCGTACGGATCATCCAGATCCACCGCAAACACATCATCCCGCCCCAGAATTTCCGTGAGAAACGGGATCTCCTGCTTCCGGACGACAGCGATCACCCGCTGATGCTCCAGTGCATCCCCCAAAGCGGCACAGTATTCCTCACATTCCGTCTCCAGATATCCGATTTCATCCACAGTCAGCCATTCGTTCTCCGCAGATCGCTTCAGTGCGGTGATCCCGGCCGTGAGAAAACCATCCTTCCTCATGCGCATCCGGTTTTCCGGCCCCGGCAAAGATTCGTCAAATACTCCGATCTGCACCGTCTCTCCGGTCATGTTGTCCTGCAGGTAAGCTGCTGAGTGGGGTACCGCCCATGTGGTCACGCCCGGCAGAATTCCGGGACACAGCGCCCGCATCAGGGTGGTTTTTCCGGATTTCCGTCCGCCGGTGAGAATCAGGTGCCGCTTTCCGCTCTCTTCAAAAGCACGCCGTACAGCCCGCGCAGTCAGGTATTCAGTCATAGTTGTCCTCCCCGATCATCACGAGCCGATCGTGTCCGCGGCCGTCCTTCACCCGGTGCAGGCTCACGGGGCCGTAGATCTTCGACAGCTCGTCCGCCATATGCTTTTCAGAATCACTGCCCGGTGACAGGATCGCAGAAATCCGTCCTTCACAGAGAAGAATCAGACGATCACACCGGTTCAGCGCAAGATTCGGATCATGAAGAGTCACCAGTACCGTACGGTTTTTCTCCGCCGTCTGCCGTTTCAGCAGATCAAATGCAGTCCTGCGGTGCCGGAAATCCAGTGCGCTCTCCGGTTCGTCCAGAAGAAGCAGTTTCCCGTCGGAAACAAGCGCCCGCGCCAGAACGCACAGCTGCTTCTGCCCCTCACTGAGCTGAAGATAGTTTTCGTTTTCTTTCCCTGCCAGTCCGGTTTCGGCAAGCATCGCAGCCGCACGTTTTTTCATTGCAGCGGTGGGATGTTCCAGCAGTCCCAGCATCGGATTGAATCCCATCAGAACCACGTCCAGTACGGAAATGTCAATGGAAATACCGCTCCGCTGGGGAATATAACCGCACAGCCGCCCCAGTTTCTTCGGCGGAAGTCCTTCCAGAGTCGCTCCGTCCACGGTGCATTGTCCTCTGTGGGGCAGAATTCCGCAGACTGCCTTCAGAAGCGTGGTTTTTCCGCTGCCGTTGGCTCCGAGAACTCCCACAATCTCACCGGATTCCATCGAAAAGGAGATATTGTTCAGTATCGTTTTACCGCTGTAGCCGGCAGACAGATCACGGATCTGTACAAAGCTCATGTCTCACGCCGTCCTTTCAGAATCAGGTAAATCAGGAACGGTGCCCCCAGCAGACTGGTAAAAATGCTGACAGGCAGTTCCGTCTCGGCTGCGCTCCGTGCCAGAATATCCGCCGCTGTCAGCAGACATCCGCCGAGAATTCCGCTGAGCGCCATGGCTGAGATCCGGTTGTGCTTCAGAAGAAGCCGTGCGCAGTGGGGAGCCAGAAGTCCCACAAAGCTGACCAGTCCCGTAAGACTGACCACAGCTGCCACAGTCAGAGTCGCGGTCAGCAGGATCAGCAGGCGCAGTCTGCCCACGCTGACGCCAAGCATCCGTGCTTCCCCTTCCTCAGCAGACAGAAGTACCGTCTGGCGGTGGAGCAGGAACAGAACGGCAAGGCATACCGCACACAGAATCACATTCCCCATCATGGAGTAGCCGCTGACCCCGCTGAGACTGCCCATGATCCAGTATTCAATGGAGGCAAGCTCCCTCTCCGGATCGGCAGTCAGTTTCAGACACATCAGCACGGTCTGGGCAAGGGCATGCACGGCGATTCCCGCAAGGACAATGGTGCCGCTCTTCCCGGATCGGTCAAGGGAAGCAAGCGCAAGTGCGATCACCACTGCCGTAAGCGCCCCGAGAAATGCGGATGCCGTCACCGCTGCCGTACCCGACAGAAACAGAATCCCGGCAGCCGCACCTGCACTGGCTCCGGACGATACGCCAATGATGTCAGGAGATGCCAGCGGATTGCGGAACACGGTCTGATACACAAATCCAGCCGCACCAAGCGCAAAGCCTCCTATAATGCCGACAATTGTCCGGCTGAGACGGAGCGTGAGGAAAATCCGCACCTGCATCTCCTCCCCCGCAAGAATCTTCGGCAGCTCCAGCGGGTATTTTCCCACAAACAAACTGACAGCAGCCAGGACAATCAGTAAGATCACCCCGGCTGTGCAGATTCCTTTATTTTTCACTGTAAACAAAGTCATAGAAGGTCGTATAGTATTCGTCGATGACGGCTGCGGTATCCGCTTCGGTGCAGAGTTCGGGATGGAGCACACCTGCCAGCCATACGGAGCCTAAAATACCGCTGGGAACGGGGCTGTCCCATGCTTCCGCCTTATCGGGAATCCGGTACACATTGCCGTTCTCAACAGCCGCGCATCCCGCCAGATTGGGATCCGCCAGCACATCGTCCACGGAGTAGTCCGCGTCGGATGCCAGAATGATATAGTCCGGATTCCACGCCAGAAGCTGTTCGTAGCTGATCTCCGCCCAGTAGGTGTCGGTGATTTCGGAAGCCGCGTTGACACCGCCTGCATTTCGGATCATGTCGGACTGATACATGGCATCGCCCGCCGTGGACAGCATGGAGGAGTTGCCTGCCAGATACACACTGGGAGTATCAGTGCCCTTCAGCTTGTCGGCAAGGGTATTTTTCTGAGTTTTCGTGAAAGCAAGAAGAGCATCCGCTCTGTCCGGCACACCGGCCGCATCGGCGATCAGGTCGACCATTCCGTTCAGAAGTTCCGTATTTTCGGGATTTACCAGCAGAACGTCAATTCCCAGAGAAGTGAGCGTTTCCGCCGCATCCTTCAGCTTCAGAGGCAGGATGACCAGATCCGGCTCCAGAGCCGCACAGCCTTCCAGATTGAATTCCTTGGCAGAACCAACGCTGGGCAGTTCAATCAGTTCGGGAGCGCTGAGGGAGTAGATGGCACGCTTGTCAGCCTTCGCTTCGATGCCCACCATTTTTGAATCCAGATCCAGCGCGATAACGGCACTGGTGGAAATATAGTAACCGCTGACCAGCTTTTCCGGTTCGTCCTCGATCACAACCTCACGGCCTGCCTGGTCGGTTACGGTGATGGGATAATATCCGTCCGGAATGCCGCTCTCTGCGGGATCGTTCTGTCCGCAGGCTGTCAGTCCGGCACACATCGCCGCCAGAAGCAGCACGGAAATCAGTTTTTTCATGATAGTCCTCCTGAAAATGTTATCTTGCAACAGAATTATACCATTTCATCTTGTCAAAATCAACCCATTCTGATATAATATAAATTGATTGAATATGCAATTATCCCAACAGGAGTACAATATGATTACCATACAGAAATACATCCGGCCCTCCAGCCTTGAAGAAGCCTGGCAGCTGAATCAGAACCGGCGGAACCGAATCGGCGGCGGGATGCTCTGGAACAAGCTGAGCCGGGGCAGTGTGAATACCCTCATCGACCTGTGCGATCTTGGGCTGGACACCGTGACCGAGACCGAAACCGAGTTTTCCGTCGGAGCCATGGTTACTCTCCGTCAGCTTGAGCTTCACGAAGGCCTGAATACATACACAAACAACATGATCCGCGATGCGGTACAGGATATTGTGGGCGTACAGTTCCGCAATATGGCCACCGTCGGCGGCAGTATCTGGGGACGGTTCGGATTCTCCGATGTGCTGACCGCGTTCCTCGCCATGGATGCCTCCGTGGAGCTGTACAAGGGCGGCATTGTGCCTCTGGAAGACTTCGCGAAGATGCCATACGACCGGGATATTCTGGTGCGGCTGATCGTAAAGAAAATCCCCGGCAGATTCGTGTACGATACCATGCGGATTCAGCGGACTGATTTTCCCGTTCTGACCTGCGCGCTCTCCGACATCCGCGGAGAAATCCGCTGTGTGATCGGAGCAAGACCGTCCCGCGCCGCAGTCGTCCGGGATGAAAACGGCATTCTTGCCGACGGTATCCGGGAAGAATCCGCAAAAGCATTTGCAGACTACGCCGCATCCACTCTGCACACCGGAAGTAATGTACGGGCATCCGCCGAATACCGCACACACCTGATCCGGGTGCTGACCGAACGGAATCTGATCCGACTGGGAGGATTGAACGATGGAAATTAAGCTGAAACTCAACGGCAGATCCCTCACCGCTTCCGTGGATCCCGATCTGCTTCTCATAGATTTTCTCAGGGATCACGGCTGCTACAGCGTCAAACGGGGATGCGAAACCTCAAACTGCGGTCTCTGCACCGTGCTCATGGACGGAAAGCCCGTCCTCTCCTGCTCCATGCTCACAGTCCGCGCGGACGGGCATGAAATTCACACCCTGGAAGGACTGCAGGAAGAAGCGGCGGATTTCGTGGGATTCATCGCCGATCAGGGTGCGGATCAGTGCGGCTTCTGCAATCCCGGCATGGTCATGAACACCATCGCTCTGCTAAGAGAAAATCCCGATCCCACCGATGACGAAATCAAAGCCTATCTGGCGGGCAATCTCTGCCGATGCTCCGGCTACGAGGGTCAGCTCCGCGGAATCCGCAGTTATCTGGACAGCCGCAAAGCCAAAGGAGGAGAATGATGGAACACGGAAATTACAAATCGGTCAACAAATCCGTCCGGAAAAAGGACTCCATGCAGCTTCTCCTGGGCAAACCGGTTTACACCGACGATATCACGCCCGATGACGCACTGGTTGTGAAAATCCTCCGCTCCCCCCATCCCAATGCCGTGATCCGCAAGATCGACACCGCAATCGCGAAAAAGGTTCCCGGTGTGGTGGATATTTACACATGGGAGGATGTTCCGAAGCAGCGGTTTGCCATTGCCGGACAGACCTTCCCCGAGCCCTCTCCCTATGACCGCCTGATTCTGGATCGCCATGTACGTTTTGTCGGAGATGCCGTTGCCATCATTGCCGCTGAAACGGAAAAAGCCGCCGAAAAAGCGATGAAGCTCATCCGGGTGGAATATGAAATCCTGCCCGCGGTTCTTGATTTCCGCACCGCTCTTGACAATCCCAATCTGGTACACCCGGAAGACGACTGGTTCCCCCCCTGTGAAGTTGGCGGCGATCCGAAGCGGAATCTGGTGGCAAGCGAAGTCAGCTCGGACGGCGATGTGGATGCGGTTTTCGCGGACTGTGACATTGTCTTTGAACGGACATACCATACCAGAGCCTTCAAGCAGGCCATGATGGAAACCTTCCGCACTTATACGGAGATGGACCGCTACGGCAGACTCCACGTCATCGCGTCCAGCCAGATCGTGTTCCACTGCCGACGGATCCTGTCCCGTGCGCTGGGCATTCCGAAGAGCAGAATCCGCGTGGAAAAGCCCAGAATCGGCGGCGGCTTCGGTGCCAAGCAAAGTGCGGTCTGCGAGGTTTATCCGGCATTCGTCACCCTGAAAACCGGACGTCCCTCCAAGCTGATCTACAGCCGCGAGGAATCCCAGATCGCAGGCTCCCCCCGTCATGAAATGGAAATCCGCGTAAAGCTGGGCGCCGACCGGGACGGAACAATCCGCGCGCTCGATGTGTACACCCTCTCCAACACCGGTGCGTACGGAGAACACGGTCCCACCACCGTCGGTCTGTCCGGTCACAAGTCCATTCCGCTGTACACCGGAAGCCTGGAAGCACACCGTTTTGCGTATGATGTAGTTTACACCAATCTGCAGGCGGCAGGCGCCTACCGCGGTTACGGTGCCACACAGGGCATTTTCGCCGTAGAATCCGCCGTAAACGAACTGGCAGAACAGATCGGCATGGATCCCACTCTGATCCGCGAAAAGAACATGGTACGCGAAGGCATGACGATGCCCGCTTACTACAACGAACCTGCATCTGCCTGCGCTCTGGATAAATGTCTCGATCACTGCAAGTCCCTGTTCGGCTGGGAGGAAAAATACCCCGTCCGGGACATGGGAAACGGAAAAGTCCGTGCAGCCGGTGTTGCCATGGCCATGCAGGGATCCTGTATCTCCAACGTGGACGTAGGCTCCGCTACCGTGAAGCTCAGCGAAGACGGAACCTACAATCTTCTCATCGGCGCCGCGGATATGGGCACGGGATGCGACACCATTCTGGCTCAGATGGCAGCGGAATGTCTGGAATGCGACGTGGACAATATCGCCGTGTTCGGTGCGGATACGGATGCCTCCCCCTATGACTCCGGTTCCTATGCCTCCTCCACCACCTACGTCACCGGCAAGGCTGTGGAAAAAGCCTGCGGAGACCTGAAAAAGAAGATCTGTCAGATTGCCGCGGAAATGATGGGCTGTCCGGTGGGAGAAACCGTGTTTGAAGGTGAATTCGTCCGCCGGAAGGATTCGGATCAGACCGTTTCCATCTCCGACATCGCTTATCGTGCACAGGTGGGCAACACCATCGCTCCCGAAGCTACCGTAACCCACTCCTCCCCCGTATCTCCGCCGCCGTTCATGGTGGGTATGGCGGAAATCGAGCTGGACAGGCTGACCGGCCAGGTGACGGTTCTGGATTACACCGCCGTTGTGGACTGCGGTATTCCCATCAACCCCGCACTGGCACGGATTCAGACGGAAGGCGGTCTGGTTCAGGGCATCGGCCACACCCTCATGGAAAACGTGATCTACAACGACCGCGGACGTCCCATCGAGTCCTCCTTCATGCAGTACAAGCTTCCCACCCGTCTGGACATCGGCAGACTGAACGTGGAATTTGAGCACAGCTACGAACCGACAGGTCCCTTCGGTGCAAAGTCCATCGGGGAGATTGTCATCAATACCCCTGCGCCCGCTATTGCCCATGCCATCTACCGCGCAACCGGATTCTGGCACCGTGAACTTCCCATCACTCCCGAGAAAATCGCACTGGGCAAAGAATAAAAATGAACCTCCCCTGATTCGTCAAGGGAGGTTCTGTTCTGTATGGGTGCCGGGAATCGTTTATACATAGAACTCATAGAAATCGTCCAGGCGGATGCAGCCCAGCGAAAGATCAAATCCTGCGCCGCAGTCGATGGCAATATGACCGTTTTCCCGGTAAATATGACCGGCATACTGTTTTCCGATGGTCACGGTGGGGGTGTGTCCGGTCACCATGTACACATTCTTGTAGTACCGTTTGCTGTAGTCGGGACGTTCCGTCACCAACTCATGAACGGACTGCTCCTTCATGGGCAGACTCCGTTTGCTGTAGGGAATGCCGCCGTGTACCAGAATGAATTTCCGGCCGCCCACAGTCACGATTTCGTACGGTGCAAAGTCCTCCATGTACTCAATCAGCGCTTCCCTGTCTTCGGGAGCCAGCTTCCGGAATCCTTCCAGCGTTGTCTGTCCGCCGTCGTTCTGCCACATGGCAATCACCTTCAGAAGCTCTCCGTCTATCTGGTTTTCGCAGTTGTCTTCCGTAATTTCCGTACACAGCTTCCGCAGAAGCAGGGCGGCAGTCATATCGTGGTTGCCCATAATGGGGAATACATTGATCCGCAGGCTCATATCCCGGAGAAGCTCCACGGGCTGGGGGCCTCTGTCCACCACATCTCCCACAATATAAAGGTCATCCTCCTCCGAAAACGAGATTTTTTCCAGCATCTTCAGGTATTTTTCGTACTGACCGTGCAGGTCCGACATCACATAGGTCATCTGAATCCTCCTTTTTTTGCAGAACAGCGGTTACTTTCACAAACGGGGGCAAAAAAACCTTTATTCGGCAGCCGGGTCTTGTCAGGCAGTACGCAGTCACGGAATAAAGGTTTTCATCGATTCGGAATATTCGGGTTGAATATTATATCAGACTTTCACCGTTCTGTCAAGAGGAAAACTGTATTTTTTCGTATTTTCCGGAAATTCACCGCACCGCACGTTCGGAAAACTTCCGCGTTTTCTGCCAGTCGGCGATGTAGATGTGCTCATACCATTTGATGTCCTCCTGATTGCCGGGAGAGACGGTTTTGTACAGGAGTTTGTCTCCGATGATGAGCCATTCCCGTTCGGATCCGATCCATTCGTTCTGTCCGGCTTCCGCCACGGTTTCCGGGGTACCGAGGGTCATATCAGAGAAAATTCTCGCCCGCATGATTTTCAGACCGTCATGTCCGCCGTATCCGGTCAGTCCTTCGTCATAGATTTTCTCCCCCTTCACCACCTCATAGTTCCGGTATGAAAAGATCATCTGATTTCCCGATTCCACCGATGGCTGCCAGAACAGTGTCTCTCCGCAGACCGCAAAGCCACGGATATCCTCCATGACCTTCACCTTTTCGCCGGGATGCCGCAGATCCATCCGGTACAGGGTATAGTATCCGTTGCTTTCGTAGTCCTTGTACCAGAAATAATCCCCTGCAATCTGTCCGCGCTTGTTTCCGTTCAGGAGCTGATTTCCCTTCTTCAGTACGGAATTGACCGAAAAGATTCCGCCCCGTTCGTACATGATGATGTGATTCTCCCCGAAAAGATATTCCGCATCCATGTATTCGGTCACAACCGTCGTGTATACCAGATAATCCAGATTCAGAATACAGTAAACCGTATCTTCCGTCCCCAGATTCCGTGCGGCATTCACATACAGCAGCCCGTTTGAGATATGGATATCCGAAAGATACCGCTGCGCTTCAAAGACTTTTTCAAAATGATCGGCGCCGTCCTGCCAGCGCAGAATCATGTAGTTGAAAATATCCCTGTTCCCCGGCACCGCATAGGGCGCGATGAAGTACACGCTGTCCCCGTAACGGAGCATTTCCTGAAAGGAGCCGGCAGCAGGATTCAGCACCAGATGATCGCAGGTTGTCTCCTCGTCTTCCCGGCATTCTGCATCGGTGCAGATTTTCCGGAATTTCAGCCCTTTCTCCACATAGAACCATCCGATCTCCCGGGTTCTGTCCTCCACCGTCATCATCCGCTTTACGCATCTCTCCGGCTTTCCCAGAATGTCCGCCTCGCTGTAAACCGCCCAGAAATCCTCCTGTGTCACCTCAGTCGTAATCATGGCTTCGATGTCTTCGAACACCGTCCGTTCCCCGTACCGGAAGACCTTGTCGCTGTTTTTGTACACGCCGTCCTCCACGATCACGTCATCCACCGGAATGGGTTCCTCGCTCAGATTGGCGCATCCCGTCAGCAGAAATACCGCCGCTATCATCCACAGAAGCTTCATCCGTTCCGCCCGCCTTTCATGATTGTTGTCATAAATAGTATATCATGTTATTCTTCGGATGTCAATACATATGCGCTATTTTTGTCTTATGAAATACAAAGAAAGACCGGTACCACAATGATACCGGTCTGATTTTTCAGCTGAGAGCTTCCAGCAGTTCGCGCTTTGCACGGATGAATCTGTTGACATCGTATTCCACATCCCGGAAAGAACGGAACACGGATTCGCAGATGGCGTCGGCCTTGGCCTTGTCCGTCTTCGCCAGTTCGCACAGCAGTTCGTATTCCTCCGCACTTTCCCGTTCCGCTTCCAGACGGATGGACATCCACGGTTCTCCCTTGCCGGGATAGATCACATGGGTATCTCCTGCCGGCAGATAGCAGACGGAATCGGCGTTGTGATGCTCGGGACAGTTCTGTGTGAAGGGATCCTGACCGGGCTGATAGCAGTTGGCCGCCCAGTGGAGGAATCCGGTGAGGTTGTATTTGTAATTGCCCCAGTGGAGATATCTGGTAGACAGCAGCGGATAGTCCATGAACCGGTTGATATAGCCGGGTTCACGGGGACCGCAGCAGACGTAGTGCCAGATTTCGTCCCCTGCCGCACGGAGGGTTTCCAGTTCCGTCATGTGACGGTCGTATTCGGCGTTCAGCGGCACCCAGATATCCAGCGCACCGTGGAGATTGCCGTAGGACATGGCGTCAATCAGGCGGATTTCCGGGAAGATCTTCCGCACCAGACCGCAAAGCGCACGGAATTCGGTGCAGTTGGCTCCGTTGGGTTCATCGGCAATGCCCATCACGAACCGATCCAGCCATCCGTTTTCCATCAGCACCTTTCTCAGCGCGGGCAGGTACTGGGTCAGGTAGCAGTAGCCTTCATAGGACATGGCGGGGATATCTCCGTTGAGCAGAATGGTGGATTCACTCCAGCTTCTTCTGCCGCCCACGGACGGTGCGTTGAAATACTTCATTCCCGCCTTTTCGTACCGCTTTACCTGTTCAATAAAAGGGGTGAAATCGAATTTCCACTGATTCTCGCCCACTTTTTTCTTGATGATGCCGCCTGTGTACATCATATTCTGGCGCATACGGCGGAGCATGGCAAGATATTTTTCTTCCAGAGCGAAGTATTCGTCCGACCACAGTTCCACGCCGTGGTATTTTGCGCAGGCACCGGCGGAATAGCCCACGATCATCTTCATGGATTCTTCCGGAACAACGGCGGCGTAAATTTTCAGATTCATGGGAATCTCGGTTCCGTCCACGGTCATGACTGCCGCATAGTCGCCGGGTTCCGCAGTCCGGTCAATCTTCACGGAAACATACAGACCGCCCGCGCCGTCCGTCAGATCCAGCGTTCCGTCAAAGGATCTGAGACAGTCGTACAGCCAGTAGGGAGCCACCCGTTCGGGATAGTGGGGAGCATACTGTTCCGGTCCGATGTTGTGATTACGTTCCACCTGCACCGGAGTCAGTGTGTAAATTTCGGGATCCGCACCTTCCGGCAGTCCGCTGAAGGAAACGGTCACATCCGCAGAGTTCCTCTCTCCCAGAAGAAGCTGGAAGGATGCGTATCCGCCTCTTGCCGAGAACACATCGATCCGCTGTGACGCACTCGGGTACTCCCAAACGTCCGGGTAAGTGAACTCAGCCGACGAGATGACATTGTATTTCATGACAACCTCCTGTAAAAGATAGAATTCTTTGTTGTCATTGTAGCAAAAGCGGAGCGGATTGTCAATGTTTTTTGGATGATTTTTATGTTAAATTCATCATCCCGATTGCATTCCGCCAAAAAGTATGATACAATGTTTCCATCAAGATTCAGGAGGATGCAATATGGAATTCAAACTTCCCGGCATCGGAAAACCCGCCATTCCCCTGCCCCATTTTCCCACACGGCATCAGGCATTCATCTTCCGCGCCCATGAGTACATCCCGGCAGGAAAAATTGCCCGGATTCTGGGTGCCACGGAGGAGCAGGTACGCTGTGCCGCCCGTGAGATGGGACTTCCCGAGAGGGAGCCCGACGATCTGTGGCTGACGAAGGGATACATCACCATCATCCGTCAGATGTGGCACATTCTGCCCTACGAACAGCTGCTGGATCTGCTGGAAACCGATGAGGAAACCTTTGCCGTCACCCTGCGCGAAGACGATTTTCTGGATATCAAGCTGGGCGCCAAGCCTGCCTGCGAGCCGGTTGTGTGGCGTGAGCTGACTGCGGAAGAACGGGAACGTACCCGTGAAATCGCCGCAGTCATGCAGGATATCCCGCTGGACGGTGTACCGCCGTTTCAGTTCCGGTACGATCTGCCGAAGCTGGAGCTTCACGGGGAAGATGCCTTCGAGACACGCATGATCTACGCGTTCTCCGGGCTGTATCAGAATCCCTTCGATGCGGACAGCCGCACTTTCTGCCCCGACGAAATGCTGGAAGCCTACAGCAGACTGGGAGTCAACGCGGTCTGGACCCAGGGAATTCTGTTCCGTCTGACCCCGTTCCCCTTTGCACCGGAGCTGTCGGAAGGATGGGAGAAGCGGCTGGCGAATCTGGCTGATTTTTCCCGGAGACTGGCAAGCTACGGGCTGAAGCTGTTTTTGTATCTCAACGAACCGCGCTCCATGCCCGCATCGTTTTTTGAAAAATATCCCCATCTGAAGGGACATACCTTCTCCGATGACAAGATCTGCCTGTGCACCTCCACACCGGAAGTGAAGGAGTATCTGGAATCGGGAATCGAAACCATCTGCCGTGCCGCACCGGATCTGGGCGGATTCTTCACCATCACGCGTTCGGAAAACCCCACCAACTGCTATTCCCATTCGGAAATCGGCGGCAGAAAATGCACCTGTCCCCGCTGTTCCCAGCTGACGGAAGCGGATGTAATTGGGGATACCATCGGATGCTACCGCCGCGGTGCCGACCGGGTGAACCCGGACATCAGGATCATCGCATGGAGCTGGGGATGGGGCAATCTGGACGAGAGCATCATTGCAAAACTGCCGGACCGCGTGATTCTTCAGTGTCAGAGCGAGCTTGCCGTTCCTTATGAAATCGGCGGCGTGAAGGGCGAGGTGCTGGATTACTCCATGAGTATCCTCGGTCCCGGTGAAACAGCACGCAGACAGTGGGCTGCCGCAAAGAAGCGCGGGCTTGAAACTTCAGCAAAGGTGCAGATCAATACCACCTGGGAAGGCTCCACGGTTCCCGCACTGCCGGTATATCCTCTGATTGAGGAACATATGCAGGCACTCCGTGAAGCGGGCGTACGCCACTTGATGCTGAGCTGGACCCTGGGCGGATATCCCTCACGGAACATTGCACACGCTGCAAAATATTTCACAGAGTCCTGTGACTTTGAGGAAGAAAACGAAAACATCCGCCGCGCGGTTGATATTTTCACCGAAGCATTCCGGGAGTATCCCTTCCACATCGGCACGCTGTACAAAGGTCCCCAGAACGCAGGCCCCTCCACCCTCCTGTATGATAAGCCGACCGGGTATTCTGCAACCATGACCTGCTTCGCCTACGACGATCTGGAACGCTGGCGTTCCGTTTATCCGGTTGATGTATTTGAAGCTCAGTATGACAAGCTGTGCACCAGGTGGAAGGAAGGACTGGAGCTTCTGAAGGACGAGGATGACTGCGAAACCGTCATCATGGCGAAGGCAGCGTACTGTCTCTATGCCTCCTCCCTCAGCCAGATCCGGTTCATCCGCGCCAGAGACCGTGGTGACCGGAACACCATGCTGAGATGTGTCAGGGAAGAGATCGAAACTGCACACACCATGCTGGAGCTGATGAACAAGGATGCATCCATCGGATTTGAAGCGGCCAACCACTACTATTTCTCAAAGGGGCAGCTGGCAGAAAAAATCATAAACTGCCGGTACCTGCTCACTGTCCTGTAATACTCAGAAATGCATATAAATCAGAAAGGATGAAATCATGCTCACAAAAGCTCTGCTTGAAGAAGTTCTCGCCAAAGCCATGTCCACCGGAGCGGATTTTGCCGAGGTCTTCGCGGAAAATACCCGTTCCAACTCCATTTACATGGTGGACGGCAAAGTTGACAGCATCACCGACAACACCATCGCAGGTGTGGGGATCCGTGCTTTCTCCGGTGTCCGGTGTGTCAGCGCATCCACCATTGACCTGTCACGGGAAGGTCTGCTCCGCTGTGCCGCACAGGTGGCCGACGTTATCGGAGAAACGCCCACCGTTCTCGATATCCACCTGACCGGACGGATTTTCCCCGATATCCACGCTGTAAAGCTGGTACCGGATACCGTTCAGAAGGCGGCAAAAATCGACATTCTGAAAGCCGGTTACTTTGCGGCAAAGAATTACAACGAAGCCATTTCACAGGTAACCGCCAGTCTCCTTGATGTGGATCACAACATCATGATCGCAAACTCCGACGGGCTGTTCACCGAAGACAGGCAGATCCGCACCCGGATGAGCGTCAGCGCCATTGCAAGCCGTGACGGTGAAAATCAGTCCGGCGGATGCGGTCCCGGAAGAAGAATGGGGCTGGAGCTGTTCGAACTGTTTCCGCCGGAATCCATCGGACTGGAAGCGGCACGCCACGCCATGGTCAACCTGAGCGCAGGATATTGTCCCGCCGGCAAGATGCCCGTTGCCATTGAAAACGGATTCGGCGGCGTAATTTTCCACGAAGCCTGCGGACATTCTCTGGAAGCAACCTCCGTAGCAAAAAATACTTCCCAGATGGCGGGCAAGCTTGGTCAGAAGATCGCCAACGAAAAGGTCACAGCCATTGATGACGGCACCATCCCCAACGGCTGGGGTTCCATCAACATCGACGATGAGGGTACGCCTTCCCAGAGAAAGGTTCTCATCGAAAACGGCGTTCTGAAATCCTACATGATCGACAAGCTCAACGGACGGCGTATGGGTATGCAGGAAAACGGTTCTTCCCGCCGCCAGAGCTTCCACCACAATCCCACCTCCCGCATGACAAATACTTTCATCGCACCCGGCACTGATAAGAATGAGGACATCATTTCCTCCATCGAATACGGTCTGTACGCTGCAAAGATGGGCGGCGGTTCCGTAAATCCCATCAGCGGTGCCTTCAACTTCGCTGTCAGCGAAGGATACATCATCCGCGAAGGCAAGATCTGTGAACCTGTCCGTGCAGCATCCCTCATCGGCACCGGTTCCGAAATCCTGCAGAACATCGACATGGTGGGCACCGATATGGAAACCGGTCAGGGTATGTGCGGTTCTTCGTCCGGATCCATCCCCACCGATGTAGGTCAGCCCCTGATCCGTGTCAGCGAAATCACCGTGGGCGGACGTTAACCGAAGGGAGGATTACAAATGGAAAAGTTTGATATTCTGAAAAAAATCGTCCGGGAATGCTCCGAAAAGCAGGGCATTGCCGAATATGAGCTGTATTACTCCGAGGATGCCGGAATCCGCGCGGAAACTTTCCGGGATGAAATCAGCGCATTTTCCTCCAGCGTGGGCGGAAATCTCCTGTACCGCTGCATCGTGGACGGCAAGCTGGGCTATGCAAGCACCCAGTATCTGGATGAAGGCGAAATGGAAAAGCTGGTTGCCCGTGCGGTTGAAAACGCTTCCGTCATCGAAAAGGAAGAAGAAGCCATCATCTACGGCGGTGCGGCTCCCGAGGCATACCATCCGGTTCCGAAGCGTGAATTCGAGCTTCCCACTGCCGCTGTGATCCGGGAACGGGCCATGGCCAACCGGAATCTCCTGTACGCATCCGACGAACAGATTGCTGACGGCACCGCATCCGGAGCTTATGCCGGCATGAGCCGCACCTTCCTGTTCAACTCCAACGGACTGGATCTGAAGAGCTTCAACGGAAATGCGGGCGAATTCTTCCGCGTGGTTCTGGATAACGGCGAAGAAAAGCAGACCGGCGGCGAATCCCTCCACAACAGCTTCGACCAGCCCGACAGCGACCGTCAGGAAAAGATCGACGAAGCCATTGCCAAAGCACGGGCAAAATTCGGTGCGGGCAAGGTAAAAACCGGTCAGTACAATGTGGTATTCCAGAATGACCAGATGGAAGCGATTCTGTCCACCTTCCTGTCCTGCTTCTACGCGGAAAGAACCCAGAAGGGACTGTCCCTCCTGAAGGGCAAGGTGGGCGAGAAGATTGCCGCAGACTGCATCACCATCACCGACGATCCCTTCTGCGAGGATAACACGGTACAGATTCCCTTTGACGGGGAAGGCGTTCCCACTGCCTGCAAGAATGTGGTGGAAAACGGCGTGCTGAAGACTCTGCTCTATAACCTGATGACCGCAAAGAAGGATGGCGTGGAAACCACCGGCAATGCATCCCGGGGCTCCGCATCCATCGGTACCAGAGTATTCACGTTCTACATCAACAAGGGTGAGATGACCCGTGAGGAACTGCTGAAGAAGGCAGGAAACGGCATTTTCGTCACCGGAATGAAAGGATTCCATGCAGGCGCAAATGCCGTGACCGGTGACTTCTCCATCGAGAGCGAAGGATTCCTTCTGGAAAACGGCGAGATCGGTGCACCGGTCAAATCCTTTACCGTGGCGGGCAATTTCTTCGATCTTCTGAAACAGATTTCCGATCTGGACGACGAGCTTGATTTCGGCGGTCCCGGCGGCACCAGAATCTGCGCTCCCGACGCACTGGTTCCCGGTATGTCCGTGGCAGGCGAATAATACAAAAAAACCGACGTACCGTTATCGAACGGATCACGTCGGTTTTCTGCTGCGGATCAGCCGTATATGAATTTCTGAATTCTGGATGCCGCTTTTGCGATATCGTAGGAAATAATGGACATACCGTTATACCGGGCATACTGATAGGCATCGGAATAGGGAACATTCTGATTGTCGATGCTCAGTTTGGAGGCATTTCCAAGAACGGATGTAGCATAGGAGAGCAGATCCTTGGCGGAAATATTGGTCTTGATCAGCGAGAACATATAGTCCACGATGTCATAAATCTCCGTTGTGGATTTTTCGTTGAGGATCTTGTTCACCACCGCGATGACTACGTCCCGCTGGCGGCGTGTACGCTCAAAATCAGAACCGATGGTACGGTTTCGCATATGTCTCAGTGCCATATTGCTGCTGCACTGCTGAGTTCCGGCTTCTATAGGACGTCCGTATACTTCCGTGTAATACTCCGCTTCTTCCTGGGTGAAAGTCAGCTCGACACCGCCGATGTAGTCGATGAAATCCACTACACCGTTGAGGTCAATCACCATAAACTGCTGGATATCCAGATTATACAGCTGGTTGACTGTATTGATGGCAAGGCCGACACCACCGAAGAAATACGCGGTATTGATCCGGTTCCAGCCCACGCCTTCAATGGGCACCAGGGAGTCACGGAGAAGGGAGGTCAGCTTCACGGATCCGGTTTTCGAGTTGTAGGACACCACGATCATGGTATCGCTTCTGCCGCGGTCCAGTGTAACATCGCGGGAGTCCGTGCCCATGACCAGAATATTGACAATGTCGGAATTCTTCTGGTTTACCTTATAGATAGGGACATTGGCGTACACACTGACGGTATTGGCAGTATTGGAAAATGATGCATCCCGGTTATACGCGATGGTTTCCGCCGGCTTGGTTTCCGCCGGTTTGGTCTCCGGTGCGGATGTGGCAGGAGTGGGATTCACCACATTGGGCAAGGTTTCCGGAGGAACATACACGGTCTGAGTCGCTTTGGGAGTTTCCGCAGGCGCCTGTGTTTCCTGTTTCTGCGTTTCATCCGGATCGGAATTGGGAACCTGCTCCGTCAGTCCGTCTTTCTCCGTCTCTTTCACTTCGGCAGTCTCAGCGCTCTCTGCAGGCTCCTCCGTTTCGGGAACAATTTCTTCCGGTTCAGCGGTTTCGGGGAGGGATTCGGCAGTGTCGGGCACAGTCTCCGGAACGGTCTCAGGTGCAGTATCGGCAGCAGTGTCGGGCACAGTCTCCGGTACGGTTTCGGGCAGAAGCGTTTCCTGCTGCGTATCATCCGCCATCCACTGGGCATTCGGATCTATGATTACCTCGGGATAATCCGGCATAATGTATTCTTCTTCCCGTTCCACCGGGGGCTCATACTCATACGCAGAATTATGATAGCGGATCAGCAGGGATGCTCCCAATGCAATCACCAGAATCACCGCTGTCAGCAGTATAATGCCGATAATCAGCAGAATCAGTCTGAGAACACTGATTTTTTTCTTTTTTCTTTCCATTTTTCAGGTTTTCTCCGTAGTTTTGCTTCAAGTCAGTTTTATCATGATTGTTCCGTTGCTTTCCGGAACAGACTCCGCAGCTTCCTGTATATGCTGAAGATCACAGGCCGGAGCGGTCTTGTGGGATACCAGAGCAAATCCCGCAGCTTCCACAACAGACAATCTGCCGGTTTCGTCTTTCCGTTCCGGCTGACCGCATACACCACAGCCAATGCCTGATCCGGACGTATGATTTCACAGGCTGTCTGGGCATCGCCGTTGAGAAGCATACGCCCGTCCGGGTATACCCTGCGGATCCGGTGCAGAACAAACATACCGTTATCCCGGCGGAAAAACAGAATCTGACCTCTTTTGTAATTTTCTTCCTTCATCAGCCATACAGTATCCCGTTTGTTTCTGAGAAAGGGCAGCATACTGGAGCCTGTAACGACAATCGGAATTTTTGCGCCTGCTGCGATCAGCTCAGCCAGTTCATCACCGGATTCCAGCGCATCGATGGTTTTGATAATCTCTTTCATTGGTTGAATAAACACCTATAACCTACACCTGACGGCATAGGTTATAGAATAACATCTATTGATTTGAGGAACTCTCCCCGGAAGTTCTGCGGCTTGAGGAGCGGCGTTTCCGACGTTTTTTCTTATCGCCGTAGCCGTATCCATAACCATAACCGTAGCCATAGCCGTAACTCCCGTAACCGTATCCGTAACGTCCGTAACCATATCCGTAACTGCCGCTGCCGGATGCAACGCCGTTAAGCACACATCCAAGTATGGTCACATTGGTGGCCATCAGGGTATCCAGTACGGAAAAAATACGGGAGGTACGAACCAGGTCATGGCGGATCGTCAGAATTGCGGCATCCACCACCTGTGCGATGACCGCAGGTTCCGATGTAATTCCGAGAGGGGATGTATCCACGATTACGTAGTCATACTTCCCTTTCAGTTGTTCGATCAGAGCAGTCAGGTTATTCACATCGAAGAATTTCCACATGGAATACTTCACGGTATTGAAATTCAGAACCGCCATGGAAGCGGTGGAATTCACCTTCAGCTGTGTCAGCTTGCCGATGTGGGGATTTTCGGTCGTACTTGCGGAATTTTTGAGACCCAGACGGCTGCTCACACTGGGGTTCCGGATATCCGCGTCCACCAGAACAACGCTTTTGTTCATCATGGCAAGCGAAAGTGCCAGATTGATGGAAACCGTGGTTTTGCCTTCACCGGGAGCCGTACTGGTCACCATAATCACCCTTGAATCTCCGGCGGAATTCAGCAGAGAATTCCGGAGCGCGCGGAAGGATTCCAGATACCCTTCCCCGATCATGGGATTGCTCAGGATGATGGAACGATTGATTTCCTTGTTATACCGTTTGAATGTTACCTCGGGCAGAACACCGAGACAATTCTGGTTCAGCTTTATCCGGATATCTGTGCGGCTGCGGATGGTTTTCCGCATTACGGCATAGAGCATAATCCAGACCAGCCCAAGAGCAACGCCGAGAGCCGCCCCGCGCATCACCTGTCCGCGGTAGGAAACCTGATTGGCCGGAACTGTGGGAATCACAGGTTCGGTAAGGATATACAGATTGGTATTCCCGAGTACATACTGCGCCACATCCGGATACTTGCGGATCACGGAACACAGCACTTCGTATGTCAGTTCAGGATCCTTGCCGGTCGCAGTAATGGTGAACATATTGGTTCCCGACACAACAGACGCAGACAGTGAACAGGGAAAATACTTCAGGTCAAGGTCATTGCAGACCACATCCTGCAGGATATTGCTTTGAATAATGCTCGGAAAAGAAGAGGAAAGCTGTGCGGCAGAGGCTCGGTTTGAGGAAAAGGAGTATGATGTTACGCCAAGACCGTTTCCGCTCACTGTCTGGGTCTGAACCGTGAAAGTCACGGACGATTTATAGACAGGGGAGTATGTCATCTTGCTCCTTGCATACATCAAGCCTGCAAACAGAACCGCCAGAATCACACAGACCCACCAGAATTTCAGGAATCCGCTGATAAACTGTGAGAAATCCAGATCCAGCTTCTGATCCTGCAGCTGTTCCTGGCTGCTATGGGATTCACTTGAGTGATTTGCTGCATTCATAATTCAACACCATATTGATTAAGATTCGGTAGTATCCCGGAAATCAGAATACTTGTGATAACTGTCATAGGAATGGTAGCCTTTATGGTACCTGCTGTAATAACCGGATTCATCGAACCCCAGCTGTCCCATCAGGGAGAACTCACGGTGTACATCGTTGAGGATACAGCCTGCGAAACTGCTGTTTTCGGTGAGAGAAAGAACCGCATCGTTGATTGCTGCGGTATACACATAGTCTGTCCGGACAACCAGCAGAGATTTATCGGCATTCTGTACCAGTCCGGTTACGTCTGCGGCAACGGACAGCGGCGGTGTATCGATGATGATAAAATCATACCGTTCGTCCGCACGAAGAGAATTGAAAATCCCGGTTACCCGATCGGAGTAGATCCATTCCACGTAATTGCTGTAGCTTTTTTTGTTCAGGGCAAGATCCAGAGCGGTCTGCTTATAAGGGTAGAATTTGTATTCCTCGTAACTGCTTTTTCCGGACAGAAGAGAGGCCAGATCCGTTACGGTTTCATTCTGCAGCTGAAAAACCTTGTGCAGTGCCGGCTTTTTGAAGTCCATATCCAGCAGTGCCACTTTATTATTCCTGCTTGCCAGTGCAAGAGCGATGTTTGCCGCAGTTGTGGATTTCCCTTCGTTTTCCGCCAGACTGGTAATCAGAAACACCTTTGCATTCTCGGTGCGGCGCAGATATTCCAGCTTTGTCGCCAGCTTATGATAATGCTCGGTAAACTGAAAGCTGGCATACGCATCGCAGATCAGCAGGGATGATTTCTTCCGCATCAGGCGTTCCCTGAGGTTCGCATGGGGTCTTTCATGACCGACAATCCCGAGCAGCTTTGCATCCACATTGTCGCGGAAAATTCTTTCATCCTTGATCGTATCCCGTGATATGGAAAGCAGAACGATGATCAGAAGAACCAGTGCGGAGCATCCGATCACGGTAATCTGCTTATTCTCGTCGGAAATGGAGTTGGACGGAGCTTTCGGCAGGTTGGGATAACGCATGATTTCGATTACCGCCTCACTGAAAACGGATTCCGAAATCTGCGGATAGATATCCAGAACCGCACAAAGCTCGTAGTATGATATTTCGGGAGACGATGCGGTTACGCTGACGGTAAAAATATTGGTGTTCTCCAGAACAGAGGAAGAAACAGAACCTTCAAAGCTGTCCATTCCCAGATGATCCGCCGCATATGCCTTCATGGTGGGCTGAACAAACACTTTCGTGAAAATCCGTGCCATATCGGTGGAAGACGACAGATTGGTGTAGGAATAGGTGGCTGAGTTTTTCAGATTGACCAGCAGTGTTGCCGTACTGGTGTACATGGGGGTATACATACAGTCATTCCAGACATCAACGGTCATGAATCCGATCAGTCCTGCCAGTATGATAACCCAGATATTCTTGACAATATCCCGCAGGATACTGTACAGTTCAATATGGAAATTGTTTTTATTGTCAGATCCGTTCATTATTATTTATCACCCGATTCTGCTGTATGCGCATCATTCTTCCACGATCACGGTCGCAACAGAATGTCCCTTTCTTTCTCCTGAATCAGTCACATGATAATGAACCTCGTAAACACCGGGCTGTGACAGATCCAGATTGGTATCCGTTATCAAATAGGCGGTCAAGTCTTCTTCGTTTTGATCCCGGCACTCTGTCACGTTTGCCATAATATCAAATTCTTCTCCGACCTTCCGGTAAGCAAGGTACTCTTTCAGCAGGATTCTGGGAGCGGACAGGCTCAATTCCTCCAAATAAACCGGAAGCTCCATGGAGATACTGTCACCTTTGCTGTTGGTTACTTTTGCGGAAATATAGCTGACCCCCGCCACATTGGAAGAATACTCATTGGCTGTGATAATCACCTTATTGCTGATGTCTCCGTCAATGGAATCCACAGCTCCCAACCGTTTGCGGACATTGACATTCTCCGATAGTCCGAATACCAGAGAATCGGAAAGCGTGAACCGGGGATGCTCATAGTCCGTATAGGTAATCCGTCTGGAAGCGGAAGCGGTATGATGATCGCTGTCACATACCACATAATTGACCACGCACACACCGGTTTCCACAAAGCGGGAAACAGATTCAACAATCAGTTTATGGGTCAGATCGCCGTCTTTTTCGTCGTAAGCGGCAACCCCCTGCAGCAGAGCATCATCAGTCGCCGTAATGCTGACGTTCAGCATATCTTCTTCAATGGTAATCACGGGGTAGGTTTTGTCGGCGCTGCGCTGCTGTACCTTGAAGACACTGAACAGAGCCAGCACGATCACGAATATCACCAAAACACTTGTACGCAGAATTCTCATTCCGTTTGGAAAACTCCTGTAGATAATCGTAGAATATTTAAGTATATGAATAGATTCTCTCGTTTTTCAGAACACGCAGAGGATTCTCACACAACAGAAAATCCGCATACCGCATGGAACAATTCACACTGAGCCATTCGTGCAGTTCGTTCAGCGGAGGTGTTCTCCGGTAAGGACTGTGGGCATCACTTGCCGCAAAATCCGCCAGGCGTGCGCTGAGCATATATTCTGCCGTACGCCGCACACTGCCGCCGAAAAAGCCGGAAACGCTTCCCTTGTTCATCTGCAGAAATGCCCCCAGATTTTTCATCCGTTTCAGAACGGACGGATCCTCAATAACGAATCTGTACCGTTCCGGATGGGCGATAATGGGAATAAATCCTCTTGCCGTCAGATATCCGATGCTGCTGTATACCAGATGTTCGCTGACATACGGGCTGAACTCCACCAGAGGATACACGGACCGGTTGATGGTCAGCAGACGGGAGGACTCCAGTAGCCCGACGGTTTCGCGGTAGTTTTCATCCAGAAAAATCTCCTGTCCGGCGATCAGTTTCAGTCGGATTCCCCGCTCACGCAGAACGGATCCGGTTTTCTGAAGCACTCCCAGAAGGGTCCGCAGATCATAATCGCTGTCCGGAAGCCAGTGAGGTGTGCACACAACGGCTCTCTCATGATGAGAAGCAGCCATTTCAGCCATCAGCACGGATTCATCCATGGAAAATGCACCGTCATCCAGTCCCGGAAGCATATGACAGTGAATATCGTAAAGCATCATGGCAGTCCTCCGGTTCCGGAATTCCGCCGCACCGTCCTGTCTGCCGCCGAAAAACGGAAATAAAAATAGATTTTCACTATATTGTATCACAATCCATTCTGTTTGTCAACCGAATAACCCGTCCCCTTACTGGAATTCATTGGATATTCACACTCAGAACATATTTGAGATACGGAAGCTGAAATCCATCGTACCGTAAAAAATCCCCCCGGGATGTATCCGCAGCGATACTCTCCCGAGGGAATTATATCAATATTTCAGTTTATTCCGCGCGGTAAATCTGCCACATATAGATCCGTACGGTTCCTTCTCTGCCCTGGGTGGCACGGGTAATCATCAGACGGAAGTATCTTGCGGTAACGGGAGCGAAGGAGCGGAGGGTGAGGGTTTCCTCGTTATCCTTCACATCGTCGGCAGTCTGCCATTCATCCTCTTCATTCAGCTTGTATTCCAGTCTGAAATCACGGGAATTCCATGCTGCGGATTCCTGAGCGCCGGCGTGCATCACAAACCACTTGTCCACGGTGACAGCTTCGCCCGCATCCGCTTCCAGCCAGTTGATGTTGTCCTCGGAGTTTGCACACCACTTGCTGGTGTCGTCTCCGTTGAGGGCATTGGCACCCACTTCACGTTCGTTGAATTCACCGCTTGCACGGCAGGGCTTGCCCAGAAGCACATCGCTGCCCAGCTTTTCCGTCAGCACCTTCACGTTCACATCATGCCCGGGCATCCGGATGACGGCAGCGTTGTCGTAAACTGCGGAAATATCGTCACTTTCCCATCCGGTGAACACTGCGCCTGCGCTGTACTTGGGTACCCGGATCAGCGCCACTCTGCCTTCATACTCCGCGACAGTCTGAAGAACTTCACCGTCCGCACCGGTTACGGTTACGGTGAATTTTCTGCCCGCCGGTTCGTCCACTCTGTCGTACAGGGGAAGTGCGGGTACGGTCAGATCATTGGACGCGGAAGCAGCGGTGGCAGCCATCACCACGATACCGCTGTCATCGGGAAGCGTCACAGTTCCGCCTCCGGTCACGTCCAGTGTGTACTTGAACAGATATGCGAACAGATACAGACGGTCACCGTCGGCATCATGGGTATGAGTATAGTTGACTGCAATTTCGTCACGCTTGATGAGACAGGGCGCACCGTTGACCAGCATCACCCAGGAACCGACATTTGCCTTGCAGTCCTGCATGGGGACGGTTACTTCTCTGCCGTCCACACCGAACACTGCCGGTCTGTCTCCGGTAAGGGATGCCGCCAGAATGTGAAGTCTGCTGCATCCTTCGGGAATCTCGATTTTCTGACCGGCGCAGATGACCGCGTTGTCCGCATCTGCCGGAGCCAGACGGAAGGAAATACCGCCGGAGGTGACGTTTTCTTCGTAAAGTTCCGCAGGAATGGAAATGCTGTCGGCAAGTTCCCCTGCTGTACGGTCTTCGTTCCAGGTGGTAACGCGCTTGTTGTAAGGAAGATCCAGAGGAATCTGCACGTTTTTTTCAGCGGCTCCGGCTTCCGCAAGGGTTACCGCAAAGGTTCTGACCGCATAAGGCGTCAGCGTACAGGTGATTTCACGATCCTCAAAGGATGCACTGCCGATGGTATCTTCGTAACCGTTGGTTTCTTCCGCAGATTCGATGGGGGCGCAGAACCGGATCTTCAGGTTTTCCGCTCCCTTGCCGGAGGTTTCCTGAACACGGATGATGATTCTGCCGCCCTTTTCTTCCTTCTTCAGACAGCGCACCAGAACGTGCTCGTCGCTGACGGAAACAAAGGAGAGTGAACGGGAATCGCCTTCCTGTCTGGGAGTAAAAAAGCTCATCATGGGCTGATTCAGCTGAGCGGCTTCCAGTGCTGTTGTGTCGCGGAATCCTGCGTGTCCTGTGATGGAATAGGTGAACCGGTTGGTGCCCATATCCTGCCAGTCCTGACCGGATTCGGAGGAGAAGGGACAGGCCGGCGTGTGGATCAGTGTCAGGCGGAGAGTATTGTCACTCGGCTTGTCCATACCGTACTTGCAGTCGTTGAGGATGGAAACGCCGTAGGAGCCGTCTTCCGCCGTAAGATCCGCCCACTGATGAACCAGATGCTGATAATAGGGGAAACTGTCGGTATTGCCGGACTCAATGGCCCCCAGTCCCAGGTCGAAGGTCGCCTTGGGATTGGACACATTCAGCGGGAACGCGGCGCGGAGGTTGGATTTTCTCTGGTACCAGTCCACGCAGCAGGCAACATCCACCCGCTGACCGCCGTCCCAGAGAGATATGGTCTGCTCAAACACAGAACCTTCACAGGTACGTCTGATCTTCAGGGAAACCACGGCCGGGCCGTTTTCGACGATCTCGATTTCGGGAGTGCCGCCCACAATAACAGGAGTTTCCAGTGCATCCTTCCATACAAGTTCCCAGGAAGGCCAGTTTGCACTGGTATCGGGACCGATTTCCAGCTGTGCCGGGGATTTCAGCAGTTCAAATCCGCCGTTCGCTTTGTCAATAATGCTTGCGATATCGCCGTTTTCATCAATGGCAACGATATACCGCTGATTTTCAAGAGAATTTCCGGTAATCTTCAGCGCGGACACCAGGGGAGAAGGTGTTTCGCTTTCCCGGATTTCGAACACAGTACAGCTGACAGGATCCACGGATGCCGTGAACCGTACGGTCTTCCTGCCGCCGATGACGGAAAGCTGTGCAGGTACTTCCCTGCCGAGACCGTCAAACACCCGGACATAGGGCGTCTTCACATCCAGTTCAACGGATGCAATATCATTTCTGGAACAGGAAACGGGATTGTAGATGACCACGGGAGTGCCTTCCACTGCGGTATCCAGAGAACGAACCACACCGCCCACCGCATTCGCAAGTTCAGCCGCGAACATATTCATGGCGATGACGTAATCGTTGTAGGAGAACACATATGCCGCCGCGATGGAGGTCCCGGGCAGGTCATCGTGGAACTGATGCCACAGGAAAGTCTGCCATGCCGTCAGGAAACGCTGCGCCGGATATTCGGATGCGCCCAGCCAGCTTGCCATCACTGCCGCACGTTCCGCGGAGTCGGCGAGCAGTTCATTCTTCCGGTTCCATCTCTTGCTGATGGTATGGGAGGTAAGAGCACCGGAACCGTGAGGAATCAGCAGTTCTCCATCGTAAACCGGAAGTGCGTTCCGCTGTTCTTCGGTCAGCTCGTTGAAAATCTGGTCGGTGGATGCGGACACAACTTCATACATGGAATCGGGACTGCCGTTTGCTTCCACGGCTTCGTTTACCATGCGTGCAGAGCTTTCACGGCAGGATCCGCCGTAGTCACCGGTACCGAAATACATGGAACGTACCGCGTGGCCTGTATACTTTTCGTTGTGCTCGATGGCGCGGAGGTATTCTTCACGCTGTCCCACAGGACGTTCGTCGTGATCGTTGTCGAAATTGTAGGTATAATTGCCCTCCAGGAAGGATGCCGCCACGCCTTTCCCGTCGGGACCGATCCATCTTCCCAGGTCCATCCGGGGCTTATCCCTGACCGGCATAGGCTTGGATACAGTGCCGTCTTCCTCGTAAATGGGGCTTCCCACACCCCAGACCAGCTTCTGGGTATGGAAACCGTTCAGCCCCATGTGGGCTTCCACGGACGGAAGAGCATAGTTGAACCCGAAGCAGTCGGCCAGGAAGATATCGGTGCTCTTTTTCCCGAATTCCTTTTCAAAGAAACCGTTTCCGTACAGAACCTGACGCATCAGAGCCTCCGAGGAAGGAACATTGGCATCCATGGCATCCCACGTGGAGCCAGCCACATTCCAGCGACCTTCCGCGATGTATCCCTTCAGTTTTTCGTACAGATCGGGATAATACTCCTTCGCCAGCTTGTAGCGAAATGCCCCCTCAAAATTCATGCGGTAGTGGGGATATTTGTCCATAAGATAGAAGTTCCGCTCCAGGGTTCTCCTGACACAGTCGCGGATAGTATCCTGAATGGTCCAGTTCCACTGGGTATCCAGATGGGCATTGGCAACAACGTACAGTTTTTTCGGCTGATTCATGTGATCCTCCATAAATATTGTATTCTGCTATCTATTGTACAATATTTTTCCTCTCCTGTCAATACAGCATATACAGTCACATCAAACGCTCTGCAGAACGCCGCCGGATACAAAAAGGGACTGCCGTCTGAACAGCAATCCCTTTTGATCGGTTTACACCGGATATTCAATTATTCGGCAGAAGCATCGGTCTTGACAAACTTCACTTCAACCTTCATGTTGCCGGTAGCTACTACCGTGTACTTTTCAGCCGCGCCGACGTTCTTGCCGTTGACGTAGATGCCTTCCACTTCGTAGCCTTCATCGGGTACAGCCTTGATGACACGCTTTGCACCGAATGCGATTACCAGATCTCCTTCGGGAGTTACGGTACCGCCGTCGCCTGCCGTTACATCAAGCTTGCACAGGGACAGGAGAGGAATCAGATCTTCCTTGCGTTCTTCGTTCTTTCCTTCTTCATTGCCATCGGTTTCAGGCTCGTTCTGCTCGGGCTTATCCTGGGGCTTTTCGGGGAACTGGATGGGAGCATAGGGCTTGGGAACGATTACATTGGAAGCAGGGAGAGTAATTTCGGTTGCATCCATCTGTGCGCAGATTGCGGAAATTGCAGGAGAACTGCCGGAAGAAACGGTAATTGCTTCGGTAAGTTCCAGACCAACCAGCTTCAGGCTGCTGTAGGATACCATGCCCTGCTCGGTTTCATCGCCATTCACTCTGAGAGCAATCTGGTATGCACCGTTCACCTGAGGACACTGGGTATAGTCGATGGTGTAGTACTGTTCGGTGCCGCTCTTTGCGGTAACAAGGGGAGCCCATGCAAATGCGCCGTCCTTGATGATACCGTATTGGATGGCAGCTTCCATACCGACTTCAACACCGGAAGATGCGAGGAAATAATCCACCGCACGCAGAGCAACCTGCAGGGAATGAGCACCGGTGCCGGTTTCCTTCACATAGAAGACCATGGCAGCTCCGTCCCGCATATATGCTTCGTTGTTGGGACCGCTGAACAAATATGCCTCAACGGAAGAAACATCAGTGAAGACGCCGCCGTCGGAATAATCTTCGGTCCAGGTCATAGTGCCGCTTGTAACAACCTTAGCAGTATCTGCGGTATAGGATGCTACTGCAATCTGGCCGCCCGCGATTTCATCCCGTACTTCATAGAACACCGCGCCGTTTTCATCTGCGGAGTAAGCGGAATTGGAAGCACCGATGGGCTGGAATACGCGGAGACCATCGAAATAGAGGTAGGAAGGAAGAACCGCACCGCCGTTTGCATGATCACGCTTGGGAACACCGATAACATTTACGATGTAAGTGCCGGATGAGGGGAAATCGTAACGGATAACGGGAACCTGATAAATTGCTTCGTTAATCTCATTATCGGCGAAGTCGTTGCCGTTGTCAAACTGCATGATAACGGGAACTCTCCAGTGAGTCTGAGCACCGGAGCTTCCTTCACCAAGCATAGAAGCATCGGGAACTCTGGTAATTTCCAGATCCAGAATATGAGCGGAAGCAGGTGCGCTGCTGCTGGATTTCTGTACCTGCTTATTACCATCCACAATGATGGTACCGGAAGTTTCCGCGTCGGTGCGGGCAATCAGTTCAAAACCGGAACCTGCGATGGTAAAGGATGCGAGAGTAGAGGAATCGGTGATTTCAAGTGTCTGTACGGAGTTGCTGCTGTTCAGATTGCCTGCATCGGCAGTCTGATATGCAGCATCGTGACCGTAGTTTTCATCCTGATCCGCGGACTGGGTGTAAACGGTACCGGGAGTGGTTCTGGTATGGTCGGGGTAGCTAATTGCGCTGAAGTAATCTTCGTAGTACATGACGGTTGCGGGAAGAACCGTAATCTTCTTGTACATCTGTACTTCATTGTTGATATCGATACCCGTATCGTCAGCCTGACCCGCTTCGGAGGATACCGGGCTGAAGGAGTTGCCTTCATAAACGTTCACTGCCACCCACACGGAATCTGCACTGTCAAGGAAATCGGTGGGGGTATAGGTGAGCTTGCCGTCAGCCAGCTTGAAAGTACCGTTGCTGCCAGCAATCTGACCGTCGGTATCAGCAGTAAAGCCGATGGTGTTCGATGTGTAGGAAGGCTGCTGGCTGCTGATTGCCATAATGGAAGTATTGGTGGAACGTCCGGGGATAGCCACCTGATCTTCCTTGGTGAACAGTGCCGCGGTCAGGTCAACCTCAAGACCGTAGTCGAGAACATAGCTGCTGTCCTTGACATCGGGTACGTTGACCAGAACGGGAACGGTAACGGGGCTGGAAGTACTGTAGGTGATCTTTACGTAGAATACGTAGGACCCTGCCTCGGGATAATTGATCGTCAGATCGTTGTTGGAAGCCTTGGCAACATGGTCATAGACGATGGTCTGATCCCCTGTACGGTTTACAAACGCCACGCTCTTGATGTTCTTCGCGGTAAGGTTCTGAATCTCTTCATTATCTTTGTGAAGAATATTGTCGTCATCCGCAGCAGCCGCCTTGACATCTGTAATCAGCTTGTCAATGGTAACCACCAGAGGCTTGCCTGCCCACTGATAGTACATCGGGTCAGCGGGAACGTATACACGCATTCTCGCCTGGCTCTGGAGAGGTTCGCCGGTCACTTCACCGGTTGCTTCCGCGTATACAGTGTTGTCGAAGAAGCCTGCTTCCACCTGAGTCTTAGTCAGTTTATAGCCGAAGCCTCTGACAACCAGCTTTTCGCCGCTGATCAGACCGATGGGATCATCGGCAGTACCCTGTCCGGGGTCGTTGAGGATGGACTTGACGTTGTCCTGGTTCTTGACTTCATAGGGAATTTCATTGCCGTCGGAGTCGATTCTGGAAATCTTCAGAAGTCCGGCTTCCAGGAATTCATTGACATTGGAGCTGGTCAGTTTGGTTCCGTCGAGCATATAGACATCGGAACCGGTGACTTCAAGTCCTTTGTCGTGGGAAATCCTGATGCCGATATCATGGTCATCGAATGCAAGTTCAACGAGAGGTTCAATGCTGATGCTGTCATCGATCTCGTCGTCAGCAGTATTCACGGGGTTTTCGACAGTAAAGCCGTATTCAACGACTGCATCCTTGTCAACGATACCGCCGTATGCGATCTGCACACCGTTCTGATATGCGGTCTTTTCCACCTTCATGAAGGGGTCGGTTACGGGGATGTTGGTCATGATCCGCATATTGGAACCGTAGCTGTGGCGTTCCATGTAATAGAACCTGAAGGAATAGGACTGACCTTCCTTGAGGTTGAGCGCTTCGTTGCGCTTTGTGGAACCGAGATCGGTACCAGCCTTTGCGGCGTTGACGTAATCGTTCAGTTCGAAACGGACATGGTTGATACTGTGCGCGCCGCCGATATCCATCACCAGTTCGCCGTTGATGAACAGGTAAACGTCGTCGTCGCCTTCAAAGTCGAAGAACAGATTGTCTTCCGCACGGTATACGAATTCACCTTCACTCTTGATTGCGAAGTTGAAGTTGTGCTTGTACAGGGTATCCTTGTTTGCCTGCTTCTTGACCGTATTGATCAGACCGTCATCCTGCCAGTACACGCTCTTGGTCTGACCTGCCTCTGTGTTTCTGTCGGTTACGGGCAGGAAGGGGTTCAGCGTTGTGGTATTGGAGGCGGTATAATAGAAATGCGCCTTGCCCGCCGCAGATGAGTTCTGAATAGTCTTGGCATCCGTATCATAAGCGATTGCCATTTCAGCCGTGTCGGGATCGTTCGTGGTTGCGAAACCGGCGTCAAATACATGAACGGTATCCCCGGTATCAGCGTCGGTACCCTGGGAGAGAACCAGATACTTGTAGTCATCCTGAGGAACATTGTAGGAGTTGTCCACAAAAATACTGTTCAGTATGAAGTATGCCGCATCGAAGTAAGTGGAAATTTTTCCTTCGACTTTTTCCCAGGTGCCGATCAGGCCCTTCGCTGCGGATTCGTCATAGGCGCCGAGAGCCTCTTCATCGGTTTTGTCATCAGCATTGATTCTGGTGCGGAGCGCGGTTGCAAAGTCCACGCCGCCGTATACGTCAGACGGAGTACCCTTGATGTACTTGTAGTTCTTCCAGCCGTCCTCTGTTCTTTCGGGAATTTCCAGAGAAACCTGAAGAAGATTTGCCAGATAGGAGACAACTTTTTCCTTATATACGGGATATCCTTCATCGCTGAGACTGCTTTCCAGAAGTCCGGCAGTACCGATACCGTTGTCATCGAAGATACCGAAAAGTTTATAGCCGAAATTATCAATAGTAGAAAAATCGATGCTCGCCAAATCGGTACCGCTGCTGTCCTTATAAGTAGACATAAGCTTGACGGTGGATGCCGTATCACTGTGCTCGTATGCAGCATCGAAAACAGTGGTGCCGGATTCGTTATTAGAACCGCGAAGCATACCAAAACCACGGTGGTCACCGTTGTCACTGCCCTTGGTTACTGCGTATTCCGCAAACGCCTGTGCCAGTGCATAGCTGTCGGTATCAAAGTATACCGCATATGCGACATCGATGATATCTCCGGATTTCTTGACAGGAGAATTCATCAGAATACCGTTTACGGCAGTATTAGCCTCTTCTCCGGTTTCATAAAGGTCAACGATCTGATACTTCCAGTTATCGTTTCTGCTGATGCTGAACTCATTGGTTTTCTTGGAAGCAGAAGGATCGCTGCCGAAAGAAGTTCCGGTATACAGAGAGAAGGACATGGAGCTGCTGCTGATAGTTCCGGCAGTCGGGCATCTGTATACAAAGACAAGATATCTGATTTGGCTCAGCTTATAGTCTGTACCGGTAGCATCGTCATAAACCGAGGAAGTGAAATTGGTAATATAGTCTGTACCGTCGTTATCACCATCGCTCAGATAGTTCACACGCATAAACTGTCCGTCATTTCCCGAATTCTGCAGATTGACGGAATAGTCGGCTGTATATTTGTAAATAACGGTGTCGGTCTTATCGCCTGTATAACCGTTTACATCCTTAAAGTCATCGGTGTAGTCACAGACATATGTAGCACCGAAATCGCTGGGCTTTTTTTGTCCGTTTGATTCCGCAAACTCGAAGAGCATACCGTCGGCTTCGTAGTCGAGGATGGTAATCGGAAGGCTGTAAACCTTGTCGGTGTCAATATTCCCGGACAGACCGGTATCGACATTCGCAAGGTCGCCCTTGGATGCGGCGGATACGCTGAGGGGCACTGCCGAGAGCACCATCACCAGCGCGAGCAGAGACGATAGAATTCTGCTGCTCATACTTTTTTTCTTCATTAGTATATTCCTCCTTGGAGAATTCTCTCTGGATATTTCTGTCATACGGCGACCGCTGCGATCACCGTATTCTGCATCTGCCATGCAGTACGGCATCTGTTCCGCGAACGGGTACAGTACGTCACTATATTCATAACTTATTATATCACGCCTTTTCCCTGCCGTCAATGGTATTTTTTACAATTCAGGATAATTTTTTCATCCATTTGCGAATAATTTTACGCAACCCTATTGCCAAAACGTTTTTTTTGGAGTATAATATGGTATGTATCTTTATTCTGCACTCTGAAGTCCCACGGAAAGGAACAGCTCTTATCATGCGAATTATCCCCGGCTTCATCATCCGCGAAATCGCGGGCGAAACCATCGTTGTCCCCACCGGCGAAGCATCCCGGAAACTCTCGGGCATCATCACGCTGAACGAGTGTGCCCGTTTCCTGTTCGAGCTTCTGCAGACAGAGCGTACAGAAGAAGATCTTACCGCCGCCCTGCTGGATGAATATGAAATCACCCCCAGTCAGGCTGCCGAGGATGTTGCTGAGTTTGTCAGCCAGCTCCGGCAGAAAGGCTTCCTCACCGACAACCAATCCAACTGAAAGGCAGGCATATTATAAATGAAGAAAACTTACCAGAAGCCCGAAATGGCAGTTGAGTACTTTGAACTCACCCAGTCCATCGCAACCTGCTCAACAAAAATCAACTTCACAGATTCCGAATGTGTCAAGAGAGACGACGATTCCACCAACCAGATGAAGGACCTCGCATGGGAAGGCTTCTTCAACGAAGGTTCCTGCGTCGACTACCCGATCGGCATGGATGAATTCGACTCCATCTGCTACCACACCAACGCAAACGCAGCTTTCAGTTCCTGAGTCCTCCATGACGTTCCCCCTGTGTATTTTCTTCTCCGGAATTACCGTACGGTTTCATATTCCTCACGGCGCGGAGCTTCCCTCTTCCCTGACGGATCTCCGCTGCGATGACACCGATACTCCGGATGTTGAATTTTACATCCGTTTGCTGGATGAGCCCCTCCGCCCCACGGGTACGGTGCTTCATTCGGAAAACGGCGTAACCGAGTATCTGACCAAACAAGGCCGGCTTCGCATCCATCATGCGCTTACCGCAGAAAATGGATGCCAGGTGGCCTGTCTTTTGCGCCCGGACGAAAAAAATACTCTGTATTATCCCGCTTCGTCCTGGCATTTTTATTCCCATCCGCTGCAGCCCCTCCGTTTTCTCGCCCCTGAAATCATGCTCATCCGCCGGAATGCCTTTCTCCTCCACAGCTCCGTTGTCTCCCTTCACGGAAAAACGGTTCTGTTCGCCGGATCCGCCTGTGCCGGAAAATCCACGCAGGCCTCCCTCTGGCAGAAACATCTCGGAGCAGAAATCCTCAACGGCGACCGCTGTGTCGTCATGAACCGGAACGGAGTCTTTTACGGAGGCGGCTCACCCTGGTGCGGTACCTCCGGCATCCACCGTCCGGAACAGTTTCCCATCGCAGGGATTCTGCTGCCGTGCAAATGCACCGAAAACCGATTGACCTCTCTCGGATCTGCAGCGGTTCCCCTACTTCTGTCCCAGACCCTCGTGAACAGCTGGGATACCGGATTTATGCAGACGCTTCTGCAGCTCTATCACGATATGCTGGCTGAAATCCCGGTTTACCGCCTCGACTGCCGCCCGGACAGCGACGCAGCATTCATGGCTTACCGGACTTTGTTCGGAAAGGAGTCCCGACATGGAACATACTGATACCGCAGTAATCCGCCGCACCCTTCAGCGCAGATGTGCTGCCCGGGGAATTCCGGTAAGCGGCACTTTTGAGCTGACACCGCGATACAACCTCTCCTGCAAAATGTGCTATATCCGGCTGTCTCCGGAAGAAATGAGCAGAATCGGCCGCGAAGTCACTGCTGAAGAGTGGATCGCGCTCGCACGGGACGCAAGGGATGCCGGTCTCCTCTTTCTGCTGATCACCGGCGGCGAACCCACTCTCCGCAAGGATTTTCCATATCTCTACGAAGAATTCGTAAAGCTCGGTCTCTCCATCAGCATCAATACCAACGGCACTCTTCTCACCCCGGAAATCCGCAGTCTCTGGCATCGGCTTCCCCCGGCGCAGGTCAATATCACCCTGTACGGCACCTCCGCCGAGGATTATGCTGCCCTGTGCGGTAACGGCGATGTCTTCCGGCAGGTCACCGAAAATATTGAATGGCTACAGTCGGAGGGAATTCTCCTGCATCTGAATACCACGCTCACGCCCCAGAACAGGCATCGTCTTGACGAGCTGGAAGCATTTGCGGCCGCACATCACCTGGATCTGCAGACTACCACTTACTGTTTCCCTCCCGTTCGCCGTGCCGATGTTCCCTCTTCAGACGGTTTTTCACGGCTATCCCCCGAAGAAGCCGCGCAATGTGCCGTCCGGGATATCTTTATCCGGGAAGGAATTGAGGGAATCACCCGCAGAATTGCCGAAAACGCACCTGCCCATCCCAACCCCTGCGAATCCGATCTGGGTGACCCGATCCGCTGTCTGGCCGGGCACTCGCAGTTCTGGATCACCTGGGACGGAAGAATGCTGCCCTGCGGAATGCTGGACAATATCTGTTTCCGTCCGTTCAGCTCTTCTTTCACGGAATGCTGGAAACAGCTTCACGAAGCGTGTGCATCCATCCGTCTCTGCCCGGACTGTGTCAGCTGCCCCGACCGCGATACCTGCCTCAACTGCGCTGCCGTTGTCTATACGGAAACCGGCACACTGGATGGCAGACCGGATTACATGTGCCGGCTGAACCGGGCGTACAAGGAAGAACTGCGTACAGTGGCAGAATCTTTCCGCAAATGAATCTGATTCATATTCTTCAATCCACCGCATGGAGGGTTCTGTTCCCCTCCATGCATTTTTTCGGCATCCGCCAAAGTTATTTTATACAAACGCATATTTTATTTTATGCGATTGTGTAAAATATTTTATGCAATCGCATAAAATAGCGCAAAAACTCGAAAAAACATCTTGCTTTCGCTGTATAGGTGTGATATAATGGGTGCAACAACACAGAATCGGCAGAAATGCGGAAGTTTCATACTGCATCAGGCATCATGCGGATTCTGAAAAGGAAGGTAAATGTTAATTTATGAACAAGCTTGTCAAGAAGCTCGCAGCCGGTGTACTCGCGGCTGTCATGACCTGTACAGCAATGGTCATCCCCACCTCCGCGGCAGTTACATCGAAGAATATCGGTGCATTGCTGGACAGCTACAGCGCTGCGGACGGCACTTTCACGCTCACCTCGTCCAGCCGAATTTTCATCGCAAGCACCTCCGAGCCCACCGATGATCTCCTTCAGACCTCTCAGCTCCTCCACCGTCAGTTCCGCGAAATGTTCCCCCTGCTTGCAGATGCCGAGCTTGTATGGGGACCCCAGTCCTACGTAAGATCCGGCGACATCGTACTCGTCATCGTTTCCGACATTGCTGCGGAAGGATACGAACTCAACGTTTCCGATGCGGCAGTCGTTTATGCATCCGACACCGATGGACTGATCTACGGCGCCAATATGCTCATGAAGTTCCTGCTCAACAGCACTACCCTTTCCGGTTTTATTGCAGCCGATGCACCGGATACCAAGGAACGTGCCGTTCAGCTGGACGTTGCGAGAAAATACTACACCGTTGAATGGATCTGCAACTTCATCCGCCAGATGTCCTGGATGGGCTACAACTCCCTGACCCTGCACTTCTCCGAAGACGGCGGTTTCCGTGCCGATTTCTGGGATCCCACTTACTACAACGCAAACTACAATCCCGAAAACGACTTCAGCTGGCTCTGCGGCAGCCATATCCAGTCCTGGGTCAAGGATCCTTACCGAGATGACCCCGATGCAGGCAAGTATCTGACCACTGCCGAGCTGATCGAAATCATCAATGTTGCAAAAGAATACCACATTGACATCGTTCCTTCCTTCGACAGCCCCGCACACATGGACTATATCTCCTGGAAATTCGAACAGAATTACAAGGAGAACACCTCCTATTCCTTCACCTATAACGGAACCACCTATTACGCTTCCTCCAACAAGGGATGCATCAACTACACCGACACCACCGGCTATTCTTCCCCCAAATGGCCCTATTATACTACAGTAAATATTAAGAGCGACATGGCGAAAGCCTTCGTATTTGCCATTTACGAAGACATCGCCGATTTCTTCAAGGAATACGCAGGCTCCGTTGACTTTGCCATCGGCGCCGACGAAGTAAACCTCTCCAGCAGCTACGGTCCCCTGTGGAGCTATTCCGACTTCCCGGGATATATCAATGAGCTGAACCGTATCCTGAACGCCAAAGGCTACACCTGCCGTATGTACAACGACTTCATCGGCTCCACCACCTACAACCAGAGCAGCTCCGAAAAGGCAATCTACAGCTTCGATCCCAATATCGAAATCATGTACTGGAACTCCGACTTCAATCCCAGTACAGGTAAGTGGACCGATCCCACCTGGCATGTGAAGTTCTTCTGGGAAACCAACACCGGCACATCCGACAACTGGGGCGACGGCGGACGCACCATGTACAACTGCATCCAGACCAACTGCTATTACGTGCTCCGTATCGGTACTTCCGGTTCTCACCTCGATGCCCGTGACCCCGACAACCGCAACTGGACCTTCTACCACTCCAACGAAGAAGATATCTACAACGAATGGTATCCTGCCGACATCAGCGAAAAGGGTGTTTACACCGAAAATGCAGCAGATGTTCCCGCAGAGCAGCTGGGCGGCGCATACTTCCTGATCTGGAACGACTATGCAGCCCTGAACACCGAAGCTGAAGTTTGGAACGGCGCAAAAGACTCTGTCGGTCAGAACCTCACTTACTACATTTTCGACCGCATGGCCTCCAACATCATCAAGATGTGGAACGCCGATGTAAATTCCACCGTAAACTACGATGACTTCGCTGCAGTCCGCGATGCTGTCTACAGATTCAGAACCTCGACGCCCAACCACTTCCCCGGATTCACCGGCTGCTCCAAGGATGCAGAACTCCCCGATGCAGTTGTTCCCGAACGCTCATATCTTGCTGACCACAGCGCGCTGATCGAAGCACTCAAGAATAAGATTTCCAACGACGACAACACCTACACCGCCGACAGCTATGCCGACTACGAAGAAGCATACGCCGCTGCCGAAGAGGTATGTGCAGACTACGGCGCTACCGAAGAAGAGGTTGCGGAAGCTGTTGAAAATCTCCAGGCTGCTGCCAAGGCTCTCAAGTACGAATATGTGGCCGATCACACCGCACTGACCGAAGCTCTCAAGAACAAGATTTCCAATGCTGACGGCACATACACCGCCGCAAGCTATGCCGTTTACGAAAACGCATACACCGCTGCCGAAAAGCTCAATGCCGACTACAAGGCTACCGAAGCAGAAATGAACGCGGCAATCAAGGCTCTTCAGGATGCAAAGAATGCACTGAAAGAGGCTGAAGAAGGCGAAGAAGTACTGCCCGAATTCTACTTCACTCTGGTTATGACCTCCGAAGGCGGCGATGTCATCGAAGAAGGAAAGATCACTGCCCTTTCCGATTCCACCGACACCATCGAGTATTACCTCCCCTCCATCACCGGTTACTCCTTCCTCAAAGCAGTAAACGGAACCAAGGTATACACCTTCACCCCTCTCGCTTCCAATGACGGCAGCGGCTTCATCAAGGGTTCTGTAAAACACGGCGATGTTGTCTGCGTTCTTTATGCGGATACACCCAACTCCAACCACCTGAAGAACCTGATCGCGAATGCTTACACCGATGCATCTGCGTATACTTCCGAGAGCTGGGACGCATATGCAGGGGCTCTTACCAATGCTCAGGCTGCACTTTCCTCCGCTACTCAGGCACCGATCAATGCGGCTGCTGCTGCACTCATCGAAGCCGGCAATAACCTTGTGGCTGCAGACGTTGAAGCTGTGGAAATCATCAGCATCATGCCCCTTTCCAAATCCGTAGCCAAGGGCAAGAATGTCAACCTGCGCGTTACTACCTCCCCCAACGCAGACAAAATCACCATTGACGGTCAGACCATCAAACTCTGCACCTCCAAGATTCAGACTCTGAGCTCCGGTGATACCGTAAAGGTTTGGGTTGTCAGCGTTTCCGTCGGCAAGACTACCGGCTCGATTACTTACACCCTCAACGCTGCAGCAGGCACTGCCTCTGTATCCGACACCTACACCATCACCGTTAAATAATCCCGTCTGAAGCCAGATACCAACAAAAGACTGCTTACCGATTCCTTTCGGCAGGCAGTCTTTTTCGCCTCCCGTTCCGGATTACAGCGGATTTCTCTTGCAGCTGCCCGGTCGATATGCTATAATAGGAACAACAACAATGCGTAAAGGAGTTTTCCCATGCGACTGAATCTATCCCTGACCGAACTGAACGAGCGGATTCTGCTGAATTACCGCCGCCTTGCCGACGATCCCTATTATCAGATTGACGATGTGTTCTCTCCGCCGTCCTACAGCTGGATGGGCGACAAGGAGGGACGCGCACTGCTGGCATTCGTCTCCCACTACAAAATCTCCGGGCAGAAGATCCCCTGCATGGAACAGCTGCTGGAAAAACTGCCCTCCATGGTGAACGAAAAGAACTATCTGGGTACCTGCGGTGACAATCTCATCCGGGAAGAACAGCTTTCCGGGCATTCCTGGCTTCTGCGCGGACTCTGCGAACACCGGCAGCAGTTCGGCGACGACTATTCCCTGGAGCTGATCCGCGCTATCACCGAGAATCTCTATCTTCCCCTCCTGGGTGAGTTCGCCGCATATCCCGTCAGCCGTGAAATCAGCAATGCGGGCGGAGTCAGCGGCAGCGAAATCGGCTGCGTCGGCAGATGGCAGCTTTCCAGCGATACCTGCGCCGCCTTCATGTCCATCGACGGGCTTTCCCATGCCTATCAGATCACCGGCGATCCCCGGCTGAAGGAGCTTCTGGACGAAATGATCGGCTTCTATTCCGCACTGGACAAAGCGGCCATGAAAGCCCAGACCCACTGTACCCTCACCGCGGGCCGTGCCATGATGCGGATGTACACCATAACCGGTGAGGAATATTATCTGAACTGTGCCGCGGATATCTATGATCTGTACGTTCACGGCGGCGGCATGACCTACACCTGGCAGAATCTCAACTGGTGGGGACGCCCCGAAACCTGGACCGAACCGTGCGCCATTGTGGATTCCCTGATGCTTGCCCTGGAGCTGTACAAAGCCACCGGCCGTGAGGAATACCGCACCACCGCCGCACGGATCTGGCACAACGGATTCAGCTCCCTCCAGCGATCCAACGGCGGCGCCGGTACGGACACCGTAGTAACCGCGGACAGCCCCTGGGATTATCTTGCCGCACAGATGTACGAAGCCCATTTCTGCTGTACCATGCGGCTTGCGGAAGGCTTGTGGTATGTCCACGAAAACAGCGGTCTGCTGTATGCGGAAACCACCGGAACCGTCACTCGTCAGGACAACGGCGTCTACATGGACGGGGATCTCATCTATGCGGAAGTGACCGGCGGTGCGGAAGCATACGGTTCCGATGCCGTTGATATCGACGGACACCGTCTGATGCCGCTGATCAAGTATTACCGTGTTCCCGATGCCCTGATGACAGCCAGCCGGCAGAAGATCCTCTTCCGGTAATCACTCTCCCGCTCCGATGAATAACAAAAACTCCTTTGCAGTTGTTCTGCATCGGAGTTTTTTGTTGCTGTGGTTATATTGAGCTGTTCAGTTTATTTTTGCTATTCCGGTTTTACTTCAGCATTTCCTGACCGCCGGTGACGGGGATTGCCTGACCGGTTTCGTACTTCTGATCGATGATGTACACAACAGCCTTGGCAACGTCTTCGATGCGGCAGCCGCGGTTGAGGGGCACCTTGGATTCATAGAATCTGCGCACATCCTCCACGGTCTTTGCTCCGGGAACCTTGCCTGCGTTGAGATACTGCACGAACAGTCCTTTTTCCGGGTCGGACCACAGGGGACCGTCCAGGAAGTTGCCGGGGCATACCGCGTTAACCTTGATGCCGTAGGGCGCCAGTTCCAGCGCGAAGGACTGGGTCAGACCGATGCCGCCGAACTTGGAACCCGCGTAAGCGAAGTTCTTGTTGGAGCCGGCCAGACCGGATTTGGAGTTGATTTCAATGATATCCGCCATGTATTCGGGAGAAACCTCTCTCTGGATCTTCATGACAGCGGATGCATACTTGGCGCAGAGGAAGTAAGCGGTATAGTTGACAGCGGTAACCAGCTCGAAATTCTGCTTGGTCATCTCTTCCAGAGAACCTGCACGGACGATGCCTGCGTTGTTGACAAAGATATCCAGACCGCCGAACGCCAGAACGCAGTCTTCCATCATCTTCCGGACGCTGTCTTCATCGGACACATTCGCAGCGGCAGCCAGAGTGGGAACGCCGCAGTCCTGAGCGATGGATTCCGCAGTCTTCTCAGCCCCTTCCGCGTTCATGTCGGCGATGACAACGGCCGCACCTTCGTCGGCAAGCCAGCGTGCAATGCCTTCGCCGAAGCCCTGGGCACTGCCGGTAACGATGGCAATCCTGCCTGCCAGCTTCTTGGCAGCAGCACCGGCCAGAGAAACCTTGGCACGGTAGCTTTCCACTTCCCAGTTGACGATGAAGTCAACCATTGCGGGAGCCATATGACGGACACCGCCGAAATTCTGTGCGTAGGTGGTGATGGTCATGCAGTCCATCCACACTTCAGCAGCAGTCTTCGCTTCCTTCATGGATGCGCCCACGGTGAACATACCGATGCCCTTTGCGAACACAACCTTGGGCTTGAATCCGCGGCGCTGTGCAACTTCGTCAAATGCTGCCTTGATGCCCTTGGGAGAGAAATCTTCCACGAACACGGGTTCCGCCTTGCAGTAAACGATATGGTCGGGGGACAGGGGCTGCTTGAGGATCTCAAACGCTTCCGCAGATGCGGCGAAATCGAGAACGGTCTTATTGCAGTTGAACACAACAGCGGCGCCGCCGTTTTCGTCGTAGGCCATACGGATGGCGGGAGCGATCTTTGCGGCAGCTGTTCTGTCGGTTTCCGCTTCGGAGAAGTCGGGCTTTACGTCAAGCTTTGCGGCAATCTTATCCATCACGCCGGAAACGAGGGTATCCAGGGATTCCTTATCGTCAGCGGCAAAGAAGATACCGTGATTCTGGAGGAACACAACATCGGCATCCTTACCGGATTCGGTCTTATGCTCGTTCAGCGCGGTTCTGCACTTTGCGGCGAGGATATAGCCGGGCTCACATTCGCTGACCCACACGGCATCGGGGAACAGCTCGGTCATGGCGTCCTTGCCCTGAACGGAGCAGGTGAGGCCGTTGACGGAGGAAGGATGGACATGGAGCACGAACTTCTGGGGGAACAGGTCATGGAGCAGAGTTTCCACGGAGGGACGCTTTGCTTCTTCGCCGGGGAGTTTTGCGCCCATCATATCGGCAAGAACCTGCGCTTCTCTCTCAGCCTGATCGTCGGCGTAGGTCTTTTCCCAGATTGCGGCGAGAGCGGCGCGGTTCATCTTCACGAATCCCTCGGCGGTGATATTCGCCAGAGAGGTGCCGCTTCCCTTCACGTACAGGGTATCTTCGGTCTTATAGGATGTATTACCGCCGCCCGCCAGCACAAACGCGGGATTCTTACCGTAGCGGTTGGAATACTCAACAAGAATTTCAAGGCTCATATTGACTTCCTTCTTTCTGAATATAGTGCAGTTGATGGTTGGAGTTAGGGGGAAACGCGGCTTTTTGAAAAAAGCCTGGCAAAAACTTTTATTCGGACAAGGTAGAGTGCGCTGACAGGAAGTACACGGATATGATTCAGTCAGCGTCGGGGGGATTTTCTTGACAGCGTGCGGTTTTGGATGTTTGATATCTCACTACGGATGCAGGTTCTGACTGTACTTCAGGGTGCGATGCAGAATTGTTCCGTCCGATCTATCAGAAAACTGTATGCGAGTTCGCAGGGACCTCCGAGACCCTGCTCACCACAGCCGTTTTGCGATTGCGGGATACAGTTACTTAAATTTTTCGTTATCCGGGCTCACGCGCGCGGGGAGTGACACGTAATTTTCAGTTTATACGGTTTAATGAAAACATTTTCGTCAGAAAATGCACCTTAACTCGCGTAGCGAATTTCACCGCGAAGCGATTTCACACCGCGCAGCGGTATTTCACATTCACATCGTGAATATTTCACTTTCCGCCGATCGCGGAATAAATCCCCACCCGTTCTTCCAGCGTGGGATGTGCCGCCTTGGTTTCGGCGGAGAACATGGAATCTCTTACATCTGCGGTTGCGGCGATTTCGTGACCGATGAGGGCGTAGGTTGCGGTTCTCAGGTGAGCGTATGCGGGATCGGCAAGAGCCTGACAGATGAAGGACTGGCGGGGAGAGTTGATGTCTTCGCCGGAGATTTCGTAAAGCCCCCGTTCCGCACACAGATCCATAACCCGTCTCAGCTGCTCCTTGGTATTCCGGGAGGGCATATTGTAACGGCGTCAAAGCCGCAGTCAGCCAGGGTGTCGAACAGTTCGGGGAGATAGTCGTCCTCGAACTTCTGTGCCTTCTTGTCGCCTGTGGGGGATTCGCCGACGTCTCCGAGATATGCATATGCGGAGATTGCGCCCAGCTTCTTTGCCAGAGCGGTGAAATCCCGGATATTCATGCATTCATCGGTGGCATCCACGTAGAACCGTTCCACGAGGCTGGACTTGAGCACGCCGAGGATATCGAATTCGTAGAAATTGTCCGGTGCGTCGATGAGCTTCTGACGGGTCTTGTCCGCCATCTTCTTGCCGCAGAGAGTGTCAATGAAGTCGCATGCCTGTGCTCTGTCGGGATATTTGCCGGTGATTTTCTTTGTCAGACCGTAGCAGATATGTCTTTCGGTAACACTGCCGCCTTCGTGAGCCATGGACAGGGGATATACATCGGTATCGAAGTCCAGGGTAATGCCGAAGGGGGAGGTCAGTGCGGTGATATTTTCGCACATCTTCCGGTTGCGGATATTTCGCTTTTCACGTACGGTCTTCAGCACCTCTTCCGCCATGTCGATATTCTGATGGGGGATGCCGTGCATGGCCAGATACACACAGGAGCACTGGTCGGGGTTGTTGATCTTCCTGCCCACGAGGGGAGTGCCGTCCACGTTGACTCTGCACTCAAAGCCGCAGGTGATGGGCATTTCCATGATCTCACCGGCACGGATAAATTCTCTCAGACCGGCAACGGAGTCGTGGTCCATGATGCCGGCGGTGCGGAGACCTGCCTTCCACGCATAGAACACCGCGGAAGTGGGCGTGTAAGGAGAGAAGGAGTAGCTGGTGTGGATGTGGTTGTTGACGAAAATGCCTCTCTCGGGAGTTTCGATCTCACCGGAGTCAATCTTCGCCTTGAGCTGTGTGAGAGCCGCCAGCCGTTCGTCAGCGGTGACGTCGACCCGGCTGATCATTTCAAGAAGCGCGGTAGTTTCCATGGTGTCGCCTTTCTGTATGATGATTTTTGTATTTTTCAGCCTTCAAAGCAGGTAAACAGTTTCTCGTCCGGATCCTTTCCGTAGAAGAACCGGTATGCGGTGTTGTATTTTTCCCGTTTCTGACGGGCTTCGTCGGAGTCAAAGCGGAAATTCTTCCGTTTTACGCCCCGGAGCATGACATTTTTCGGCGTATCTTCCGGGTCTATCAGCTCGGTGGCATCGGTTTTGTAGCCTTCCGCCTCCAGTTTCAGAAGCCGCAGGGCATCGGTAGCCGCTGTCGCCAGCTTCTGCTTCAGGATGGATCGGTCGGCAATAAAGTCCAGAGTGGGACAGTCCATGTCGCTGTTCAGCCGGTGGTGGCAGCAGGGTGTGGACAGAATCACATCGGCGCGGTACCGGGAGGCAAATCCCAGCACGATATCGGTGGCGATGTCGCAGGCGTGGAGGGAGATCACCAGATCCGGCGTTCTCTCGGGCACGAAATCGTCAATATTCATGCACAGAAACTCCATGCCGTCCATGTGCGCCGCTTTTGCCGCGTCCCCGCAGAAATCCATCACGCTCTGCTTCAGATCCACGCAGGTCATCTTCACATCCCGGCCGCAGACCGCAGTCAGCACATGATACGCCGCGAAGCTGAGATAGCTCTTGCCGCAGCACAGGTCGCAGACGTAGAGGGTTCCTTCCCGGTTCAGCTTCTTTTCCGCCTCCACGATGTACTCGGAGAAGCGGCAGATCTGGCGGAATTTGGACTGCTTTTTGTCGTGGATTCTGCCCTTTTCGTCGGATACGCCGAGGGCTTTGAGGAATTCTTCTTCCCCGGTCAGCAGGCGGTTCTTGTCCCGGTCGTTGCCGGATTCTGTCTGCACGGGAGCAGAGGAAGTATCACCGATCTTCCCCTTTTTCAGGAAAGTCACGGCGCCTTTTTTCGAGATCATCACGGATGCCGTACCGTTTTTATCGGTCAGATCCGCTTTTCTGTATGTATCGAAATACGTTTCGACAGCTTCTTCCATTCCGTCGGCGGGGACGTTTTCCTGTGCCACTCTGCCCTCGGTCATGGAGGTTTCAAACTGCACCACATAACCGCCGCCGATCTTCTTCACAGTTCCCTTGCACTTGAGGCAGTCGCCGCCCGAGGGTGAGTGGAACGTGATGCTCTGCATGGTACCTGCCGTCAGGCTCCGTGCGGCAAGAGCAGCAAACGCGGTGATTTTTTCGTTTTTCATATCGTTCAGTCAGGAAGCTCAGTCTTCCGTTTTCTTGCTTTTCTTGAATTCAAACTTGCTTTCGGTTCCCTTGAAGATCCGCTTGATGTTGGGGATATGCTTGATGACGATGATCACCGCGAAGGCGAGAGCCACGAATTCGATCAGGCTCAGCCCGGTATTGTTCATGCGGTTGAGGATCAGGGGGAACAGCATAGCGCAGAGGACGGATCCGAAGGAGATATACTTGGTGCAGACAACGGATGCCACGAAGATGACCACGAGGATGCAGAAGATCCGCCAGTCAAGCATCAGCAGCAGGGATGCCAGACAGACAACGCCCTTGCCGCCCTTGAAGCCGTAGAACACGGGGAAAATATGACCGATGAAGCAGGCGAATCCGGCAATGTACGCGGTGAGATAGCCGAACACGCACCAGCCCACCATAACAGCCGCCACGGTTTTCAGAATATCGCCAACGAAGGTGATGACCGCCGCAGTCTTGCCGTAGGTACGCATCACGTTGGTAAATCCGGCATTGCCGCTTCCGTGGGTACGGACATCGTCGTGATACATTTTTCCGGATACGATAATAGCGGTATTGACGCTGCCGAGGAGGTAGGGGATGGCCACATAAACGAGAATGAGGGCCAGGCTTGCCCAGAGGGGGATATTCTTCCAGTAATACCCGATCAGACCGGTGAAGCCCATTTCATAGCGCAGAAAAAAGTGCAGCATCTCTTACTCCTCGCTCTCGCCCTTCTGGCGGATAATCAGTCGGATGGGGGTACCGCGGAAACCGAAAGTCTGGCGGAGGCAGTTTTCCAGATAGCGCTGATAGGAGAAGTGGAACAGCTCTGCATCGTTGCAGAAGATGACGAAGGTGGGCGGTGCAACCTGAGTCTGGGTCATGTAGTAGATCTTCAGGCGTCTGCCCTTATCGGACGGGGGCTGTACTCTCGCTACGGCATCTGCCAGCACGTCGTTGAGCATACCGGTGGACACGCGCATATTGGTCTGGTTATGGACATAGTTGATCTGCTCGAACAGCTTATCCACTCTCTGACCGGTCTTTGCGGAGATGAACATGAGGGGAGCGTAGGTCATATAGGACAGGGAGTCGTACACCTTCTTGGTGAACTCGTTGGTGGTGCTGTTGTCCTTGTCGATGGAATCCCACTTGTTGATGCAGATGATGGTGGCCTTGCCGGCTTCGTGAGCGATCCCGGCGATCTTTTCGTCCTGATCGGTAACGCCTTCGTTGGCATCCACCATCAGCAGGCACACATTTGCACGTTCCACAGCCATTTTCGCACGGAGAACGCTGATCTTTTCGATCTTGTCGTCCACGCGGCTCTGGCGTCTGATGCCGGCGGTATCGATGAAGTTGAACTTGCCGTGTTCGTTTTCCATATAGGTGTCGATGGCGTCACGGGTAGTGCCGGGGATATCGGACACAATGCACCGTTCGTCGCCGAGGATGCGGTTTACAAGGGAGGACTTACCGGCGTTGGGCTTACCGATAACGGCAACCGCCACGGTATCGTTGTCCTCTTCTTCTTCCTCGAAGTCACCCAGAGCTTCCAGGCAGGCATCGAGAACGTCGCCGCTTCCGCTGCCGTGGAGGGAGGAAATAGCGATGGGGTCGATATCGAAGCCCAGTTCATAGAATTCGTAGAACTCGGGTGCAACATCGCCGATCTTGTCGGACTTATTGATGCAGGGTACAACGGGCTTGCCGCTCTTCTTCAGCATGAGGGCGATATCCATATCGTCCGCCAGCAGACCGGTGCGGATGTCGCACATGAAAATAATAACGTCAGCGGTATCGATGGCGACCTGCGCCTGTTCCCGCATCTTCTTCAGAATGATATTGTCAGTCTTGGGTTCAATACCGCCGGTATCGATGACAATCAGAGTCTTGCCTCTCCATTCGGTTTCGCCGTAAATCCGGTCTCTGGTAATACCGGGGCAGTCTTCCACGATGGCGCGTCGTTCGCCGATCAGCTTATTGAAAAGTGTGCTCTTGCCGACGTTGGGACGTCCCACAATCGCAATCACAGGTTTTGCCATTTTATTTTCTCCGTTTCGTGTAGATTTTGATTTTGTAATAAGGGAGACGGTCGCTTTTGAAAAAGCTCCGCAAAACTTTTATGCTGACGAGGTGCAGTGTGTTGACGGAATGTGATCTGATAGGATTTCGTCAGCTTCGGGGGATTTTTTATGATGATGTGCAGTTTGGGATGCTGGATAGCTGTCTACGGGGGTAATTTCTGATTGCAGCTGAGGGTGCGATTCCATGTTATGGTTTCAGATCATCAGAAAACTGTACGCGAGCTCGCAGGCGCCTCCAAGACCTCACTCCACGCAGTGAGTGTCTCGCCGTAGCCGTGGAGCGATCGCTGGATATAGTAACTGAAAACGTTATTTATCCGGGCTCACGCGCGTGGTGGAAGATGGATAATTATCTATTATCTATTCAATATTATCTCTTATCTTAGCCGCAGGCGCTTCATGGACTCACGTGCGCCGTGGAGTGACACTGGATTTTCAGTTTACGCTATTCAATGAAAACATTTTCGTCAGAAAATGCACCTTAACTGCCGAAGGCAATTTCACTTTCCGAAGGAAAATTTCACGCCGCGAAGCGGTATTTCACATTCACATCGTGAATATTTCACTGCAGCGCCATCAGCTTTTCCACCATTTCCGCGCCGTCGTTTTCCACGAAGTCCACGTTCACACCCAGCGTCTGAGCCAGTTCGTCGGGAGTCATGCCGCAGAGGAACAGATCCCCTTCCGCGCGCAGAGTGGTTCTTGACAGGTACAGGGTGTCGCCGAGAGGTTTATCCTTCAGCTGATCCGCCAGATCCTGTCCGGTGAGAAGACCGGTGACGGTAACCTCGCCGCCGAAAAAATTGTTTTTGATGGGGTAAACATGAATCTTCAGATCCGGGCATTTTTCCGTGAGGGAGCCGGTCAGTTTCTTCATGAATTCATATGCCGCCTCGCCCGTTGCGATGGAAACCTCCCGCTTGACGGAGCATTCCTCCTCATCGAGGGTATCCGCGAAGAAGGCGAATTCTCTTTCAAAGGATGTCAGCATACCCACACCGTTCTCGATCTGGGTATATTCGCCGTAGAACTCATCCTCGGGGAGGGGAGTGCCGCTCTTGACGTAGAACTCGTCGGAAGCGTAGAACATCCGCTCGGGGAGGATTTCATTGAAAGCATTCACCTGACGGATCACCGCCGCGCATTCTTCAGCCGTAAAGGGCTCCAGATGATACAGTCCCTCTCTGTGTGCCGTCAGACCGCAGGGCACGATGGAAACGCTGTCCATGCGGGGGTAATACTTCGCCAGATCCTTCATGGAGCGGTCAAGTTCTTCCCCGTCGTTGATGCCCCGGCACAGCACGATCTGGCCGCGGAGTGTAATGCCCGCATCCGCCAGACGATCCAGATATCCGAGGACTTCGCCCGCCCGCTTGTTCTTCATCATTTTCACCCGCAGTTCGGGATTGGTTGCATGGACGGACACATTGACGGGAGAGATGTGCATCTCGATAATCCGGTCGATGTCCGCATCGCGGAGGTTGGTCAGCGTGATGTAGTTGCCGTGGAGGAACGCCAGTCTGCTGTCGTCGTCCTTGAAATAGATGGTATCCCGCATCCCCTTGGGGTTCTGGTCGATGAAGCAGAAGATGCATCCGTTTTCGCACCGGTGCTTCTTATCCATGAGGGGAGTGCCGAATTCCAGTCCGATGTCGTCGTAGGTATCCTTGCGTATTTTCACCTCAATGATGTCGGCGCCCCGGTGCAGCCTGAGAATTACCTTTTCTTCCGCCAGACGGAACCGGTAGTCCAGAACGTCATTGATGGCGTATCCGTTGATTTCCAGTAAAATGTCGCCTTCCCGGATCCCGGCTCTCGCGGCACGGGAATGGGGGAAAACTCCGGTTATTTCTACCATTGTATTCTCCGATATTGTTCGAATATTGATAAATCACCCAATTATACTTCTATATTATACCCCAAAACGCCGCCGAGGTCAACTGGCAAGTTATAATAATATAAGTAGGAATTTTTCCAAACTTTAACGCAGAACGACATGAAAAAACGGTACAGCCTGAAAACCGTACCGTTTTGAATCAATTTTTATTTCATGCTGTCCAGCTCGCGGATCTTCACCGCCAGTCTGCCCTTGCCGATGACACAGAGAACACCGCCCAGAGCCGCCGCAAGTACGAAGATCATGAACACGGTTTCCCAGCTGGTGTGCTCGGAAATCACGCCGATGGCAACACCGGAGACCGCCGCCGCCGCATAGGAGAAGCAGTTGAGCATCCCGGTCACAGCGGAAGCCCGACCGATCTTGCCGAAGTGGAGGGGAATGAAGGTCAGGAGCATGGAGTTGGCACCCAGCATCGCCGCACTGGACAGAGCCAGCAGAACGGTGACCAGAATTCCGACAGCCATGCCGCCCACGCCCAGGCTGATGAAGCACAGCGCACCGCCAAGAGCCGATGCACTGATCAGGAACATCCATCCGCAGGTGCCCAGCTCGGACATTTTGAATCTGCTGTAGATATACTTGGCAAAATACACGCCGAAGATGTTGAAGATGGGAAGAAGCGTGCTGATCAGGGATACCACGGAGGAGTCGGAGATGAACCGGTCGTTGAGTACGGTGGGAATCCAGTAGTCCAGACCGTCCTTTATCATACCGTTGAACAGAATCGCAGAGGCTGCAAACACCAGACCGATGCAGAACACGCCCACAGTGCCGTTTTTACCGTCCGCGCTCTTTTCTTTTTTCGTTTCGGGAGAGGTCATATGGGTCTTCAGAGTACCCAGAGAGATGTACAGGATCACCGCAACCACGCAGAGCACGGTGCCGCATACCCGGAATGCCCAGCGCCATGTTGCCAGATTCAGTGCCGCCGCGCAGAGAACGTAGCAGAAAATGGTACCCACCGGGATGGTAGCGGAGAAGGTCGCACCGGCCGTCTGACCGATTTCGTCACTGGTCCACAGGGACACGGCGCGGATAATGGGGGACCAGAGCATGGAGCATGCGTATCCGCAGACACCCCAGATGATCATGAATCCCACGGGCACGGAGCAGAGGCTCATGAACCAGTTCATCATACCTGCCGCGAACAGACCGCCGCAGATCATGTACCGGGGATGGATCAGCTCGCCCAGCCAGCCGTTGATGAACTGCCCTGCCGCATAGCAGGCAAGGAAGCAGGTTCCGATGGTGCCGCCGGTCAGCTTGTCGCAGACACCGTCCGCGATCATATCGCTGAGGCAGACCGACATGGTCTTTTTGCCGATATAAACCGTCGTGTAGGCGAGCAGGAAGAGGATCACCATCCTCCACGCCTTTTTTTCGTAATCCGTAAGCTGTTTTTTCATGCTGTTACCTGATTTCGGTCAAAGTTGACGGGATGCCGTCATATGATTCATAAATTTCATTATAGCAAATTTTTCCGGCAAATGCAAGGGATTCCCCCTGCTTTGTGCGGTTTCACGGAATTTATAGCGAAAATGTATAAAATTTGCCGAAAACCTCACGCCGCCCGGTCGATCCATGCCCGGATCCTCTCCGCAAGACTGCCACCCTTCCGGATCAGTACGGTACCTTCAAAGTCCGTACGCCGGATCTCGGCTCCCAGATTCTTCAGACGGTTCACCACCGCGGATGCGGGATGACCGTAGCTGTTGTTCCGTCCGCAGGAGATCACCGCAATATCCGGTGACACCGCCGCCAGAAATTCCTCACCGGATGATGTGGACGAGCCGTGATGGGCCGCCTTCAGAAGATCCGCATCCAGCTGTTCCCGGCACTTGTCAAGAAGATATTCCTCTTCCTCACTTTCCGCATCCCCTGTCACGAGGAGTGTGGTATCATCGGCAGTGATCTTCACAATCATGCTCCGGTTGTTGAGGTTGTCCGACTCCAGACCGAAGGTATCGAAAATTTCCGCAGTGATATGCTCCGTGGTCAGGGTCATGCCGTCTTCCGCATACAGAATGGGAATCCCCAGCCGGTCAGCCAGCCGCACGGTATCGCCGTAGAATTCCTCATCCGTGCGGTCGGCGGTCAGAACCAGGCACCCCACCTTCACCCGCTTCAGGACTTCCTCCGCACCGCCCATATGGTCTTCGTGAGGATGGGTGATGATGAAATAATCCAGTGTGGGGGAATATACCGCTGCCGCTTCCGCCGCTTTTCTGCCTGAGGAACCGGGACCGGCGTCGATGAGAATTCCTTCCCCGTGATGGGTGATGAGTGTGCAGTCGCCCTGTCCCACATCAATAAAGCGGAAATTGGCGTGTCCGTCGATCAGCTCCATGGTGGGCACAATCGTCCCGGTCTGCTGATAGGCATAAACTGCGTACACGGTAAAGAACATGGCGCACAGAATTGTCACCGCAATCCCGGCAGGAGAGATTTTTGTCTTTTTCTTCCGGCGATTCTTCTTATTCTTCGCCATATCAGAGAACGCTGTACGTGCAGGAGTTGTAAATCACCGTTTGTGCCCCGGAGCATTCCCGGACTGCCGCAGCCAGAGGTTCCAGCACAACGGCTTCGGAATGGTAATGTCCGCATTCGATGGTGACGATTCCCTCCTCGGATGCATCCCCCGCCATATTGTAGCCGCCGTCACCGGTGACAAATGCCTGACAGCCGGAAGCGAGTGCGGGATAGATGAAATCCTTGCCGTCGCCGCCGCAGAACCCGATTCTTGTGACAACGGTATCGGGGCATCCGTTGAGACGCACGGCATCGCATCCCAGCTTTTCCTTCACCTGAAGTGCCAAATCCCGCGCTGTCATAGGGTCGCAGTGGGCGATTCTGCCGAGGGCAGGTGCTTCGTCGTCACCGAAGACTTCGTCAGGCTCGAATCCGCAGGCACGGCACAGGGCATCGTTCACTCCGCCCGCCGCAGCATCCAGCCGGGTATGGAAGGACAGCACGCTGACTCCTGCCAGTGCCGCATCCAGAATCCGCCGTCCGTTTGTATTGCCCATGGTCACGGACTTCACACCCCGGAACAGCATGGGATGGTGGGTCACCACGGTGTCAAAGCCGTTTTCCGCCGCGTACTTCACGGTTTCGTGGGCGGCATCCAGCGCGATCAGCACACGCTTCACCTCCGTGTTCGTATCGGTAGAAATCATGATTCCGTCGTTGTCCCAGGAGCAGGACAACGTCTTCGGGTATTTTTCGCTCAGCGCGCGATGCAGTTCGTTTACAGTCATATCAGTTCCCCCTCAGTTCTTCCAGTTCACGGAGCAATTCCTTTTCCGCAGCGGAATCCGTGCCGCCCCGTTCCATCCCGGCAATGCGGATCTTCAGCCGGTTGATTTCCCTCTCCAGATACCGCAGAAACAGTCCGTCCCGTTTTGCGATGTTCACCGGTCCCAGCAGCATCTCCGCCGGGGACAATTCATACGCCTCGCCGGTATACGCCGCCAGAATGCAGGTATAGATCCGTCCCGCGGATTCGCACAGGTTTTCGTCCAGAACGGCATATCCTGCCGCAGACAGCTCCCGGCGCAGATCATCGGGACAGGTCATGGGCTGGAGAATCAGGTGCACATCGGGATTCTTCGTGTAGTCCGATTCCGTCACGATCCGCGCAATCAGCTCGCCGCCCATGCCGCAGATGACGATATCTTTCACATTTTCCTTTTCCGGTTCGATTCCCCGGAGCCCGTCCGCCAGCGCAAACCGGATCCGATCCGCCGCGCCGTATTTTTCCGCGTTCATCCGGGCACGTTCCAGAGGACCCTTGTTGATGTCCGCCGCGATGGCACAGGGTGAAATACCGGCCAGCGTCAGATACACGGGTATGTATGCGTGGTCGGTTCCGATGTCCGCAATGACCGCCCCCTGCCGCACCATGGATGCAGCACAGGCAAGCCGGGGATCCAGCGCGGGGAGTTTTTTATCCGTTGTGTTCATGTTTTTCCTCATCAGTATCAGTACAACAATTCAAAAAAGACGGATTGTCTCCGCCTTTTCTGTGGTGATTACTTGGTTTCAGCCTTCTGCTTTTCTTCGAAGTACTTGTTCAGCTTCTCGATCAGTTCTTCCGGTTCCACGCCGTGAACGATGCAGGCTTCTTCCACGGATTCCATTCTGGAAACGGGGCAGTCAATGCAGTGCATGCCGCATTCCAGGAAAATTTCCGCAGTATCTTCGTCAAAATCAACGATGTCGCCGATGATGGTTTCAAGTGTAACTTTCATATCCTTCTCCTTGTCAGATCCTGTTTATTCCGCGTTGTCCGGGCAGGTGATTTTCTGAATGTCGGCACCCAGCTGGCGGAGTTTTTCGCAGATATTATCATACCCGCGTTCGATCAGTCTTATTTCGGTAATTTCTGTGGTTCCTTCCGTTGCCAGAGCCGCGATCATCACCGCCACGCCGCCGCGCAGGTCGGTCGCAATCACGGATGCGGGCTTCATGGGAGTGCCGCCTTCGATGACGACGATTCTGCCGTCCACCTTGATCTTCGCACCCATCCGCCGCAGTTCTTCCACATAACGGAACCGGTTTTCAAAAATGCTTTCGTTGATGTAGCTGGTTCCCTCCGCACAGCAAAGGAGCGCGGACATCTGGGGATGCATATCGGTGGGGAATCCGGGATAGGGCATGGTTTTGACGCTGGTCTTGCGGAGATGCTTGCCGGCAGTCACCAATACGGCATCGTCGAACTCTTCAACCGTTGCGCCGATTTCCTCCAGCTTTGCGGAAATGGATTCCAGATGCTTGGGAATGATGTTGTTCACCTGCACGGAGCCGTGAGTCGCCACAGCAGCCGCCATGAAGGATCCCGCTTCGATCATATCGGGAATAATCGCGTAAGTACAGCCGTGGAGCTGGGGCACGCCCTTGATCTTGATCATATCGGAACCGGCACCGCTGATTCTGGCACCGCAGGTATTGAGGAAGTTGGCGCAGTCAACCACATGGGGTTCCTTTGCCGCATTGTCAATGATCGTCATGCCTTCAGCAGTTGCCGCCGCGATCATGATGTTCAGAGTTGCGCCTACGCTGGTCACATCAAGGAAGATGCTGGTCCCCAGAGCACCGTTGTCGGACTCGATGTTGATGAAACCGTCGTCCACATCAACCCTGCCGCCCAGAGCTTCAAAACCCTTGATATGCTGGTCGATGGGTCTGACGCCGAAATTGCATCCGCCGGGGAATGCCACACGGGACTTGCCGAACCGTCCGAACTCAGCTCCCAGCAGATAGTAGGAGCCGCGGATTTTGGATACAAGCTCCAGCTCTCTGTCACTGGTACCCACTTCAAAGTCCGTACAGTCGATGGCGTAGGTGTTGCGGTCCAGCTTCTCGATTTTCGCCCCTGCCGCTTCCAGAATTTTAAAGGAATTCCGCAGGTCGGAAATGTCGGGAATATTCTCCAGAACGCACTTCCCCTTCACCAGGACACACGCATATATAATAGGCAGAGCGGCATTTTTGGAGCCGGAAATCTCCACCTGACCAAACAGAGGCTTGCCTCCGTTGATTACGATTTTTTCCATGTTTGATTCAGGCCTTTCTGTCACAGGCGATGTATAACCGGCCGGAACTCCTTTCCGGGCAGGCTCAAAAGGTCAGAAATACCCTATGGCGGCACTTTTGACCCTATATATTATAACAGTTTGTGTTCAATAATGAAAGAGTTTTTTGAAGGATTTTCATAAAATTCAAAATTCATGACGAAAAATTAAAAAACTCAAAACTAATCCCGTCATTTCACTGTATAAAGTGTACTATCAATTGCGTTATAAATCAATTTTCCGGCTGTGTCCGTCACAATCTGCCAGCAGGGAATGAGACAGAAGCTCTCCTCCGCACCGTAAAAATACAGAGAATAGCACAGTTCAATGGCAGTGATCGTCACCGGGACTCCGTCGGGATTCTCCGGATCATCCGCCCTGTCCCGAAGATCCTTCTTTACATTGAACAGTATATTGAGCAGATCGGAAAGCTGTGCGGAATAAGTTTCGGCAGGTGTCAGAAAACACCATGTTCCGTATGCTTCCGTGACGGTGTCCCCTTCCACAGTGCAGAGTACCAGGTTCCCGGTAATCTCGATGCCGTCGATGCTCCGGGAGCAGAGGGCGTAATACCGGCCTTCGTTTTCCCAGACCGCATCCAGCGCAATCTCCACGTTCAGCTCATCGAATTCCCGGCTTCCCCGTTCCAGAAACCGCACCGCAGCTTCCCGGATGTCTTCCTTTTTGGATTCACTGATCTGAGCCGCCATTCCGGACAGCTCGAATATGGCCGGGGATGCCGAGGCGATGCCGTTTTTAAAATAACGGAAGGTGAAGCTGCTACCGAATTCCAGCCGTGCTCCGCCGTTCATGATCATCACTTCCCCGTCCGGAATCACATAGGCTGCGCTGACTGTATTTCCGTCCAGAAGCTCAGCAACGGTCCGGTTGTAATCGGGGGAATCGCATACATAGACCGTTCCCCGCTCCCGTCTGGCGGAAATCAGACCGGGATCCACATAGATTCCGTCCTCCGCCAGGTAAGCTGCGATATCCGTCACGGAACTTTCGGGAAACCGGTTGAGTCCCATGCTGACGGAAACGAGAACCGACGCCAGAATCACGCAGGCCAATGCAACGATGCACATAAGCACCGGCACAATCCGTTTGTGTTCCATCAGTCGTCCTCCTTTCCGGCAGCCGAAACAGCCGCCCATTCGGCTCCCACCGCATCGGAAGTATAATCGGCGCTGTCAACGGGGGCATACCGGTTCCTGTAGACCAGGGTTACGTTCCGCGGAATGGTTCTGTCAAGAGTACCGAGGAACCACCCTTCACTGAGGGATACCCCTCTTGTTCCCAGGGTCATCACAGCGATCGTATGGATTTTTGCCGACCTGAGAATGCCGTTTTCAAACACCGTTTCCATGGCAGGCTGCTCCGACGCAATTCTCAGATTATCCACAGTATACAGGAAACGCACCGTCACCCTGTGTCCGTCGGAAGAGACGGAGGAGAGCATCAGATCGGCTTCATCTCCGGTGTACAGTCTGCCGATGGCGCGGATCCGGTTCCAGATTCCGACGGATGCGGCAATGCAGCTCTGTACAATATGGGGCTCAGTATCCCACTCCCGGGCTGTCAGGTCGGAAACCCGAAGTCCCCCGTCGGAGGTGGATCGGTATTCGATCTCCGAACTGCGGATATAGAGAATCCCACGGGTATCGATGAAGGAACAGGCTCCGTCCGCGCCCTTGTGGGTACTCAGCAGCTTATCCGGGTTCAGTCCGAAGGAACGCAGCAAAGTTTCCGTCTCCGATTCGCTGTCATGGAGCATGGTAGCCGTGTCGCCGTTGATGATAATGTTTCGGAAGGAAACAGGGCTCAGGAAAACCGGTTCCGTAGGAGATGCGCAGCTGTTGCCGTCAAACCGGAAGGCATACAGGCTGGAGCGGTAGGAGTCCGCTGTCTGCTCCAAAGCCTCCGCAGTCAGTACGTAGTCGGGCAGTGCCTTCATAAACAGCAGTGATTTTCCCTCCGAATCCCGGACTGCCGCACGGATCACTCCGCTTCTGCGACGGATGGATTCGCTGTAGGGCAGAACCAGCATCTCATAGACATAGCCGTCCGCTCCGCCGTTTTCTTCTCCGCTGCCGTACAGCCCGCTGAACAGGGACAGAACTGTCAGAGGAACCTGCTGATGGAATCTGAAATACAGAGAGTCTTCCTCATCCGCCAGCGCCAGCCATTCTTCATCCGTCAGCTCTCCCTTCAGATGCTCCTCTTTCAGAATCTCGCTGACCGCGGGAGCCGCCAGACGGAACACTTCCCTCACAATCCCGGCGGAAGAACTGATACCGAGTCTGACACCGTCCGTTGTGATTCCGGCAAACTCCGGCAGGAAATAACCGGTGATGTCAATCTCCGCCTGTTCCTTGTCCGATGTCACCCGATTCAGATCAAAGGTATCCACCTCGGCCGATGTGGCACGGAAGACCATAATCAGTGCCGCCGTCAGACCGATGAGCAAAACGAACAGAACCACTGTCACAGCCATGGCGGCCGCACCGTTATTCTTTTTTGTTTTACGATGCTTCATCCATGTATCTCCGATCGTTTATGCTTCTTTTTTTGTACTTTCCAGTTTGCAGCGCACGGGCAGTTCCAGAAGCACCGATGTGCCTACGCCCGGTTCGCTTTCCACAGAGATCCGTCCGCCGTGGGCTTCGGTGATCTCCTTGGCGATGGCAAGGCCCAGACCCGTGCCGCCGGCATCCTGGTTTCTGGATTTTTCCACCCGGTAGAACCGCTCGAACAGGTGAGCCATGTCTTCTTCGGGAATGCCCACGCCGTTGTCCGTCACGCGGAGCAGAATTCTGTCCCCACGCCCCCGTGTCAGCCGGATGTCAATATGTCCGCCCTCCGGCGTATATTTGATGGCATTGGACATAATGTTGATGACCACCTGCTCGATCCGCTGCCGGTCGGCGGTAATCAGAGGAAGTTCCTTGTCACTGCCGAAGGTGATCTTGT